>NZ_JBIAXM010000055.1:0-36729 GCF_042896695.1 Streptomyces sp. NPDC001270 | reverse complement strand
CGACTCTATCAGACCTTTTCTCGGTCCGATTTCCTCGGTGCTTTCCAGGGTCTCGCTCTCGCGTTTCCCTTTCCGGCGCTTCCGACTTTATCAGAGATTCTGAGTCGAAATTCCCAGCCCGTTCGGGTGGACTCGGACACGCACCAGGCAGCCGGGTTTCCCTCTCGGGCAGGGCCGTAAACGTACTGGAGCGGGGTGCCTCGATGCAAATCGAGGCACCCCGCTCCGGGTTCAGCCGTCGGCGGGTCAGACCTCCACGACGACGGGGAGGATCATCGGCCTGCGCCGATACGTGTCCGAGACCCACTTGCCGAGGGTGCGTCGGATGAGCTGTTGCAGCTGGTGCGGTTCGACGACGCCGTCCTGGGCCGAGCGCTCCAGGGCTTCCGTGATCTTCGGGAGGACCTCGGCGAAGGCCGTGTCCTCGATGCCTGAGCCGCGGGCCTGGACGTGCGGGCCGCCCGTGATCTTGCCCGTGGACGAGTCCACCACCACGAAGACGGAGATGATGCCCTCGTCTCCGAGGATCTTGCGGTCCTTCAGCGCGGGCTCGCCGACGTCGCCGACCGAGAGGCCGTCGACGTACACATAGCCGGCCTGCACCTTGCCGGAGATCTTCGCCTTGCCCTCGACGAGGTCGACGACGACGCCGTCCTCCGCGATGACGATCCGGTCGTGCGGGACCCCGGTGAGGGCTCCCAGTTCGGCGTTGGCCCGCAGATGGCGCCATTCGCCGTGCACCGGCATCAGGTTCTTCGGGCGGCAGATGTTGTAGAAGTACAGCAGCTCACCGGCGGAGGCGTGACCCGAGACGTGCACCTTCGCGTTGCCCTTGTGAACGACGTTGGCGCCCCAGCGGGTCAGGCCGTTGATGACGCGGTAGACCGCGTTCTCGTTGCCGGGGATGAGGGACGAGGCCAGGATGACCGTGTCCCCCTCGACGATCCGGATCTGGTGGTCCCGGCTGGCCATCCGGGAGAGGGCGGCCATCGGTTCGCCCTGGGAGCCGGTGCAGACCAGGACCACCTGGTCGTCCGGCAGGTCGTCGAGCGTCTTGACGTCCACGACCAGGCCCGGTGGGACCTTCAGATAGCCCAGGTCACGGGCGATGCCCATGTTGCGGACCATCGAGCGGCCGACGAAGGCGACCCGGCGGCCGTACTCGTGTGCCGCGTCCATGATCTGCTGGATGCGGTGGACGTGGCTGGCGAAGCTGGCCACGATGATCCGCTTGCGGGCGCCGGCGAAGACCTGGCGCAGCACGTTGGAGATGTCGCGCTCGTGCGCGGTGAAGCCGGGGACCTCGGCGTTGGTGGAGTCGGCGAGGAGGAGGTCGATGCCCTCCTCGCTCAACCGCGCGAACGCGTGCAGATCCGTGAGGCGGTTGTCCAGCGGCAGTTGGTCCATCTTGAAGTCGCCGGTGTGGACCACCAGGCCGGCGGGGGTGCGGATCGCGACCGCGAGGGCGTCCGGGATGGAGTGGTTGACCGCGACGAACTCGCAGTCGAAGGGTCCGATGCGCTCCCGGTTGCCCTCGGCGACTTCGAGGATGTACGGGCGGATGCGGTGCTCCTGGAGCTTCGCCTCGATCAGCGCGAGGGTCAGCTTGGAGCCGATCAGCGGGATGTCCGGCTTCTCCTTCAGGAGGAACGGCACTCCGCCGATGTGGTCCTCGTGCCCGTGGGTGAGGACGATGCCCTCGATGTCGTCGAGGCGGTCCCGGATCGATGAGAAGTCCGGCAGGATCAGGTCGATTCCGGGCTGCTCCTCCTCGGGGAAGAGCACCCCGCAGTCGACGATCAGCAGGCGGCCGCCGTACTCGAAGACCGTCATGTTCCGGCCGATCTCGCCGAGACCGCCGAGCGGGGTGACCCTCAGGCCGCCTTCGGGAAGCGGCGGGGGTGAGCCGAGTTCAGGATGCGGATGACTCAAAAGACTCTCCTCAACCACGCGCGCCACGTACCGGTGGGCACGTGGCGCGCGTGACGTTCGTGCAGAAGCAGTTGTCGTTGTGGATTACGGGCACCGGTGACCCGCGTATTCAGTTGTGAAGCTCGGGTGCTGCCAAGTCTGTTGTCAGAGCTGTACCCCGCCGGCGGCAAGATCGATCTTGAGCTGCTCGATCTCCTCGGGAGTGCACTCGATCATGGGTGCGCGCAGCGGCCCGGCGGGCAGGCCCTGGAGGGCGAGCGCGGCCTTGGCCGTCATGACGCCCTGGGTGCGGAACATGCCGGTGTAGACGGGGAGCAGCTTCTGATGGATCTCGGTGGCCTTCTGGACGTCGCCGGAGGAGAACGCCTCGACCAGGGCGCGCAGGTCCGGAGTGACCACGTGGCCGACGACCGAGACGAAGCCGACCGCGCCTACGGAGAGCAGCGGCAGGTTCAGCATGTCGTCGCCGGAGTACCAGGCGAGGCCGGACCGGGCGATGGCCCAGCTGGCCCGTCCGAGGTCGCCCTTGGCGTCCTTGTTGGCGACGATCCTCGGGTGCTCGGCGAGGCGGACCAGGGTCTCCGTGTTGATCGGTACGCCGCTGCGGCCGGGGATGTCGTACAGCAGGACCGGCAGTCCGGTGGCGTCGGCGACGACTTTGAAGTGCTGGTACAGGCCCTCTTGCGGGGGCTTGTTGTAGTACGGGGTGACGACCAGGAGGCCGTGTGCGCCCGCGCGCTCCGCGGCGCGGGCCAGCTCGATGCTGTGGTGGGTGTCGTTGGTGCCGACACCGGCCACGACATGGGCGCGGTCGCCGACCGCTTCCCGTACGGCTCGTACTAGGTCCGTTTTCTCCGCGTCGCTGGTGGTGGGGGACTCGCCGGTGGTGCCGTTGATGATCAGGCCGTCGTTGCCTGCATCCACCAGGTGGGTGGCGAGCCGCTGGGCGCCGTCGAGGTCGAGCGCGCCGTCCGCCGTGAAGGGCGTGACCATGGCGGTGAGGACCCGCCCGAAGGGGGTCTGCGGAGTGGAGGTCGGAGCCATGGGTAACACGCTACTCGGTGCTCCCTGTGTGGTCTGCCCTAGGGGTGCCCGGAAAGTCAGGACAAATGCGGAGCCCGGCACTGCCTGCTCGGGGGTTCAAGCAGTGCCGGGTCCGTTTGATCAGGCTAGATGAACTTCTCCAAATGCCGCAATACGGACACTTCACCAGGCTGATCCGGACCTGCGTGCGGTCTCATGGGGCGACCCGGCCGTTGGCGTTGAAAGCGGCGTGCGTGAGCGGCATGAGCTGGGCCCAGGCGGCCTCCATCTGCTCGCCGACCATCTCGATCTCCCGCTGCGGGAAGGACGGCACCTTGGCCAGTTCGTGCTGGGTGCGCAGGCCGAGGAAATGCATCAGGGACCGGGCGTTGCAGGTGGCGTACATCGAGGAGAACAGGCCCACGGGGAGGACCGCCCGGGCGACCTCGCGGGCCACACCGGCCCCGAGCATCTCCTGGTACGCCTCGTAGGCGTGCCGATAGCTCTCCTCGGTGACGCGTCCGACCAGTTCCTGCTGGGCCTGTGTGCCCTCCACGAACCGGTATTTGCCCGGGCGCCCCTCCTGGACGAGCCTGCGGGACTCGTCGGGCACGTAGAAGACCGGCTGCAGCTCGCGGTAGCGGCCGGATTCCTCGTTGTACGAGTTGTGCACGACGATGCCGTTGGCCAGGAAGTTGTGCCAGGGACCCGCCACCGAGAGGTCGTACGTCATCTCCTCGCCCCGGGCCTCGATGGCGACGATCCGGTCCGGAACGGCCCTGGAGATCTCGTCGCCACGCCGGGCCGCCGTCTGCTCCTCGGCGCTCCTGGCGGCCTGGCAGGGTTCGCAGGCCGGGGCGAGGTTCTTCTCGTCAAGGGCTCTGGTCAGGTCTTCGGCGACCGGGACGACGTGGTCCAGGGCGAGCCGGTCGCGTGGGAAGTCCTGCCCGCAGCGGTGGCAGGTGTCGGTTTCCCCGATCAGCCGCTGCCGCTGCGCGGCGGTCCAGACGCCGATGCCGCGCTGGAGGCCCGGCGGGACGTCCGCCTGCGCGGACCGGGACTCGGATCCGGCCGCCATGACGGCGTCCCCGACGGCCAGCTCCCCTGCCTTGCGCCAGCCCTCCGGTGTGAACACGGCGTGGTCGACGGTGCAGCGGAGCGACTTCCCGGACGCCGTCGTGATCTCGATCAGGGGCTTGACCCCGGATTCGAAAACGTCGACGATCCTGGTCCGCCGGGCGAGCAGGGTCTCCTCGTCGTAGCAGCGGACGTGGCTGCGGCGGAGCGGGTCGAGCTTGCGCAGACGGGTGGCCGGGTGCTGCTCGCGGAATTCGGCCACCGCCGAGTCGGCCGCCTCGCGGCTCTCGTACAGACCCAGGTAGTGGTCGGTCTCGTCGTGCCGGACCTGGGCCGTCCACTTGCCCGCGCGGCTGTGCCAGGTCACGCCGCCGGCGGAGGGCGGCAGCCCGTCCTCGGCGCCCAGATGCCAGAGCTCGTGCAGCTCGGCGATGGTCCGCCGGCGGATCCGGCCGGCCTCGCTCTCCAGGGTGATCTCCGTGTCACCGGCGACGCACCAGCCCACGCGGTGCCGCATGAACTCGCGGAACACGAAGATCGGGGCATTGATGAAGAACGTCATCGAGTTGTGCTCGAAGGGGCTGCCGTGCCGGTCCCGCATCAGGTAGTTGATCAGTCCCTTCGAGCGCTCGGGGTCCTTGTCCAACTCCGCCAGGGACTGCTCGCCGGCCGTCGAGACGCGGGCGGCGAACAGTACGTCGGCGTCCGACGCGCTGTGCTTGACCAGCTCGACGGTGACATCGCTGCGGAAACTGGGCTCGGGTTCCTCGACGGGGGTGTCGGTCACGGCTCGGCGGGTCCTTCCATCACGTCTCTCGGGCGGCGCCCACTCTACGGCCCGGCACTGACATCGGGGCGTTCGCTGCCGGGACGCGACATCTTCGACGAACCCAGGAGAACTTCTGGGAATTCGGGGCAAGAGGGCACCTTTCGTGGAGTTCGCTCGTCTCTATGAGCGAGGGCCACTTGTTCGAGTCGTTCGAGCGTGAGGGCCGCTTCGGCGTTCGTCCGACGTCCGACCTTCGAAGGGAGACGCATCCGATGCCCCTCCCCCAGCTGCCGCTGGGAGGCGCCTCCAGGCGCGAACCCGTACCGTTCGGCTTCCTCGCCGATGCCGAGAAGTTCCGCAGCAATGTGGCGCCCCCGCCCCGTCAGCGTGCGTCCGCCGGGCAGCTGGCCGGGCGCTGGCTGCTCGGGCTCACCATCGTCGCCGGGCTCGTCGGCTCGCTGGTCCTCGGCATGCCCGCGCTGTCCACCCCCACCGCCACGCAGACACCGCAGTCGCAGGCCGCGCAGGGGCGCTGATCCCGGCCCGGCGTCTCGGGGGTCCCACCCTTACGGACCCCCGAGGGTGGTGAGCGGGGACACCGGCGGATAGCCTCACCGGGCACAGCCCATGCATGGACGAGTGAGGACCAGCCGTGCCCCTGCCCTTCCTGACGGCCGACCGATCCTTCGAGGCAGCCGACGACATCGCGTTGCCGTACGACGACCGCAGCCGCTGGCGGCGTCCCTACCGGCCCGGACCCTGGCGGGTGGGCATGGCCGCGCTGTGGCTGCTGCTCGCCTCGTTCGTGCTGTTCGGCGCGGTCATCATCGCGCTGACCAGTTCGGCGGCCTCCGCCGCGGTGGTGTTCGCCGTGGCGCTTGCCGTCATCGCCGCGGCGCTGCGGCTGCTGCGCATGGGCGTGTGGGTCAGCGCGCGCGGCCTGCGCCACGTGGCCTTCCTTATCACCCGTACCGTGCCCTGGAAGCGGGTCATCGCGGTGCGCACGGTGCAGCAGCCGGTGCGCTGGGCGGGGCTGCCGCGCACGGTGCAGGGGCAGGCGCTGATCGTCAAACGCAAGGACCGTGCCGCCGAGGAGCCCGGGCCGCTGCTGACCACGCACACCCTGGACTTCCTGGGGCGCATCCCGGCCTTCGACCGGGCGGCGGACACGGTCGAGGCATGGGCCGCGGAGTACCGGCGCAGCTGAACCGCCACCCAACGGGAAGGGGCCCGGTCCGCACAGGTGGACACTGTTGGTTTATTCGGGCCCGGCCTGCTACTTCGCCCCGCCGAGCGTCAGCTCGGCGGGGCGAAGTGCTGCGAAGTGGCTGGCGCGGGTGCGGGCCCGGGGTGTGCCGGTGAGGTGGGCGTCGATGCGGGCGAGGTTGATGGCGGCACCGGTGAGCTGGTGCTGGAGGCTGGTCTTCGCGAGGCCGCGGTAGCGGGATCTGCGCAGGCCGCAGCGCCCGACGCCTTGGGAGATGGTGCCTTCGACGCCGGCACGGATCTTGTAGCGGTCTTTCCACTCGTCGGTCTGCTGGAGAGCGCGGGTGCGTTGGAGGGCCTGGTGCTCGTCGTGTTGCCGCAGGGTGAGTTCCCTGCGTCCGGCCTTGGGTGAGCTGACGCAGTCGCGTAGTGCGGGGCAGTGGCGGCAGTCGGCCGGGGAGAATCTGACCCGGATCACGGGGAGCTGTTGCTGAGAGGCGCGCAGGGCCCACTGGGTGCTGGTGGCTCCGTTCGGGCAGGTGACCTGCTGCTGGTCCCAGTCGACGGTGAAGGCGTCCTGTCCGTAGCCCCTGCCGTTCTTGGCCTGGGCAACGGTGACCGCCTGGAGCGGTCCGTGCAGCCCGATGCCGTGCTCACGCCGGGCGGCAGCGATCTGGGCAGCGGTGGCATACCCGGTGTCGACCCAGTGTTCACCGGGCAGGCAGTGTCGTTCGGCCAGGCCATCGTGGATGTTCTCACCCATCACGCTGTCGGGGACGGTAGCGACGGCCGTGGCAACGTTCGTGATCAGATTCGAGGTGTCCGGCTCGCAGGTCTCGGTCAGATGGGTCTTGTATCCCTCCCAGAGGATGTCGCGCTTCTTGCTGCCCCTGGCTTCGGGGTCATAGGGCGTGACCAGGCGCTTCGCGCCCGGCGGCCGGTCTTTTGGGTCCCGCCGCCTCACCTCGCCCCCGGTCAGGTGGAAGTGCTGGACCCACATCTGCCGCAGGATCTCCACCTGCTCCAGCTCCCTCAGTCCGGCCGGTGCCTGGGGCGAGAAGACAGCCTCAAGCAGCCGCATCCCGTCCGTCCCGATCCGCCTGCCGATCTCCTCCCGCTTCATGTGGGCCTTCGGGAACCGGGACTCCTCGGCCCGGGTGGCGTAATGCCGGAACCAGTCCGGCTCGGCGACCTCGACCAGCCAGTCGGGGGCAGCCTGCGCGAGCGCGTTCAACGCCGAACGCAGCGCCTCCGCCACCATCTCCAGCCAGCACAGCTCCCGCACCGCGGACTGCGCATGCGTGGAGTCAGTACGAGCACGACCGGCGGTCTTGAGCAGCCCCTTCTCCCGAGCCGCGGCCAGGATGCCGTCCAGCACCCGCCTGCCCGCCTCCGCATCGACGAGACAGTCCCGGAACTCCGAGAGCACCAAGAAGCCGAAGCCCGGATCAGCCAGTTCCAACGCGAGGGCATATTTGAAGTCGATCCTTGCCCGCACCGCCTCTGCGGCCTGCCGGTCGGTGAGCCCTTCGACGAACTGCAACACCAGCACCAGCGCCAGCCGCCCCGGTGACCAGGCAGGCTTTCCCCGCACCGGGAAGAGGTCCGCGAACTCCTCGTCGGTGAACAGCGGGCCCAGCTCGTCCCGGACGCGGATCGCCAGGCTCCCCTTGGGGAACGCGGCCCTGGCCACCCGCACCGTCTCCGCCGGAATCTCCCCCGGCCCCTTCGGCTGCATAGACATCGACACCCACCCCATACGACAACGTCGGCTCCCAAGACCACCACCAGGTCTTGGGAGCCGACGTCACGCACGGGCCCGAATAAACCAACAGCGTCCGCCAGGCTCCGGGCCCCTTCCCGTTGGGTGCGGAATCCCGGAATCCCCCTTGTCCGCGAGCCCCGGCGCGCCGACCGGTGGTCAGCGCGTCGTCCCGTGCTCAGCCCGTCGTCCCGTGCTCAGCCCGTCGTCCCGTGCTCAGCCCGTCGTCCCGTGCTCAGCGCGTCGACTGGTGCAGTGCGATGGCCCGCTGCATCGCCTTGCGGGCGCGGGGGGTGTCACGGGCGTCGTGGTAGGCCACGGCCAGGCGGAACCAGCTGCGCCAGTCGTCGGGGGCCGCCTCCGTCTCGGCCTTGCGCCGGGCGAAGACCTCGTCGGCCGAGTCGCGGTCGATACGGCCTCCGGTGGTACGCCGCAGCTCGTCGACGGGCAGGCCGCCCTCGGCGTCGAGTTGCGCGGCGAGCTGGTTGGCCCGGCGGACGAACTGGGTGTTCTTCCACAGGAACCACACGCCGATCAGCGGCAGGATCAGCACCGCGATCCCGAAGGTGACGGTCACGACGGTGCCGGACTGGATGAGCAGGACGCCGCGGCTGCCGACCAGGACGAAGTAGAAGACCAGGACGGCGGCCGTGACGAGGTAGGAGATCTTCGCGCGCATGTGAGTGGGCCCCTCTACTCAGCCCAGGTCGAGGAAGTGTTCCAGGCCGACGGTCAGGCCGGGGGCGGACACCACGCGACGCGCGCCGAGCAGGATGCCCGGCATGAAGCTGCTGTGGTGCAGGGAGTCGTGACGGATGGTGAGGGTCTCGCCGTCGCCGCCGAGCAGCACCTCCTGGTGGGCGAGCAGTCCGCGCAGCCGTACGGCGTGGACGGGGACGCCGTCCACGCTCGCCCCGCGGGCGCCGTCGAGGGCGCTGGCGGTCGCGTCCGGTGCCGGGGCCGTGCCGGCCGCCCTGCGGGCCTCGGCGATGAGCTGCGCCGTGCGCGTGGCGGTGCCGGACGGGGCGTCGACCTTGTCCGGGTGGTGCAGTTCGATCACCTCGACCGATTCGAACCAGGGCGCCGCGATCTGCGCGAACTTCATCGTCAGGACAGCGCCGATGGAGAAGTTCGGGGCGATGAGCACGCCCGTCCGCGGGGACTCGGCGAGCCGGTCCCGCAGCCGCGCGAGGCGCTCGTCGGTCCAGCCGGTGGTGCCGACGACGGCGTGGATGCCGTGGCGCACGCAGTAGTCGAGATTGTCCATCACGGAGGCGGGGGTGGTCAGCTCGACCGCGACCTCGGCGCCGGTCTCGGTCAGCGTCTCCAGGCTGTCGCCCCGGCCGAGGGCGGCGACCAGCTCCATGTCCTCGGCGGCCTCGACCGCCCGTACGGCCTCGGAACCGATCCGGCCCCTGGCGCCGAGGACCGCCACACGCAGCTTGCTCATGTACTTGCTTCCTAACCGGAGGGATGGGACCGGAGGTGATTCCGCCGAGGCCACGCTGACCAGCGGCGGGGTGATCGGGGATCTCGTGCCGGGGCGGGCCCGAGCGGAGATCCGCCAGAGGGACCCTAGGCGACGGCGTCGTGCAGCCGGGACGCCTGCTTGTCCTTCAGCGGGCCGATGACCGACAGCGAGGGACGGCGGCCCAGGACGTCACGGGCGACGGCGCGGACCTCGTCCGGGGTGACCTGCGCGATCCGGGCCAGCATGTCGTCCACGGACATCTGCTCGCCCCAGCACAGCTCGCTCTTGCCGATACGGTTCATCAGCGCGCCGGTGTCCTCAAGGCCCAGCACCGTCGAACCCCTCAGCTGCCCCACGGCACGGGCGATCTCGTCGTCGGACAGTCCGTGCTCGGCGACGTGGTCCAGTTCGTCGCGGCAGAGCTTCAGCACGTCGTGCACCTGGCTCGGGCGGCAGCCCGCGTACACGCCGAACAGGCCGCAGTCGGCGAATCCCGAGGTGTACGAGTACACGCTGTAGGCCAGGCCGCGCTTCTCCCGGACCTCCTGGAACAGCCGGGAGGACATCCCGCCGCCCAGGGCCGTGTTCAGCACGCCCAGCGCCCAGCGGCGGTCGTCGGTGCGGGCCAGGCCGGGCATGCCGAGCACGACGTGTGCCTGCTCGGTCTTGCGGCCGAGCAGTTCGACGCGGCCCGCGGCGCGGATCGTGCGGCGGCCGTCACGCGGGGCGATGGGTACCGCATCGGCGTTCCGGAGCGCGCCGGCCTTCTCGAAGGCGGCCCTGACCTGCCGTACGACCTTGTTGTGGTCGATGTTGCCGGCGGCCGCCACGACCAGGTGGGTCGGGTCGTAGTGCTTCTTGTAGAAGCGGCGGATGCGGTCCGCGGAGAGGGCGTTGACGGTGTCGACCGTGCCGAGGACGGGACGGCCGAGGGCGTTGTCGCCGAACATGGTGTGCGCGAACAGGTCGTGCACACAGTCGCCGGGGTCGTCCTCGGTCATCGCGATCTCTTCGAGGATGGCGCCGCGCTCGACGTTGACGTCGTCCTCAAGGATGAGCGAGCCGGTGAGCATGTCGCAGACGACGTCTATGGCGAGCGGCAGATCGGTGTCGAGCACACGCGCGTAGTAGCACGTGTACTCCTTCGCCGTGAACGCGTTCATCTCGCCGCCCACCGCGTCGAGCGCGGCGGAGATGTCCAGTGCGGACCGGCTTCCGGTGCCCTTGAAGAGCAGGTGCTCCAGGTAGTGCGTGGCGCCGTTGAGGGACGGCGTCTCGTCCCGGGAGCCGACGTGCGCCCAGATGCCGAAGGTGGCGGAGCGCACCGAGGGCAGCGTCTCGGTGACGATGCGCAGGCCGCCCGGGAGGGTGGTCTTGCGGACCGTGCCGATACCGCCGGTGCCCTTGATCAGGGTTTGGGTACGGGCGACGGCCCGCGTCTCCGTGGAGATGCGGGCCGTCGCCGTGGCGTTACGCGACGTCACTTGTCGGCGTCGTCCTTCTTGTCCGAGCCCGCGGCGGAGCCGTCGCCGGCGGTTTCCTCGCCCTCGATCACGGGGACGAGGGAGAGCTTGCCGCGGGAGTCGATCTCGGCGATCTCGACCTGGACCTTCTGGCCCACGCCGAGGACGTCGTCGACGTTCTCCACGCGCTTGCCGCCGGCCAGCTTGCGGATCTGCGAGATGTGCAGCAGACCGTCCTTGCCGGGCAGCAGGGAGACGAACGCACCGAAGGTGGTCGTCTTCACGACCGTACCGAGGTAGCGCTCGCCGACCTCGGGCATCGTCGGGTTGGCGATGCCGTTGATGGTGGCGCGGGCGGCCTCGGCGGACGGGCCGTCGGCGGCACCGATGTAGATCGTGCCGTCGTCCTCGATGGTGATCTCGGCGCCCGTGTCCTCCTGGATCTGGTTGATCATCTTGCCCTTGGGGCCGATGACCTCACCGATCTTGTCGACCGGGATCTTGACGGTGATGATCCGCGGGGCGTGCGGGGACATCTCGTCGGGCCGGTCGATGGCCTCCATCATCACGTCGAGGATGTGCAGGCGGGCGTCGCGGGCCTGCTTGAGGGCCGCGGCCAGAACGGAGGCCGGGATGCCGTCCAGCTTGGTGTCGAGCTGGAGGGCGGTCACGAACTCCTTGGTGCCGGCGACCTTGAAGTCCATGTCGCCGAAGGCGTCCTCCGCACCGAGGATGTCGGTGAGGGTGACGTAGTGCGTCTCGCCGTCGATCTCCTGGGAGATCAGGCCCATGGCGATGCCGGCGACCGGGGCCTTCAGCGGCACACCGGCGTTGAGCAGCGACATGGTGGAGGCGCAGACGGAGCCCATGGACGTCGAGCCGTTGGAGCCGAGGGCCTCGGACACCTGGCGGATCGCGTACGGGAACTCCTCGCGCGTGGGCAGGACCGGCACGAGGGCGCGCTCGGCGAGCGCGCCGTGACCGATCTCGCGGCGCTTCGGGGAGCCGACGCGGCCGGTCTCACCGGTGGAGTACGGCGGGAAGTTGTAGTTGTGCATGTAGCGCTTGCGGGTCACCGGGGAGAGGGTGTCCAGCTGCTGCTCCATGCGGAGCATGTTGAGGGTGGTGACGCCCAGGATCTGCGTCTCGCCGCGCTCGAACAGCGCGGAACCGTGCACCCGCGGGATGGCCTCGACCTCGGCGGCGAGCGTACGGATGTCCGTCACGCCACGGCCGTCGATGCGCTTCTTCTCCTTGATGACGCGCTCGCGGACCAGGCTCTTGGTCAGCGAGCGGTACGCGGCGGAGATCTCCTTCTCGCGGCCCTCGAACTCCGGGAGCAGCTTCTCGGCGGCGAGCTGCTTGACGCGGTCCAGCTCCGCCTCGCGCTCCAGCTTGCCGGCGATGGTGAGCGCCTGGGCCAGCTCGGGGCGGACCGCGCCGGTCAGGGCCTCCAGGACGTCGTCCTGGTAGTCGAGGAAGATCGGGAACTCGCCGACCGGCTTGGCGGCCTTGGCGGCGAGGTCGGCCTGGGCCTTGCACAGGACCTTGATGAACGGCTTCGCGGCATCGAGACCGGCGGCGACGACGTCCTCGGTGGGCGCCTCGGAACCGTCGGCGACCAGCTTGATGGTCTCCTCGGTGGCCTCGGCCTCGACCATCATGATCGCGACGTCGCCGTCCTCCAGGACGCGACCGGCGACCACCATGTCGAAGACGGCGTCCGCCAGCTCGGTGTGGGTCGGGAACGCCACCCACTGGCCGCGGATCAGCGCGACGCGGACGCCGCCGATCGGGCCGGAGAAGGGCAGACCGGCGAGCTGGGTGGAGGCGGACGCGGCGTTGATCGCGACGACGTCGTACAGGTGGTCGGGGTTGAGGGCCATGATCGTGGCGACGACCTGGATCTCGTTGCGCAGGCCCTTCTTGAAGGAGGGGCGCAGCGGCCGGTCGATGAGCCGGCAGGTGAGGATCGCGTCCTCGGAGGGGCGGCCCTCACGGCGGAAGAAGCTGCCGGGGATCTTCCCGGCCGCGTACATCCGCTCCTCGACGTCCACCGTCAGCGGGAAGAAGTCGAGCTGGTCCTTGGGGTTCTTGGAGGCGGTGGTGGCCGACAGCACCATGGTGTCGTCGTCCAGGTACGCCACGGCGGAACCGGCGGCCTGCTTGGCCAGCCGGCCCGTCTCGAAGCGGATGGTCCGGGTGCCGAAGGCGCCGTTGTCGATGACGGCCTCGGCGTAGTGGGTCTCGTTCTCCACTAGCGTTTTCTCCGTTACTTGTCGTCTTCGTCCCGCGGCTGCCCGTGTGGCAGGGGGACGGTTGCGGAGAAGCGCTCCGTCTGGTGCGGGCCGGTCTTCGATCGAAGCACCCGGGGCTCGCTCCCCCGGGGGCCACTACCGAGGACCGGCGGCGGCGAGGTGCGCTTCTCCTTCTTCGTTGTCGTGCTGTGTCGTCCGTATTGCGTTGTGCTACCACACTACAAAGCGTGCGTGACACTCCGCACGTTTCCGCACGTACACCAAAGGGAGCGGCCCCCGATCGTCCCGGGAACCGCTCCCTTCGCGGCGTCTTACTTGGCGCCCGCCGCACCGCGGCGGATGCCGAGGCGGTCGACCAGGGCGCGGAAGCGCTGGATGTCCTTCTTCGCCAGGTACTGCAGCAGGCGACGGCGCTGACCGACGAGGATCAGCAGACCGCGGCGGGAGTGGTGGTCGTGCTTGTGGGTCTTGAGGTGCTCGGTCAGGTCGGAGATCCGACGGGACAGCATGGCGACCTGGACCTCGGGGGAGCCGGTGTCGCCCTCCTTGGTACCGAACTCGGTGATGATCTGCTTCTTCGTAGCGGCGTCGAGCGGCACGCGTACTCCAATTGTCTGTATGTGCCCGCGAGTGCCCCCGGTCTTAGTCTCGGGGAAGCTTCCACAACTCGGAGGCGGGATCCGTCCGGCGCGGCCTCCAGGGCCCACGAAGGGCTCCAGGGGTGCGTACACAGACGGCCGTCACTCAGGGTACCAGGCACGTACGGGCACCCGTGCCCCGGTCCTGGAAGGCTCCGCGGACGACCGAGGGGGCCACTAGGGTGAACGCCCGGATCACCGGGTCACCGGACCGTCCGGAGCACCGATCGATGGAGCAGAGATCAGGGTGTACCCGGGCTTCCATGGTGCACCCGGATCAATGACGGACGTCGGGAAGGGGTCGCTGCGGCATGGCGGAGACGGCGGAGGAGATCAAGGCACGCAAGGAACGGGAGCGCGACGAGTTGTACGCGCTCGACATCTCGGGCGTCGAGTGGCTCAGCGCACCCGGTACGGAGGAACACGAGGAGCGGGTCGAGATCGCGTACCTGCCCGAAGGCGCGGTGGCCATGCGGTCGTCCCTCGACCCGGACACCGTGCTGCGGTACACGGAGGCGGAGTGGCGCGCGTTCGTGCTGGGCGCGCGGGACGGGGAGTTCGACCTGGATCCGGCGCCGCGGGACGGGGCGCCCACGACGGAGTGAGCCGGGCACGCGCGCGTAGGGGCACGTAGCGGCACGTAGGGGTCGGCACGCCGGCTAGTCCCCGCACTGCCTTTCCCTACGTGCGCGTGTCGCCCCCGTAGGGGTCAGGTCGCTCACGCCTCGTCGCCTCCCGTCGTACCGCGCCTTCTCGCCTCGTGCCGCCGGTGGCGACGCCCCCCACCGGATGCCATCTCTGCCGCCGCCGGAACCACCCATGTGCCCGGCGTGCGACCGGGGTTCGTCCCGTTGGACTTGGACACGGAGACGGCGGCTTGGACACGGAGACGGCGGCAAGGCGTTCTTCTCATCTCATCCGGGTCGCCCCGCGCGGTTCGTCAATCCCCTTACGGGGCACCCCGATTCGGGCCCGCGAATATCACTCCGCACGCCGTTCCGTCGCGCTTGTTCATGTTTGTCGCCCGGATTGTTCACCGATACGCGGACTGTGTACGGCACTTCAGGGCAGGGTGTGACGGAGTGGGCGCAGGCTCAGGGGTGGACGGGCCTGCCGGGGTGGGGGCGTCGGTGATTAGGCTGGGAGTGGGCGTGCTGCCGGTACCCGTGGACGGGACGTCGGCGCCTCAGGGGGAGGGCCGGTGGATCGGACTACCTCGAACGACAACGGACGACTGAGAACGACACGAGATGGTCGCCCACGGCACGGCGCGAGGGTGCTCGACCAAGCAGGAGGAACTGTGAGCAGCGATCGGGACGGGATCCGCGGGGGCTGGGCCACACCCGGCGATGACCAGCCCGACGCGGAATCGGCCTTCGAGACGACCGGCGAATTCACCATCGACTACGCACCGCCCGCCTGGTACACGCAGAACGCGGCGGAAACGGGAGGACCGTCCGGGTCCGGGGAACCCGAGTCCTTCGGGTCGCCCGGGGCATCCGGGGCGTCCCGTTCGTCGGAGGTGTCAGGGAGTTCGGAGCAGGCGGGTGGGGCCCCGGGCCCCGGCGCCGCTCCTTCCCCGCTCCCGAGGCATGCGCCGTTCCCGCCCGGTGCGCCGATTCCGGGTCTGGCTCCGCCGCCGCACGCGCGGCCCGCCGGAGCCTCAACTCCCGGAACTCCCGCGCCCGGAGCGCCCTTCACGCCGCCTCCGCCCGCGCCCGGAGCACCGTTCACCCCGCCTCCGGCTCCGCCTGTACCCGGTGCGCCGTTCACGCCGCCGGCCCCGGCGCCAGGTGCGCCGTTCACGCCGCCCGCTCCGACGACCGGACCGGGGGCACCGTTCACGCCGCCCGTGGCTCCCGCCGGGAGTCCCGTCGCGGTGCCGAAGCTGCCCGTGGGCAGCGGGTTCGAGCCGCAGCAGCAACCACCGGCGCAGCCGGAGAACGATCCCGCCTCGCCCACGGCCGTGCCGAACATTCCCGCCGGGGGATTCCAGCAGTGGTCGGCGTCCACGACCGCGGCGCCCACGGCCGCGGCGCCCGCCGTCGCTGACGCCGACGAGGAGCAGCCGGACAACGGCGACCTGGAGAGCGGCGACACGGTGCGGTTCTCCTCGGTCGCGCTGCGGCGTGAGATCGCGGAGATCGCCGAGGACGCGAGGCGGCTGGCCGCGGTCGGCCGGGCGGAGCCCGAGCCGGACGACGGCGCCGAGCCCGCGCCGGGTGCCGGTGCGGAGGCGCCGGCGGCCACCAGGGCGACGACCGACGAGGACGAGCCGACCGAGGATACGGCGGACGAGGCCGTGGCAGCGGTGCATGCGACCTCCGCGCCGGATGCCGACGCCGATGCCGAGGACACGTACGCCGACGAATACGACGACTACGACGACAGCCACGACTCCGTGACCGGTGACGTCGGCCCCGACGACGACCCCCAGGACCCGTGGTCCGAGAACGACTCGGTGACCGAGGCCGGGGCCGAAGCCCCGGCCGGGGAAGAGAAGCCGGGTTCGCGTGTCGCGTTCGCCACGGCGGACGAGGACGAGGACGAGGACGCGAGCACGGACACCGACGCCGTCGCGGAGTCGGACACCGGTCCGCTTACGGATACGGACGGTACGGATACAGACGGTACAGACAGTACGGACGACACGGATTCGGACCCGGATCTCGTGCAGGACGCGGCGCCGCAGGACGCGGTACCGACGCCGCCGTCCGCGCCGCAGGCTCCCTTCCCGGCCACCGCTCCGGCACCCCAGGGCGCCGTACCCACCGCTCCCCCGGCGCCCCAGGACGCCCCGCCCGCCTGGCCGCCCGTGCCGGCGCCGCAGGGCGGGCTGCCGCCCCTGCCGCCCTCGTACCAGCCCGCCGCGCCCGCGCCCGCCGCCCAGTGGCCGGTGCAGCCCGCGCCCGGCCAGGGGCCCCCGCAGCCGCCCGCCGCCGAGGCCCCGGCGGACCAGCCGCCGCAGCCGCCGGCCTTCCAGCCGCAGGCTCCGCAGCCCGCGCCCGCCGCCTGGAACCAGCCCGCCCCGCAGCCCGGCCAGCCGTACGCGGCCGGCGCTCCGGCGGCCCCTCAGGCCCCGGCACCCAACCCGCCACAGGGCGGCTACGGCTTCCCGCAGCCCGGAGTCCCGGCGCCCCAGGCACCGTACGGTCCGACGCCCGCCGATCCCGCGGCGCGCACTGGGCAGCCCCAGGCCGCGGGGGTCCCCGAACAGCCCCAGGCCGGCTACGGCTTCCCGCACCCGTCCACCGACCCCAACCCGCCTGCCCAGTCCGGCGGTTACGGCTTCCCGCAGGCCCCCGCGCACCCCGGGCAGGCAGGCCGGCAGCCCGTCGATCCCCGGACCGGCGCCGCCTGGCCGCAGCCGGTGCAGCACGACCAGCGGCAGCCCACCAACCCCGGTGCCGCGCCGCTCGGTTACACCGCGGCCGTGGAACTCTCCTCCGACCGGCTGCTCAACAACAAGCGGCAGAAGGCCAAGAGCGGCCGGACGGCCGCCGCGCCCTCCCGGTTCAAGATCGGCGGGAAGAAGGAGGAAGCGGAGCGGCAGCGGAAGCTGGAGCTGATCCGCACCCCCGTGCTGTCCTGCTACCGGATCGCGGTGATCAGTCTCAAGGGCGGCGTGGGCAAGACGACCACGACGACCGCTCTCGGCGCCACCCTCGCCAGCGAGCGGCAGGACAAGATCCTCGCGATCGACGCCAACCCGGACGCCGGTACACTCGGCCGCCGGGTCCGCCGCGAGACCGGGGCGACCATCCGCGACCTCGTCCAGGCGATCCCGTACCTCAACTCGTACATGGACATCCGGCGCTTCACCTCGCAGGCGCCGTCCGGCCTGGAGATCATCGCCAACGACGTCGACCCGGCCGTCTCCACGACCTTCAACGACGACGACTACCGGCGCGCGATCGACGTGCTCGGCAGGCAGTACCCGGTCATCCTCACCGACTCGGGCACCGGGCTGCTGTACAGCGCGATGCGTGGGGTGCTCGACCTCGCCGACCAGCTCATCATCGTTTCCACGCCTTCCGTGGACGGTGCGAGCAGCGCCAGCACCACCCTGGACTGGCTCTCCGCGCACGGGTACTCGGACCTGGTCGCACGATCCATCACGGTGATCTCCGGAGTGCGCGAGACCGGCAAGATGATCAAGGTCGAGGACATCGTGGCGCACTTCGAGACCCGGTGCCGCGGCGTGATCGTGGTGCCCTTCGACGAGCACCTGGCCGCCGGTGCGGAGGTCGACCTCGACATGATGCGGCCGAAGGTGCGCGAGGCGTACTTCAATCTCGCCGCCACGGTGGCCGAGGACTTCACCCGGCACCAGCAGGCGCACGGCCTGTGGACCAGCGACGGCAACCCGCCGCCGGTGGCCGCCCCGCCCATGCCGGGCCAGCCCTACCAGCAGGTCCCGGGGCAGTACCCGTACCCGCAGCAGGGCCAGCCCTACGCCCAGCCCGCCGCGGCCCAGCCGCCCTATCCGCAGCAGCCGGGACAGCAGTCGTACCCGCAGCCCGGACATCCGCAAGCCGGATACCCGCAGCCGGGTCAGCAGCAGGCGCAGCCTCCGCAGGCACCGCCCCAGCAGTAGGGCCCGAAGCGGCAGTACGAGGAAGAGGAAGACGCAGTACAGGAACGCCGAAGGGCGGCCGGTGCCTCACCGCACCGGCCGCCCTTCGGCGTCGTATTCGCTTCGTGGCCGCTTCCAGTCGCTCCTCGGTCGCTTCCTTCGCTTCCCAGTCGCTTCCCGGTGGCCGCGGTCCTCGCGCACGGCCCACGGCGGGCCGCGGGGCGGCTACGGGCCGACTGCGGCTACTCGTCCGCCGCGATCAGTTCCCGGCAGCGCTTCACGTCGTCGGCCATCTGCTCCAGCAGGGCCTCGAGCGAGTCGAACTTCGCCTGCCCGCGCACATACGCCAGGAAGTCCACCGCGACGTGCAGCCCGTACAGGTCGAGGCCCACGCGGTCGATGGCGTACGCCTCCACCGTGCGCTCCGTGCCGTCGAACTGCGGGTTGGTGCCGACGGAGATGGCCGCCGGCATGATCTCGCCCTGGGCGTGCAGATAACCGGCGTACACGCCGTCGGCCGGGATCGCGGTGTGCGGCAGGGTTTCGACGTTGGCAGTCGGGTAGCCCAGCTCGCGACCGCGCTGGGCGCCGCGGACCACCACGCCCTCGACGCGGTGCGGGCGGCCCAGGATCTCGCGGGCGCCCGCCACGTCGCCCTCGGCGACCAGGCGCCGGGTGAGGGTCGAGGAGAACGGCTCGCCGCCGCCCGCCGCACCGGTCACGTACAGGTCGACGACCTCGACGTCGAAGTCGTAGACCGCACCCTGCTCGGCGAGGAACTCGACGTTGCCGGCCGCGCGGTGGCCGAAGCGGAAGTTCGGGCCCTCGACGACCGCCCTGGCGTGCAACTTGTCGACCAGGACCTTCACGACGAACTCGGCGGGCGAGAGCTTGGAGAACTCGGTGGTGAAGGGCAGGATCAGGACCGCGTCCACGCCCAGCTCCGTCATCAGCTCGGCCCGGCGGTGGTGCGGGGCCAGCAGCGGGGGGTGGCTGCCCGGGCGGACCACCTCGCTGGGGTGCGGGTCGAAGGTCACCACAACGGAGGGGACGCCCAGCTGGCGGGCGCGGTCCACGGCGTGCCTGATGATCAGCTGGTGGCCACGGTGGACTCCGTCGTAGGAACCGATGGTGACGACGCTGCGCCCCCAGTCCTCGGGGATGTCCTCCAAGCCACGCCAGCGCTGCACTGTGACCGCTCCTCGAACCCGTGTCCGTATCTACCTGACCTCTTGCGCAGGTCTAAGGGTGCCATGCCGGGTGCCCCTGGCCCGCATCGGTGGGGGTGCTGTGACCGGGCGCACGTGCGGACCGTTCACCCGGAGCGGGGACCCTGACCACCGAGGGTACGGAATCCGTCCCACCCGGGGACGCGCACGCCCGCCGGACTGCCGAGCCTCCGGCGCGTACTCGGCCCCACCGCGGCGGCCCGTTCCTCCGGGGTCCCCGGCGAGCCGACGGGCCATCAGCGCGGCGCGGCCGGGAACCCGCCGGCCCAGGTCGGGCGGGCCACGGCCGAAGCGGGCCGCGCCGTCGAGGGCGCGGATCAGGAGCCGGCCGCAGCGGCACCGCGCGGCCGACGTCGTCCGGGACGCGCCCACGTGCCGAAAGCGCCCCCTTCCGCTCCCCTGGTCACTCCGAGCGCCTGCCCGGCCGGGTGAATGGGCGGGGACGGCTGGACAACCCTAGAGGTGGGGGAACCGAGGGGGGACCGTGGAGCGGCGGCAGTCGAGCACCCCGTGCTCCGCCGCTCCACGGAACAGCGCAGGCCGGTCAGCCGAACACGGCCAGGCTCTTCGCCTTCCCCTGCTGGTCCTCGACGAGCGCGAGGAAACGGCCCTCGGGATCGAAGACCGCGACGGGGCCGGTGGCCGCGTACACGTCGGGCATCTCCAGCCGTACGCCGTTGAGGAGCAGCCGGGCCCGCTTGGCGTCCACGTCCCAGCGGGTGAAGGCGGCGGCGGCCGCCTCGGCGACCGGCATCACGGTCAGTTCCTGCTGGAGCTGGTCCAGGGTGCGTGCCGCGTCCAGTTTGTACGGTCCGACACGGGTGCGGCGCAGCGCGGTGAGGTGGCCGCCGACGCCGAGGTCGGCGCCCAGGTCGCGGGCGAGGGCACGGATGTAGGTGCCGGAGGAGCAGACGACCGAGACCACGAGGTCGCGCACCGGGGTGCCGTCCGCGGCGGCGGCCTCCCGGACGTCGTACACCGTGAAGGAGGAGATGGTGACCGGCCGGGCGGGGATCTCGAAGTCCTCGCCCTCCCGGGCCCGTTTGTAGGACCGCACTCCGTCGATCTTGATGGCGCTGACCTTGGACGGCACCTGCATGATGTCGCCGGTCAGTTTGGCGATGCCGGCGTCGATGGCGTCGCGGGTGACGGCGGCGGCGCTGGTGGCGGCGATGATCTCGCCCTCGGCGTCGTCGGTGAGGGTGCTCTGGCCGAGCCGGATGGTGCCCAGGTACTCCTTCTCCGTCAGGGCCAGGTGCCCGAGGAGCTTTGTCGCCTTCTCGACGCCGAGGACGAGTACACCGGTCGCCATCGGGTCGAGGGTGCCGGCGTGCCCGACGCGGCGCGTGCGCGCGATGCCGCGCATCTTGGCGACCACGTCGTGCGAAGTGAAGCCCGACGGCTTGTCGACGATGACGAGGCCGTCGGGCGTGGTGTGCTTGCTGGTCATGCTCCGGCGTCGCCCGTTTCGTCGTCCGATCCGGGCTTGCGGTAGGGGTCCGCTTCACCGGCGTAGGCCGCGCCCGCGGACGCCTCGCGCACCTGCGCGTCGGAGGCGCGCGCCCGGTCGAGGAGATCCTCGATGTTCCGGGCGTTGTCCGGCAGGGCGTCCGCGACGAAGGTGAGGGTCGGCGTGAACTTCACGCCGGCGGCGCGGCCGACCTCGGAGCGCAGGATGCCCTTGGCGCTCTCCAGTCCGGCCGCGGCGGACTTCCGCTCCTCCTCGTCGCCGTACACCGTGTAGAAGACGGTCGCCTCCCGCAGGTCCCCGGTGACCCGGGTGTCCGTGATGGTGACATGCGTGCCGAGCCGCGGGTCCTTGATCCCGCGCTGCAGCTTCTGGGCCACCACCTCTCGGATGAGGTCCGCCAGCCTTTTCGCCCGCGCGTTGTCGGCCACTGCTCCGTCTCCCGTTCTTTCTTCTTCTGCGTTCTGTGGTCAGTCGTCGTCGCCGTGGAACTGCCGCCGGACGGACAGCAGTTCCACTTCGGGGCGGCCGGCGACCAGCCGTTCGCACCGGTCGAGTACGTCGCTCAGGTGCCCCGCGTCGCCGGAGACCAGCGCGAGGCCGATCCCGGCCCGGCGGTGGAGGTCCTGGTGGTCCACCTCGGCCGCGCTCACCGCGTACTTCCGCTGCAGTTCGGCGACGATCGGGCGGACGACGGAGCGCTTCTCCTTCAGCGACCGTACGTCGCCGAGGAGGAGGTCGAAGGACAGCGTCCCCACGTACATGTGTGTATCCGGATGACCCGCCGGTACGGGATCGATGGCCCTGCCATCGGGATCGGCAGGGACATCAAGAACGGTACCGCGTGCCTGCCGGTGGCTCGACGGGGTTTCCGGGGCACCGTGTGCGGCGGGCAGGCCCGAGGCTCCGCCCCCGGCCCCCGGAAACCCCGGTCAGCCGGAAAAGGGGCACTGACCGGCGGGACCAGAGTCCCGCCGGTCAGTTTCAGAACCTGTCGGTCCTTACACCCGCGGCTTCTCCCGCATCTCGTACGTCGCGATGACGTCGTCGATCTTGATGTCGTTGAAGTTGCCGAGGTTGATACCGCCCTCGAACCCTTCGCGGATCTCGGTGACGTCGTCCTTGAAGCGGCGCAGGCCGTCGATGGTGAGGTTCTCCGCGACGACCTTGCCGTCGCGCAGCAGGCGGGCCTTGGTGTTCCGCCTGACCTCGCCGGACCTGATGAGCACACCGGCGATGTTGCCCAGCTTGGACGACTTGAAGACCTCGCGGATCTCCGCCGTACCCAGCTCGACCTCTTCGAACTCCGGCTTGAGCATGCCCTTGAGGGCCGCCTCGATCTCCTCGATCGCCTGGTAGATGACCGAGTAGTACCGGACGTCCACGCCTTCGCGCTCGGCCATCTGCTGCGCACGGCCCGCCGCGCGCACGTTGAAGCCGATCACGATGGCGTCGGAGCCCATCGCCAGGTCGATGTCGGACTCCGTGACCGCACCGACACCACGGTGCAGGACGCGGATGTCGACCTCTTCGCCGACGTCCAGCTGGAGCAGCGAGGACTCCAGTGCCTCGACGGAGCCGGAGGCGTCGCCCTTGATGATCAGGTTCAGCTGCTGGACCTCGCCGGCCTTCAGCACCTTGTCCAGATCCTCCAGGGACACGCGGCGCGTGCGCTTCGCGAAGGCCGCGTTGCGCTCGCGAGCGGCGCGCTTCTCCGCGATCTGGCGGGCCGTACGGTCCTCCTCGACCACGATGAAGTTGTCACCGGCACCCGGCACGTTGGTCAGACCGAGCACCTGGACCGGCGTGGACGGACCCGCCTCGGCGACGTTGTTGCCGTTGTCGTCGAGCATGGCCCGCACGCGGCCGTAGGCGTCGCCGACGACCATCGTGTCGCCGACCCGCAGGGTGCCGCGCTGGACCAGGACCGTGGCGACGGCGCCACGGCCGCGGTCGAGCCGCGACTCGATCGAGATGCCCTGCGCGTCCTGGTGCGGGTTGGCCCGCAGGTCCAGGGCGGCGTCGGCGGTCAGGACGACCGCTTCCAGCAGGCTGTCGATGTGCAGGCCCTGCTTGGCGGAGATGTCGACGAACATGGTCTCGCCGCCGTACTCCTCGGCCACCAGGCCGTACTCGGTCAGCTGACCGCGCACCTTGGTCGGGTCCGCGCCCTCGACGTCGATCTTGTTGACCGCGACCACGATCGGCACGTCGGCCGCCTTGGCGTGGTTCAGGGCCTCGACGGTCTGCGGCATCACACCGTCGTTGGCCGCGACCACGAGGATCGCGATGTCCGTCGACTTCGCACCGCGGGCACGCATGGCGGTGAACGCCTCGTGACCCGGGGTGTCGATGAAGGTGATCGCCCGCTCGTCGCCGTTGACCTCGGTCGCGACCTGGTAGGCACCGATGTGCTGGGTGATGCCGCCGGCCTCGCCCGCGATGACGTTCGTCTTGCGGATGGCGTCGAGGAGGCGGGTCTTGCCGTGGTCGACGTGACCCATGACGGTGACGACCGGCGGACGGACGACCAGGTCGTCCTCCGAGCCCTCGTCCTCGCCGAACTCGATGTCGAAGGACTCCAGGAGCTCGCGGTCCTCCTCCTCGGGGCTGACGATCTGAACCGTGTAGTTCATCTCGCCGGCGAGGAGTTGCAGGGTCTCGTCGGAGACGGACTGGGTCGCGGTGACCATCTCGCCGAGGTTCATCATGACCGCGACGAGCGACGCCGGGTTGGCGTTGATCTTCTCCGCGAAGTCGGTGAGCGACGCGCCACGGGAGAGACGGATGGTCTCGCCGCCGCCGCGCGGCAGCATCACGCCGCCGACGCTCGGGGCCTGCATCGCCTCGTACTCCTGGCGCCGCTGCCGCTTCGACTTGCGACCACGACGCGCCGGACCGCCGGGACGGCCGAAGGCGCCCTGCGTGCCACCACGGCCACCGGGACCACCGGGACGACCGCCGAAGCCGGGACGACCGCCACCGCCGCCGCCGAAGCCGCCACCGCCGCCGCCACCACCGGGACGACCGGCGAAGCCGCCGCCGCCACCACCGGGACGACCGCCGCCGCCACCGCCGCCGGGACGACCGGCGAAGCCGCCGCCGCCACCGGGACGACCGCCGCCGCCACCGGGACGACCGGCACCGGCCGGACCGCGGCCACCGGGACCGCCGCCACCCGGACGCGGACCGGCAGCGGGACGCTGCGGCATCATGCCGGGATTCGGACGCGGACCGCCGGGACCGCCGCCGCCGGGACGCGGACCGCCCTGCGGGCGCGGCATGCCGGACGGGGAGGGCCGGCCGGAGGAACCGGAGTGGCCACCGGGAGCCTGCGGACGCGGACCGCCGCCCTGGGCGCCGGGCGCCTGCGGGCGAGGGGAACCGCCGGGACCGCCGGGACCCGGGCGCGAGCCCTGCGGCCGGGGCGCCTGCGGGCGCGCCATGCCGGTGGAACCGCCGGACGTGAAGGGGTTGTTGCCCGGTCGCGGACCGGCCGGACGGGCACCGGGACGCTGACCCTGGCCGCCGGGGCGCGGGGCGCCCTGGCCCGGACGGGACTGGCCCTGGCCGGACGCACCCGGACGACCGCCGGGCTTGGGGCCACCGGGACGGGCGCCGGGACGCGGTCCCTGGGCGGCCGGGGACGGCGCCGGGGCCGACGGCGGAGCGGTGAACTCCGGCGTGGTGGGTGCCGTCGGGGCCGGACGAGGCGCGGGCTTGGGGCCCGGCCGCGGGCCGGAGGCCGGCGTGGTGGGTGCCGGCGTGGTGGGTGCCGCCGAGGCCGCGGGGGCCGCGGGCTGCTGGGCCACGGGAGGCCGGGGGGCGGCCGGCTTCGGGGCAGCCGGGCGCTCTCCCACTGCCTTGGCGGCGGGGGAGGCACCGGCGGCCTGTGCCGGGGCCGGCGCTGCGGGCTTGGGGGCCGCCTTGCGCGGGGCGGGCTTGGCGGCGGACCTGCCGTTGCCGCCGCCCTGGAAGGCGTCAGTCAGCTTGCGTACTACGGGCGCCTCGATCGTCGAGGACGCCGAACGGACGAATTCACCGAGTTCCTGGAGCTTGGCCATGACGACCTTGCTCTCCACACCGAACTCCTTGGCGAGTTCGTAGACCCGGACCTTAGCCACTTCGCTCCTTTGAGGTCCGGGTTGCGGCCGGACCGTCGCTAGTTCATGGGCGTACTCATCGCGTACTCATCGAGTGCTCATCGCAATCTCGACCTACTTCCGACTCGCGAGGTACCTGACCGCACGGGGTTCCGTGCGGCGCGTCTTTCCCTACCGTGTTGCCTCAGCAACTGTGTGTCTGCTCGACGTACCGGCGCAACGCCATTACGTCGAGCGGTCCCGGGACGCGCAACGCCCGTGGGAACGCCCGGCGGCGCACCGCCTGATCGAGACAGACCGGGACGGGGTGTACATAAGCACCCCGGCCGGGCAGCGTACCGCGAGGGTCGGGGACACACGCGTCCCCGGCCACCACGATGCGCAACAGTTCGATCTTGGCCGCTCGCTGCCTGCACCCCACACAGGTGCGCTCAGGGCATGCGCGGGCTCGCGTCCGGCCAGACACTGCTAAGTCTACCTCCCCGCACCGACCTCACCCCTTCGAGGGGAAGATCGAACGGTTGTTGTCGTGATCCAAGCCACCGGTGACTCGGATCTATTCCCGCCGTCCGGGTGACTGCCGCCCGGACGGCGGCTCTCGCGGCTACTCGGACGGCTGCTCGGTGTCCGGACGGATGTCGATCCGCCAGCCCGTGAGCCGGGCGGCGAGCCGGGCGTTCTGGCCTTCCTTGCCGATCGCCAGCGACAGCTGGTAGTCGGGCACGGTCACCCGGGCGGACCGGGCCGCCAGATCCACGACCTCCACCTTGGACACCCGCGCGGGTGACAGCGCGTTCGCCACCATCTCCGCCGGGTCGTCCGACCAGTCGACGATGTCGATCTTCTCGCCGTTCAGCTCGCCCATCACATTGCGCACCCGGCCGCCCATCGGGCCGATGCAGGCGCCCTTGGCGTTCAGGCCCGAACGGGTGGAGCGGACCGCGATCTTGGTGCGGTGACCGGCCTCCCGGGCGATCGCGGCGATCTCCACGGAGCCGTCGGCGATCTCCGGCACCTCCAGCGCGAAGAGTTTCTTCACCAGATTGGGATGTGTGCGCGAGAGGGTGACCGACGGGCCCCGCACGCCCTTCGCCACCCGGACGACGTACGAGCGCAGCCGCATGCCGTGCGGATACGTCTCGCCGGGCACCTGCTCCTGCACCGGCAGGATGGCCTCCAGCCGGCCGATGTCGACGAGCACGTTCTTCGGGTCGCGGCCCTGCTGCACCACGCCGGTGACGATGTCGCCCTCGCGGCCGGCGTACTCGCCGAGCGTCGCGTCGTCCTCGGCGTCGCGCAGCCGTTGCAGGATGACCTGCTTGGCGGTGGTGGCGGCGATACGGCCGAACCCGGACGGGGTGTCGTCGAACTCCCGGGGCTCCTGGCCCTCTTCCAGGTCCTCGGGGTCCTCCTTCGCCCACACGGTCACGTGCCCGGTCTGCCGGTTGAGCTCCACGCGCGCGTGCCGGCGGCTTCCCTCGGTCCGGTGGTAGGCGATGAGGAGGGCCGACTCGATCGCCTCGACCAGCAGGTCGAAGGAGATCTCCTTCTCCCGTACCAAGCCCCGCAGGGCGCTCATGTCGATGTCCACGGCTACGCCTCCTCTTCCTTCTTGTCGTTCGTGTGGTCCGCGTGGTCCGCGTGGTCCGTGTCGGACAGGTCGTCCGCGTCGTCCAGGTCGTCGGCGTCGTGCGCGGCGGGCTTCGCCCGGGACGTGTCGGTGTCCTTGCGGTTGAACTCCACCTGCACGCGCGCCTTGGCGATGTCCGGGAAGGCCAGCTTGCGCGTGGTGGCCTTGCGGCCCTTCACGCCGGGCACTTCGAGGTCGAGGCCCGCCTCGTCCACGGCGCGGATCCGCGCCACCAGGTCGCCGCCCTCGTGGAGCTGGAACTTCACCAGACGGTCGGTGGCGCGTACGAAGTGGCGGTACTCGGTCAGGGCACGCTCCGCTCCCGGGGTGCCCACCTCCAGGTCGTAGGCGCCCGCGCCCATCGCGTCCGTCTCGTCGAGCTTCGCCGAGAGCGCGCGGCTCACATCGGCGATCCGGTCCAGATCGGCACCGGCGTCGGAATCGACGACGACCCGCAGCACTCGCTTGCGTCCCACGGTGTCCACCGCGACCTCTTCGAGATCGAGTCCCTGTGAGGCGACGAGCGGTTCCAGCAGTTCCCGCAGCCTCTCGCTCTGGGTGGTGCTCATCCGGGTGACTCCTCGGCCGCGTGTGCTGTTGTGGGATGGGTCGCGCGTCTGGTCAAAGGGTATCCGGTCGCGGGGGGTGTTGCCGTCCACCTGCGCACGAGCGGTGCCGATGGCCGGTGCCCGGCGGACACGCGGGTACGGTGATCACGAGCGTGCCCCCCTTCTCGTCGTACGAGTTCCCCGAGGTCGTCTGCCGTGCCCCTCTCCCCGTCGTCGCGCGCCCTTCCGGGGCCGCGGAGAAGAACCCTGCTCGCCTCCGCTGCCGGAACGGTCCTGCTCGTGGGCTGCTCCGGTGGGAACGGGGATTCCGGCACCGCCGGCGGCAGCCGGCCGGCCGACGAACGGGCACGCGCGCGTGCCGCCCGGGACAGCCGGGAGCTGGCGGCGCGGTACGACGCCGTGCTCGCCGCCCATCCGGACCTCGCGCGGCGGCTGCGGCCGCTGCGGGCGGAGGTGGCGGCGCACGCGAAGGCGTTCGAGGCGGGGGCGACGGGCCCGGCGCCGTCCGCGTCCCCGACAACCGCCGGATCCGCGGCCCCGGCAGCCGCGGTCCCGACGGACCGTACGAAGGCGCTGGCGGCGCTCGCCACCGCCGAACGCGACCTCGCCGACCGGCGGTCCGAGGCCCTGCTGGAGGTCCCGGGTGAGCTGGCGCGGCTGCTGGCCTCGGTGGCGGCGGCCGGGGCGGCGCACGCGTATCTGCTGACGGACGGCGGCAAGTGAACGGAACGGCCGACCGGGACGACCGGACGGACGCGCCCGGCTCGCCGGGCAGCGCGGGAGGAGGGCGCCGAGTGAGCGGCGCGAAGGACGGCGGGCTGCCGGCATTGCAGGCGGCGCTGGCCGCCGAACACGCGGCCGTGTACGGGTACGGGGTGGTCGGCGGCCGGATCGCCACGGGACGGCGTGCGGAGGCGCAGGCGGCGTACGACGCGCACCGGGCACGGCGGGACGCGCTGGAGCGCGAGGTGCGTGACCGGGGCGCCCAGCCGGTCGCGGCGAGCGCCGCCTACGCGCTGCCGTTCCCGGTGCCGGACTCGGCCGCGGCGATACGGCTCGCCGCCGAGTTGGAGGAGCGGGTCGCCGGGGTCTACTCGGACCTGGTGCGGGCGGTCTCGGGCGAGCGGCGCGGCACGGCCGCGCTGGCGCTGCGGGAGGCCGCGGTGCGGGCGGTGCGCTGGCGCGGGGAGAGCGTAGCCTTCCCTGGTCTCGCCGAACGGGCCGGCCCGAGCGCGCCGGCCGGGACGGACCCGGCGTCGGCCCCGGCAGCGGCCTCGGCGACACGGACGCCGTAGCCCCCGGAGCCGGCGGACGGCGATACGTACGGGTGGACGGACGGACCGTGCGGACGGACGGACAGTCTGTACGGCCGTACGTACGGACCGAGTGCGGCGCAGGCTCGTACAGCAGGAAAGGAACGACTCGCGCATGGCTTTCGAATCGCCGCGGCGCCTGGCGCGTGCGCTCGGTGAGACGGCACCGGACGGTGGCGACTGGCTGGAGAAACTGCCCGAGGCGGTCCGGCAGGCGGCCGCGCTGCGCGAGTTGACCGTGGAACGGGTGCAGGTGCCGGGCGGGCGCAGCAGCCTGGTCGTGCTGGTGCGGCGGGCCGACGGGTCACCGGCGGTGCTGAAGCTGGCGCCGCGCCGGGCCCGGCCGGAGAGCGAGAGGGCGGCGCTCGCGCACTGGGACGGTCGGGGTGCCGTCCAGCTCCTTGAGCCCTTTCTGGTCGAGGGCGAGCTGCTGCTGGAGCGGCTGCACCCGGATCTGTCGGTGCGTTCGCTGCCGGAGGCGAGGGCGTTGCTGGAGGCGGCGGGGACGCTGCGCCGGCTGTGGGTGGAGCCGCCCGGCGGGGAGGCGGCGCATCCGTTCGAGACGGTGGCCGAGCGGACCGGCCGGCAGGCGGTGGCGATGCGGGCCGGGGCCAGGGCGGACGCCGAGCTGGCGCCGCTGGTCGACGCGGCACTCGCGGTCCGCGAGGAGCTGCTCGCCGCGCCGCCCGAGCACCGGCTGCTGCACGGCACGTTCCGGCAGAGCAAGGTGCTGGCCGGGGAGCGGATGCCGTGGCTCGCGGTCGGGCCGGACCCGGTGGTCGGCGAGTGCGCCTTCGACCTGGCCCGGCTGGTCCGGGACCGGGTGGAGGACCTGATCGCGTCGTCCTCCGGGTCGGCGACCACCCGGCGCCGGGTGAAGCGGCTCGCCGAGGCACTGGACGTGGACCAGGAGCGCCTGCGCGGCTGGACGCTGTTCCGGGCGGTGGAGTCCGGGGTACGGGCCCACCGCGTCGGACGCGGCCAGGACGCCGAACTTCTCCTGGAGTTCGCGAGCTGGCTCTAGGGACGTGCGGGTTCCGCCGGCCCCGGGCGGTCCGCCGACCGGCGCATGTCACGGCGTCGGTCCGGTGTCACGTCGTCGGTCCGGTGTCACCGGAGCCATCGGGTGCCACCACGGCAGTGAAGACAGTGACCGGCGCCTTCGGGGGTCGGGTGACCGGCGCCTCCGGCGGTCCGCCGATCGGCCCGTAGCCCCGGCCGCCCGTCGGCCGGTCGGCCCATCGGTCGTACAACGCCGTCCGGGGGCCGCTCGCTGCCCATGACCGACCGTCGCTCAGGCCGGTCGCCGCCGGGTCAGGCCGATCGCCGCCGCCCAAGGCGTCGCCGCCGCCCAGGCCGGTCGCGCCCAGGCCCGCCCGGTGACAAGGTGACGTCCGCTGCGCGGGGGCGGCGCCCGGTGGGTGGGGCATGCCGCCGCCCGTGCGGGCGGCGGCGCGTCACTGCCCCGCCGGTGGCGCGCTCAGCGGGAGGTCAGCCGGGTGATCGCCGCGTCGATCGTCAGTTCCTCGCGCTCTCCGGTCCTGCGGTCCTTCAGTTCCAGGACGCCGTCACCCGCGCGGCGGCCCGCCACCAGGATCTTCGGCACGCCGATCAGCTCGGAGTCCGTGAACTTCACGCCCGGGGAGACCCCGGCCCGGTCGTCGACCAGGACCCGCAGGCCCGCGGCGGCCAGCCGCTCGGAGACGTCGAGGGCCACCTCGGTCTGCAGGGCCTTGCCCGCGGCCACCACGTGCACGTCCGCCGGGGCGACCTCCGCGGGCCAGCACAGGCCCTGCTCGTCGGCGCTCTGCTCGGCGAGGGCGGCGACCGCGCGGGAGACGCCGACGCCGTAGGAACCCATGGTCACCCGGACCGGCTTGCCGTTCTGGCCGAGGACGTCGAGCTTGAGGGCGTCGGCGTACTTGCGGCCGAGCTGGAAGATGTGGCCGATCTCGATGGCGCGGTCCAGTTTGAGGCCGGTGCCGCAGTTCGGGCAGGGGTCGCCCTCCCGCACCACCACGACGTCGACGTACTGGTCCACCTCGAAGTCACGGCCGACGACCACGTTCCTGGCGTGCGTGTGCTCCTTGTTGGCACCCGTGATCCACGCCGTGCCCGGCGCCACGCGCGGGTCGGCGAGGTAGCTGACCTTCTCCAGGCCCTGCGGCCCGACGTAGCCGCGCACCAGGTCGGGGCGGTCCGCGAAGTCCTCGGCGGTGACCAACTCGACCACGGCCGGGGCGAAGTGCGCCTCGACCTTGTCCATGTCGACCTCGCGGTCGCCCGGCACACCCACGGCGACGATCTCGCCGTCCACCTTCACCAGGAGGTTCTTCAGGGTGGCCGAGGCCGGGACGCCGAGGGAGGCGGCCAGGGTCTCGATGGTCGGGGTGTCCGGGGTGGGGATCTCCTCCAGCGCGGGCGCCAAGGAGCCGTCCACCGGCTTGAGTTCGTAGGTGATCGCCTCGGTGTTGGCGGCGAAGTCGCAGTTCGGGCAGTCCGCGAAGGTGTCCTCGCCGGCCTCGGCCGGGGCCAGGAACTCCTCGGACTTGGAGCCGCCCATGGCACCGGCGGTGGCCGCGCAGATCCGGTAGTCGAGGCCGAGGCGCTCGAAGATCCGCTGGTACGCCTGCCGGTGCAGGGCGTAGGACCGGCCGAGGCCCTCGTCCTCCAGGTCGAAGGAGTACGAGTCCTTCATCAGGAACTCGCGGCCGCGCAGGATGCCCGCGCGGGGCCGGGCCTCGTCCCGGTACTTGCTCTGGATCTGGTAGAGGATGACCGGCAGGTCCTTGTAGGAGGACACCTGGTCCTTCACCAGCAGGGTGAAGATCTCCTCGTGGGTCGGGCCGAGCAGGTAGTCGCCGCCCTTGCGGTCCTGGAGGCGGAACAGCTCGGGGCCGTACTCCTCCCAGCGGCCGGTCGCCTCGTACGGCTCCCGGGGCAGCAGTGCGGGCAGCAGCACCTCCTGGGCACCGATCGCGTCCATCTCCTCGCGGACGATGCGCTCCACGTTGGCGAGCACCCGCCTGCCGAGCGGCAGCCAGGACCACACGCCGGCGGCGGTACGGCGCACGTAGCCGGCGCGGACGAGCAGCTTGTGGCTGAGGACCTCGGCGTCCGCCGGGTCGTCGCGCAGCGTCTTGGCCATCAACTGCGACATGCGCTGGACCGGTGCGTTCGCCATCTTCTCGTACTCCTGCCGGATAAGGGTGATGGCTAGGAGGTTAGCCGGGCGGTCGCCGCGGCCGGAAATCCATTCGCGGACGGCGGCGGCGCAGCGGCAGCGGGGCGCCCATGACCGCGTACGGCCTGGGGGCACTGGGGAACATGACCTGGCGGGCCAGATCCTGGTAGCCGAGGGAGTGGTAGAGGCCGCGGGCCGGGCTGTCGGTGTCGATCGCGGAGAGGATCGACCGGGGTTCGGCGGCCGTGTCGGTGATGCCGGTGATCAGGGCGCGGCCGATGCCCCGGTTCTGGTGGTACGGGTGGACGTGCAGCTCGGTGATCACGAAGGAGCCGTCGAGCCAGCCGTCGTGGCCCTGCGCCCGCAGGTACGGCTCCACGACGGTGGACCACCAGTGGGTGCGGTCGTTGGGCATGCCGTACACGAACCCGACGAGCGCACCCGCGACGGTCGCGCCGAGGGCCCTCGCCCCGGGGTAGGTCATGTGGCGCAGGACGATGTGGCGGCGTACGGCGACCTCGTCGGCGTCGAGCCCGAAGGCGATGGCCTGGACGGCCAGGGCCTCGTCGACGCGTGCGGAGAGGTCCAGGGGGCCGATCACGAGGTCCATGGCCGGAGCCTACAGGGGGGGTTCGGTTGTCCGTGGGGCGCGGGATCGGTATGTGGTCACGCGCGCCACGGCCCGCACACGACGGCTTGGCCCCCCTCGGCCCGTGCGTGCTCCACCGCCCGGTCACCCGTGTGTGATCCTCCGCGCACCGTCCGCGTCCGGCGGACCCGTCGCGCAGTGGGCGGCCCGCACCCGACCGGTTCACGGCACTCGCCGGCCAGGCGGCCCGGCCGCCCCGCCCCGGCCCCGCTCAGAAGAGGATGCTCATGAACTCCCCGGTCTCCTGGAAGCCCACCCGGAGGTAGGTCCGCCTGGCCGGGGTGTTGAAGTCGTTGACGTACAGGCTCACCACGGGGGCCACGTCCGACAGCGCGTAGCGCAGGACCGCCGCCATGCCGGGGGCCGCGAGGCCCCGCCCCCGGTATTCGGGGGCCACCCACACGCCCTGGATCTGGCAGGCCCGGTCGGTGGCCGCGCCGATCTCCGCCTTGAACACGACCCTGCCGTCGTCGATCCGGGCGAAGGACCGGCCGGAGGCGACGAGTTCGGCGACCCGGGCCTGGTAGAGCAGTCCGCCGTCGCCCGCCAGCGGGGAGACGCCGACCTCCTCGGTGAACATCGCCACGCAGGCCGGCATGATCGTCTCCATCTCGTCTCTGCGGATGCGGCGGACCGCGGGATCCGGGGCGATGGCGACGGGCATGCGGTCGGTGACCATGAGCGGCTGGCGGGCGCGGACCTCGCGGGCCGGACCCCAGTGCGGTTCGAGCAGGCGCCACAGCGCGGCGGTGGGTCCGGCGGGGCCGACGATGGAGGAGCAGCGGCGGCCGGCCCGGCGGGCGCGGTCGGCGAAGGCGCGCACGGCCCGCGGGGTGGCGCAGATCGGGACCAGGTTGGCGCCCGCGTAGCACAGGGACGTCAGCATGCCGTCCTCGTACCAGCCCCACATCTCCCCGCCGAGCCGCCACGGATCGAGGCCGGCGACCTGTACGCGCGACGCCACAAAGGCGTTCGCGACAGGCTCGCGGTCGAGGACGGCGAGCGCGGCGTCCAGGTCGCTCGGTTCGAGCACCCGTGAGGTGGTCTGGGTCAACACGTGCGGGGCCTCACCCTGGGGGTTCTGCTGATCTCCGCACTGTACCCGCCGATTTTGTGCCGCGCCGCCCCACGGGGGCGACGCGGTGGAGCGGCCGGTCAGCCGTGGCCGGTGGGGTGGCCGTGGCCGACCTGGATCTCGTCGATGCGCAGTTGCCGGTAGAACGCGGGCACGGTCTCGGCGGACCAGGTGGTGGAGACGTCGACGGTGAGGTAGCGGGCGCGCAGGCCGTCCGGCAGGTCGATGAAACGGATTCCGCGGGCGCTCTCCAGCACCCCGGCCCGCACCTCACGCCAGGTGCTGCCGTCGTCACTCACGGACACCGTGTAGTCCTTGATCCGCGCGGAGTCCTCCTTGCGGCCGAAGGTCTCCCGGTTGTACGTGGGCGACCACTCGCGCTGCTGGACGCCCAGGGAGTCGACCGGGCGGACCCGTCCGAGGTCGAGGGTGTAACGCGCGGGCAGTACGCCCTTGTTGTCGGTGTAGGTGGTGAAGTCGCCGTCGGTGAGCGCGGGTTCGCTCGCCCGTACGCTGCCGGCCGGATAGCCGCCCTCGCGGTGCGGCGCCGTGCGCACCTTGAAGACGGTGTCGTACGGGTCCCAGTCGGTGATCCCCCGCACGGTGAGGGTGCCGTCGCGCTGGTCGAAGTGGAGGCGTTCGCCGGTGCGCAGGTCGGTGACGCCCTCGACGCGGTAGCCGTTGTCGCGGATGCGGACCTGGTCACCGGTGGTGGGACGGGTGGTGACGTGGACGTACTGGGTGGTGTCGGGGTGGTCGCGGCTGACGGTGAGGTAGCCGTACGCGCCGTCGTTCCAGCTGCCCGGCTGCATGCCGCCGTACATGAAGCCGCCGCCCTGGACGCCGTGCAGGGACTCCCAGATGGGCGGGAGGTAGTCCTTCATAAGGTCGAGGAACTTCTCCTGCTGCGCCGGGAAGCGGCCGTCGACCATGGCGGTGAAGTCCATGAGGGAGCGGACGGAGTTGCCCGCGTTGGCGATGTAGCGGTCGACGTTGAGGCCGGTCGAGACGGGGCGGTCCTGGCCGTCGTACCACCAGCTGCCGGTGTCGGGGACCTTGCAGCAGGACTCGGTCAGGCGCGGCAGCGGGGTCCAGATCGCCGACGGCTGGTCGTACGGCGGGGTCATCCCGGTCTTCTGCTCGTGGGACACCATGTCCATGATCGGGGTGTCCTCGTTGTTGTTGCTCAGCGTCATGTCGGGGCGCAGTCGGCGGATCTGCCCGTAGACCTCGTGGTGCTGGCACCAGCGTCCCGGGTTCTCCAGGGCGTCGCAGCCGAGGATTCCGCACCGGTACAGCTCGGCGGGGGTGGTGCCCTGCTGTTCCGCGGCCTCCTTCTGGGCCACGGCCTGGCGGCGTCGTTCCTCCTCTTCCGCACGGTATTTCCTGGTCGCGACGACGAGTGCGTCGTTCGCGGCGGCCAGTGCCTCGGCGGCGCTCTTTCCGGCGCGTTCCGCCGAGGACTTGGCCTGGGCCGCGGACGCCCACGCCTGGTCCGCCGAGCTCTGGGCGAGTTCCGAGGACAGGATGGCGTCGCTGGCCGAGACGGCCGCCTGGCGGGCCGACGCCTCGGCCCGGTCCGCGGCGACGCGGACTGGCCGGCGGCGATCGCCGCCTTCTCCGCGCCCTTCGCGGCGTTGTCCGCGGTCACGGCCGCCTTGCGCGCCGCGTCCGCCTTGGTGGCGTCGGTGGCCCGCGGCAGCGGCGGCGTTGCGCGCGTCGGCGGCCGCGTTGGACGCACCGACCGCCGCTGCCGCCGCCTGCGCCGCGGCACTGGCCGCGATGCGCGCGGACCTGCCGGCCGCGTTGGCGGCGGAGATGGCCCGCTGTGCGGCCTTCGCCGCCCCGGAGGCGGCGCTCGCCGCGCGGTTGGCGACCCGGGCGGCGTCGGCGGCGTCGTCCTGGGTGGCCTCCGCCTCCGCCTCGGCCTTCTGCGCCGCTTCCTTCGCCTGCTCGGCGGCTTCGACCGCCTCGGCGGAAGCGGCCTGCGCGGCCTTGGTCTCCGCGTCGGCCAGCTTGCCGCCTGCTCGGCCTGGGTCGCGAGTTCCGCGACGATGGCGTACTCCTCGTCGCGGCTGCGTGCGACGAACTGTCCCACCTCAAGGAATTCGCGGACGTCGTCGATGGTCCCGCTGAGCGCGAGTCGGCCGGCGGCGCGTACCTGGGTGCCTCCGGCGGCGATGATCTGCGTCGTCAGGACCCGGTCGTCCTGTTCCTGGGCCTCGTTCTGCCCCGTCTCCAGGAACGCCTGGATGTCCTCGGGGGTGCCGTTGAGCGCGGCCCGGCCACGGGTCTGGACCTCGGGGCCGCCGACGTCGATGGCACGGGCGACCAGCACCCGCTGGTCCTGCTGGACGGGCTCCTGCCGGCCGGTCTTCAGGAAACCGACGAGGTCTTCCTCGGATCCGGTCAGTGCCTGGCGTACCGCGGCGAGGGTGTTCTCCCCGCCCACGTCCGCCAGTTGGGCCGCCTCGACCCGGTAGTCCTGTAGCGCCACGTCGCCGTAGGCCGTCAGGAACGAGACGACGTCCTGGTCGCTGCCGGCGAGAGCGGCTTCCGCGGCGGATCTCACGCCGGTGCCGCCGGTGGTCCACAGGTCCACCACCTGCTGACGGTGGGTCAGATGGATGGGCTCGACGGCCGCGTCGGGCACCTCTTCGGCCGCTGCCCGGGGCACGACGAGCAAACCGGCGAGGACGGCCGTGGCCGTCAGGAACGACATGCGTCTGCCTGCCGGTCTCCCTCTGCGGAAGACCTGGCACCGTTTCACGTTCATCTCACCCTCTTGCTGTCGGAGAAGGCGGACCGCACCCGTCGGATCGGATGCGGACCGGGGCGGAGCACGGGGCACGATGACTGCGCGTGCGGCCCGAGGACCGCGCCGCGCGTTCCGTCACCGTGCCGGAGCCAGAAGTGCACGCGAGATTTCCTGATGGGGAACGGCCTATTTGGCAAGAACATGACAAGTCACGGAGGACCCGGACCCGCCCCGGACCGGCCGGTCACATGACTACGGACCGGCCGGGAGTCCTCCCGGGCCGGTCCGTACGGGCAGCGCGTGCCCGCGACCACCTGCTCCGAACGCACCACACCGTGTCGCCGGCCGCGGTGAGCCCGCGGCGGACGGCAGTCGGCGGGCACATCCGCGGTGGTCGCCCGGAGGGCCGGATCCTCGTCCGGCTCCCGGGCGTTGCGGTCGCGGTCAGCCGGCGACCGACACCGACGGCTCGCCGGAGGCCGCGCCCTCGGCCTCCATCTGCTCGGCGAGCTTCATCGCCTCTTCGATCAGCGTCTCCACGATCTTCGACTCGGGAACCGTCTTGATCACCTCACC
>NZ_JBIAXM010000054.1:0-37172 GCF_042896695.1 Streptomyces sp. NPDC001270 | reverse complement strand
GTGAGGACGGTTCACGGGCGGTGGGGGTGTATTCGCAGCGTGAGGACGGGGGAGATGTGTGGACGCGGCATGCCTCTGGTGTGCTGTCGGCGGCGCCGGGTGGGACCGGGACCGGGGCCGGGTTCGATTTCACGGCTTGGCCGCCGCCTGGTGCGGAGTCGGTGGGTATTGATGGGGGTTACGGGTTGCTTGAGCGGGCCGGGTATGGGTATGGGCCCGCGTTTCAGGGTGTGCGTGCGGTGTGGCGGCGTGGTGAGGAGGTGTTTGCCGAGGTTGTGTTGCCCGAGGAGCAGCGTCAGGACGCCGGCAGGTTCGGTATTCATCCCGCCCTGCTGGACGCAGCCCTGCAAGCCGGGATGATCGGAGCCGCGGCGGCGACGCCGGCTGATGCCGGCATGGAGGGTGCACCGCCCGGGCGGGACTTGTGGCTGCCGTTCGCTTGGAACGGGCTGCAACTGCACGCGGCCGGTGCCTCGGCACTGCGGGTGCGTGTCGCGCAGCTTGAACGTGACAGCTTGACGTTGGAGGCGGGGGACGAGGCCGGCGGCCTGGTGGTCACGATGGACTCGCTCATGTCGCGTGCGGTGTCGACCGGGCACTTGGACATGGCAGCGGACATGGCGATCGCCAATTCGCTGTTCGGGGTGGGGTGGACCGAGTTGCCCTCGGCTCAGGGGGCGGAGCCCGCGCCGTCATGGGTGGCGGTGGCCACCGCGGAACATGTGGCGACATTGGCGGACGATGTGCTGTCCGGTGCGCAGTCCCCGGCGGTCGCGATCATGGAAGCGATGAGCAGCGGCGACGGCGAAGACGCGGTACTGGCACTGACCTCAAGGGTGTTGGAGGTCCTGCAGTGCTGGCTTGCTGGAGCGGGGCTGGAGGAGTCACGGCTGGCGGTCGTGACCCGGGGCGCGGTTCCCGCCGGCGGGAACGGTACGGTGGCCGACCTCGCCGGCGCCGCGGTGTGGGGGCTGGTTCGTGCCGCTCAGGCCGAGAACCCGGGCCGGATCATCCTGCTGGACCTCGATCCCGCCGCCGACGGCGGTGCGGAGGCGGTGCTGGGTTCGGTGCTGGCCAGCGGCGAGCCGCAGATCGCGGTGCGTGGCACGGCACTACTGGCCCCTCGGCTCACCCCTGCCTCCGAGGGGGTTCTGCGGATGCCCGCGCAGACGCCGGAGTGGCGGTTGGTTGCTACGGGCGGCGGCACACCGGACAGCTTGGCGCTATTGCCCGATCCGGAGGCCGCCGCGCCGCTGGCTGCCGGTCAGGTCCGTGTCGAGCTGCGGGCGTTGGGGATCAACTTCCGAGACGTACTGCTCACTCTGGGCATGTTCGAGGAAGAGGCGGAGGTAGGCGGTGAGGGCGCGGGTGTGGTGCTGGAGGTCGGCGAGGGCGTGACCGGCCTGGCTGTCGGTGACCGGGTGATGGGACTGACCGGTGACAGGTTCGGGTCGGTCACCGTTACCGATCACCGGTATCTGGTCCGGATGCCGGCGGGATGGTCCTTCCAACAGGCCGCCTCGGTCCCGGTGGCGTTCTTGACCGCCTATTACGGTCTGTGTGATCTGGCCGGCCTGCGGGCCGGGGAGTCGGTGCTCGTCCATGCTGCCGCCGGAGGTGTGGGCATGGCTGCGACCCAGCTGGCCCGGCATCTGGGCGCCAGGGTGTTTGGTACGGCCAGCGAGAGCAAGTGGGCGGTGCTGCGGGAGTCGGGCTTCGTGGAGGAGCGTATCGCGTCGTCGCGTACGGCGGAGTTCGAGCAGCGTTTCCTCACCGCGACTTCCGGTGCAGGCGTGGATGTCGTGCTGAACTCCCTGGCCGGGGAACTGGTGGATGCCTCGTTGCGGTTGCTGCCCCGTGGCGGCCGATTCATGGAAATGGGCAAGACCGACCTCCGGAATGCCAACGCCGTCGCCAGGGCACACTCCGGAGTCGACTACCAGGCATTCGACCTGACCGAGGCCGGTCCTGACCGAATCCAGCAGATGCTCACCGAACTGGTGGCTCTGTTCGACGCGGGCGTGCTCACTGCGCTGCCGCGTACGACGTGGGACGTGCGCTGCGCACCGGAGGCGTTCCGGTACATGAGCCAGGCCCGGCACGTCGGCAAGGTCGTGCTGAGCGTTCCGAAGCCCTTCGGCGCGGACGGGACGGTTCTGATCTCGGGCGGTGGGTCGTTGGGTGGTCTGGTGGCGAAGCATTTGGTCGCTCGTCATGGTGTGCGGCATGTGGTGTTGGCCAGTCGTCGGGGTGCGGCTGCCGAGGGTGTGGAGGATGTGGTCGCCGAGCTGACGGACCAGGGAGCGGAGGTTTCGGTCGTCGCCTGCGACGTGTCCGATCGTGCTCAGGTGGCGGCTCTGCTGGCGTCGGTGCCGGAGCAGCATCCTCTGACGGGAGTCGTACATACGGCGGGCGCGTTGGACGACGGGGTGATCGGGGCGTTGACCCCGAATCGGCTGGCAGGCGTATTCGCGCCGAAAGTAGACGCGGTGCGGCACCTCGACGAGCTGACCCGCGGTATGGATCTCGACGCGTTCGTGGTGTTTTCGTCCGTCGCGGGTGTGTTCGGGGGGGCTGGTCAGGGCAATTACGCGGCGGCGAACGCCTTTCTCGACGGGTTGATGGCCAGCCGTCGGGCGGCAGGGCTACCGGGTGTGTCGCTGGCATGGGGTCTGTGGGAGCAGACCACCGGCCTGACCGCTCACCTGGGTGAGGTTGACCAGGCGCGTATGAGCCGTGGTGGTGTGCTGGCGATCTCGGCGGTGGAGGGTATGGAATTGTTCGATGCCGCTGCAGGGTCTGGGCAGGCGCTGTTGGTGCCGGTCAAGCTGGATTTGCAGGGGTTGCGTGCCGGTGCGTCGGCCGGTGGTGAAGTGCCGCATGTGCTGCGTGGCCTGGTCCGGCCGGGTCGGCAATTGGCGCACGCGGGGGGCGCCAGTCATGAGCGGCGACTGGCCGACCGTCTGGCCGGACTGTCCGCTGCCGAGCAGGCGACCGTCCTGCTCGACATGGTGCGGGCTCAGGTGGCCGCTGTTCTGGGCTACAGCTCGACGCACCACATCGAAACGGACCAGGGGCTCTTCGAGATCGGCTTCGACTCCCTCACCGCCATCGAGTTGCGTAACCGGCTCCGCAACATCACCGAAAAGAAGCTCTCTTCCAAGCTCGTCTTCGCCTTTCCGACGCCAGGAATGCTCGCCGCGCACCTGCGAGAGCTGATGTGTGGCGAACGAGCTGCCAATCCACCAGCGATTTCTTTCTGAAAGAGAGTGATGACGTGTTCGACGTGGGCGAGTATCTCCGGCGAATCGGCTGCGGAGGAGAGACCGGCGTGGACATCGCGACGCTGCGGAGGCTGCACAAGAACCACCTCATGGCGATTCCGTACAACGGTGCCGGCGAGGACCTCAGCGACGGAGTGCACTTCGTCGACCCCGACGAGAACGTCATATTCGAGACGACCGTCGTCAACGGCCGGGGCGGTTCATGCTTCCAGTTGAACCGTCTGTTCTTCCGTCTCCTCCGTGAACTGGGCTACGACGTCACGCTGATGGCAGGCGTCACTGTGGAAGGCCGGGAGAACATCGGAGTCGAGGTCGAGCACATGTTCAGCCGTGTCGCCCTGGACGGTGACGAATGGCTTGTCGACGTCGGCTACCCGGGCCCTTCCTATGTGAAGCCGTTACTGATCTCCGACACGGTACAGACCCAGTACGGGTGCCAGTACCGGCTGATACACCGTGAATCCGAGATCACCCTGCAACGCCGGGGATTGGTCAGCCGGTGGAGTGTCGTCTACTCCTTCACGATGAAATCCCGACAGTGGAGTGACTGGAAGGAGTTGGAGGACCGCGTCCGGAAGATCCTGGCGGACGCTGGGCAGGACGACGGTAAGGAAATCCTGTTCGGCCGGACCTTCGAGAACGGTCAGGTCGTCATGAAGGGGCGACGGTACCTGACGGTCCGTGACGGCCGTGAGGAGGTACGCACGATCACGGACGACGGGGAACACCGGATGCTGATCTCCCGCATTCTGTCCGGCACGTCGAACTGAATCCGAACTCCGTCACCACGTGGTGCAATGCGTCCCGAGCTGATCATTAACGAGCCGAGACCAGAAGGAAGAAGGTGGCAAAAGACACGTCTGACGTGATCGTGATCGGACGAGGAGTGGCCGTCTCGGTCGGCCTGACGGGTGCGAGGCCGAAGGCGGCGTGAAACGTACAGTTCCGGTGCGCCTCGGAGATCGTTCCTACGATGTGGTCATCGGCCCGGGGGTGCGTACGTCGCTCGCCGGGGTGGTTCAACGGCTGGGTGCCAGGAAGGCTGTCGTCGTGTCGGCCCGTCCGGCGGAATGGGTGCCCGAGACAGGTGTGGAGACCCTGCTGCTGTCGGCCCGGGACGGCGAGCAGGACAAGACCCTTTCCACGGTGCAGGCATTGTGCAGTGAGTTCGTCCGGTTCGGGCTCACCAGGTCGGACGTCGTCGTCTCCTGCGGTGGCGGCACGACCACGGATGTGGTCGGGCTGGCGGCCGCGCTGTACCACCGGGGTGTGGCGGTGGTCCACCTGCCGACGTCGCTGCTGGCCCAGGTCGATGCCAGCGTCAGGGGGGAAGACGGCGGTCAACCTGCCGGCGGGCAAGAACCTGGTGGGCGCGTACTGGCAGCTCAGCGCGGTGCTGTGCGACACGGACTACTTGTCTACCTTGCCGCGGCGGGAGATGCTCAACGGCCTCGGGGAGATCGCCCGTTGCCACTTCATCGGATCGGTGGACCTGCGCGGCCTGTCGCTGGCAGAACAGATCACCGCGAGCGTGGCTCTCAAGGCGAGCATCGTGGAGGTGGACGAGCGGGACGCCGGGAAGCGGCAGTTGCTCAACTACGGTCATACGTTGGGGCACGCGCTGGAGACAGCGACCGACTTCGCTCTGCGCCACGGCGAGGCGGTGGCCATCGGCACGGTCTTCGCGGGCAGGCTTGCGGGTGCGCTGGGCCGCATCGACCGGGCCAGGGTGGACGAACACCTGGCGGTCATTCAGCACTACGGCCTGCCCGTCGCCCTGACCGCAGACGTCGAACCGGAGGTCCTCGTCCGCCAGATGCGGCGGGACAAGAAGGCGATCAACGGACTCGCCTTCGTCCTGGACGGGCGCGCGGGTGCGGAGCTGGTGAGCGATGTGCCACCGGACCTGGTCACACGCGTCCTTGACCAGATGCCCCGGGAACGTCTGGATGCGGTCGTCGGTGGTGCCGCGGTCCCGGTCTCGATGGCCGATGCGGCTATGACATGAGGCGGCTTGGTGTGACTCGCCTTCTCCGTAGCCGAGTGGGTGTGTGGCCAGCGGGCGTGGGCGTACCTCCAGGAAAGGCCGCGATCACCAGCACGCCTCCCGCAATCCCCATGAGCGGCACCACGCGCCTGCCCGTCGTACTGGGCGCTCCCGTCGCCCAGGTCCAGTCTCCCGCCCTGATGAATCCCGACTACCAGATCAAGGGATGTGGAGGGCAGGTCACGGCGGCATATTCTGGCCATCGGCGGTCAGCATGGGCGACGCGCCGGATTTTGTGCGTGCCGGAGAGAAACAGGACTACCCCGGGTTCGGGCAGGGGCGCATCACGGCCTCGGCGCGCCGCCGGCGCACCAGGAGGCGGAGGAGGCGCCGCACGCCGTTGACCCGATTCCCACGCCTGCCCACCAGCGGTGGAACGCGAACAGATCCCCTGGACACCGCTGTCTCGGATCGCCAAGGTCCGCACGGCCCCGCTGCAACTCGGCTGCCCCCGCGGGTCGGTCCGGTCGACGGTGGGTGCGCGGCACCGGGTCCCGCGGTTGTGGAGCCGTACCGTCGTGCGGCGCGGCCGGAGGTCGCGGGGATCGGGCGGGTCCTGCTCGATGCCTTGACTTCCGATCCGAAGGGATGCGCGCAATGACCGCAGTAGACACCTTCATGCGACTTCGTGAATACATGGTGGGGCCATCGAGGTTCATGATCCTGCTGTCCTGTTTCGAACTCGGCATAATCGATGCGCTCCGGAAGAACCCGCGCATGACCGCGGCCCAGCTCGGCGAAGCCGTCGGTGCCGCGCCGGACGCCGTGGAACAACTCCTCCATCTGCCGGTCAAGGAGGGGTTCGTTTCCTACGACGAGGATTCCGGCCGCTACTCCCTTGACGCGTTCGCGGGCGTCGCCCCGGCCCATCTCCAGCAAGTGCTCACCGTCCTGAACATGATCAAGGTTGTCATGCTCAGGCAGATGTTCTATCTCACCGACAGCGTTCGGACCGGCACCCTCGTCGGTCTCAAGGAACTCTACGGGTTCGAGGGAAACCTGTACGAGGCCGTGGCCGAGCACAAGGACCTTCGCGACTCCTGGGCAACGATGATGGACGGCGTCACCACCCAGTTGGATCCCTGGTTCTTCAGGAACATCCACGTTCCGCCCGGCTCCCAGGTGCTCGATCTCGCAGGGAACACCGGTCTCGGTGCCATTCTGGCCTATCAGCTGAAGGCGTCCCCCGGGCTTCGCGTGACGACTTTCGATCTGCCGGAGAAGAAGGACGAATGCCTGGAGAACTTTCGATCCCACGGTGTGGAGGAAAATTGCTCGTTCCTCGGTGGCGATGTCTTCGAAAGCGTTCCCAAGGGCTTCGACGTTGTCCTGATCAAGCACTTCTTGGACATGTTCGACAAGAAAGATGTGGTCAAGATACTCAGCGGTGTCAACGCGGCGCTGGACATCGGTGGACAGGTCAACATCCTGGTGCCGGTGTACCCCGAGGACGTCAAGGAGCCCAGTAGCGCCGGTGTCGACATTTTCCCCGCCTACTTCCTCGCCGGCACCATGGGCCAGGGTGGCCCGCAGAAGCTGTCGACCTACCGGAACTGGGTGGAAGAATGCGGGTTCACGGTCACCAAGATGGTTGCCCAGGATCTCACCACAATGCCGGGTAGCCTTATCGCACACGGCATCCTGTGTGCGACGAAGGTCGCATGACCGACCGCCCGAGCGGTGGCCGCACCACGGGTTCCCCGAGGAGGGTCCGTCGTCGACCCCGCGACGAACCAGTCCGCTTCGGTGCGCACGCCCCACGGCGCACCGCGCGGGGGGAGCCCGCTGGGGTTCGCGCCGACTGTCACGACGTCTTCGTGCAGGGGTGTCACTTGGCCGCGGTTGTCGTGGAATGCACCTGGCCGACGGGCAGCCGGGCTCGAACCGCCTTTTGTGGTCCGGGGTGCAGGGTCGGCGACTACCGAACTGAGGGATGTGGCGCACGGCGCGGCGGCATACTCTGGCTGAAGCCGATTCGGACCGGAGGCAAGAGGCTCAGGGCGGCAGGTGAGCGGAGATCCGTCCATGATGTATCGGACCCGGTCATCGAGTTCGCCGTCGGACGAACATTCCACGGAGACTTCCTCCGTGCAACGGGCTCGGTGCGATAGCCACGGATGCGAATGGGTCGAGTATGGGAGGCCGGGGCTTCACCTGGCCGGCGTCGGCACGATTGATCGGTGTGCGGAGCTCCTCGATATGTGCACGCGGCAGCCCTTGAACAAGCCTTCTGTCTGTCAGGGCCTTTGATTTGAACGCGTGTCATGCTGCACCGTCCTCCGCGGCACGCCGTCCCACTCGATCTGTTCCTCACATGAGATCCACCGGGAGATTCGGAGAGACATGAACGCACGACCGGCACCGGAGTTTCCCCAGTGGCCTCAGTACGACGATGCTGAGCGGGTCGGCCTGATCCGTGCACTGGACCAGGGCCAGTGGTGGCGCATGGGCGGCGACGAGGTGGATTCGTTCGAACGTGAATTCGCTGATCATCATGGCGCCGCGCACGCGCTGGCGGTTACCAACGGCACGCATGCGCTGGAACTCGCCCTCCAGTCCATGGGTGTCGGACCGGGCACCGAGGTCATCGTGCCGGCCTTCACCTTCATCTCCTCGTCCCAGGCGGCCCAGCGACTTGGCGCGGTCGCGGTACCGGTGGACGTCGCCCCGGACACCTACTGCATCGACCCGGCCTCGACCGCCGCCGCCGTCACATCCCGAACCAAGGTGATCATGCCTGTGCACATGGCCGGACTCATGGCCGACATGGACGCGCTGGCGAAGATCTCCGCCGACACGGGCGTCGCGATCCTCCAGGATGCCGCGCACGCGCACGGCGCGCGTTGGCAAGGAAAGCGTGTCGGTGAACTGGGCTCGGTTGCGGCGTTCAGCTTCCAGAACGGCAAGCTGATGACCGCTGGCGAGGGTGGCGCCGTGCTGTTCCCGGAGGCGGAGATGTACGAGACGGCGTTCCTGCGGCACAGCTGCGGCCGCCCGCGCACCGACCGCCGGTACTTCCACCGGATCGCCGGATCCAACATGCGGCTCAACGAGTTCTCGGCGTCGGTGTTGCGGGCACAACTGCGCCGCCTGGACGAGCAGATAGCGGTGCGGGAAGAACGCTCGGCCCTGCTGTCCCGGTTGCTCGGGGCGATCGACGGTGTCGTTCCCCAGGGCGGTGACGTGCGCGCAGACCGCAACCCGCACTACATGGCGATGTTCCGCATCCCCGGTATCGGGGAAGACAACCGCAACGCCCTGGTCGACAGACTCGTTGCCGCCGGTCTGCCCGCATTTGCGGCATTCCGTGCGATCTACCGTACCGAAGCCTTCTGGGAGATCGGCGCACCCGACGAGGACCGTGAGGCGATTGCGGAGCGCTGCCCGAACACGGACGCCATCAGCCAGGACTGCGTCTGGCTGCACCACCGAGTCCTGCTCGCCGACGAGCAGCAGATACACGCCACAGCCGAGATCATCGCCGAGACCGTGGACAGCGTATGAGCGTCAGGGCGGCCGTGGTCGGGCTCGGGTGGGCGGGACGTGAGCTGTGGCTTCCCCTCCTACGGGAACACGCCGACTTCGAGGTGGTCGCCTTCGTCGACTCGGACCCGGCTGCGCGTGCGGCGTTCGGCGAGGGGACGGACGTCCCCGTGCACTCTACGGTGGACGCGCTCACCGCCCAGGCGGTCGACCTCGCCGTCGTAGCCGTGCCCAACCACCTGCACACCGTCGTCGCCGCCACCCTGCTCGCCAATGGGATCTCGGTGTTCCTTGAGAAACCCGTGTGCCTGACTTCGGACCAGGTCGACACCCTGGCAGCAGCCGAAAGCGGTGGGGGGATGCTGATGGCGGGCAGCGCGGCCCGGCACCGCGGTGACGTCCGGGCGCTGGCGCAGATCATGCCGGACCTGGGCGACATCCGACACGTCGACCTGGCCTGGGTCCGGGCGCGTGGCGTACCGCAGGCCGGCGGCTGGTACACCCAGCGCGACAAGGCCGGCGGCGGGGTGCTGGTCGACCTCGGGTGGCACCTGCTCGACGCCCTCGCGTTCCTGCTGGGCCAGGTCCGCTTCCCCCAGGTGATCGGAGTGACGTCGGACGACTTCGTCAACGACTCTGCCTGGCGTGCGGCTTGGCGGCAGGACCAGCCCAGCGGCGCTGGCGCCGACGTGGAGGACACCGCACGCGGCTTCCTGGTCCGTGACGACGGGATCTCCGTTTCACTGCAAGCCAGTTGGGCATCGCACGAGGCACGGGACCTCTCCCTCATCCGGGTGGAGGGCAGTTCCGGCACCGCCGAGTTGAGGTGCACATTCGGCTTCAGCCCCAACCGGCAGCCCGAACCCATACTGACGCTGACCCGCGAGGGCACGAACACCCGGCTCGCGGTGCCGACCGAGCCGATCGGCTGCGAGTACCGGCGGCAGTTGGACGGCCTCGCCGGAATGCTGGCGGCGCCGGACAACCGGGGCAAAGCCATCGCCGACGCCCGCGCGATCGTGCGCATCATCGAAAGCTTCTACGCGTCGGCCCGTTCGGTGCGCGGCCAGCACGCGGTCCGCGCGTTCCAGTAGATCCGGCGTCCCGGCGGCGGGCGTCGGCCCAACCGAGCCATTGACCTGTGGAGAAGCCCCATGACGACCCCGTTGGTCCGACAACCAGGCACCGCGACCGCCACGCCCGCACCGGCCAGGCTCGCCGTCATCTTCGACCTGGACGGGGTCATCGTCGACAGCTTCGCGGTGATGAGCGAGGCATTCGCCGTCGCCTATGCCGAAGTCGTCGGCGACGGCCCCGCGCCCTTCGAGGAATACCGGCGCCATCTGGGCCGCTATTTCCCGGACATCATGCGGATCATGGGCCTGCCGCTGGAGATGGAGGAGCCGTTCGTCCGTGAGAGCTACCGTCTCGCGAACCAGGTGACGGTCTTCGACGGAGTGGTCGAACTGCTGCTGACACTGCGGGTGCGTGGCCTGCGGCTTGCGATTGCCACCGGCAAGAGCGGGCCGAGGGCACGCGCACTGCTCGACGGGTTGGGCCTGCTCCCGTTCTTCGCGCATGTGATCGGCTCCGACGAGGTCGCCCGGCCCAAGCCCGCGCCGGACATGGTGCTGCAGGCGCTGAGCCTGCTGGACGTGCCCGCCGAACAGGCCATCATGGTCGGCGACGCGCCGACCGACCTGGCCAGTGCCCAAGGGGCCGGCGTGGCCGCGGCTGCCGCGCTGTGGGCCTCACCCGAAGAGGAGGAACTGCTTGCCGCAGGACCCGACGTGGTGCTCCGGCGTCCGGCGGACCTCCTCGCCCTGTGTCCGTCGGTGCCCGGCCACTGAGGCGGCGGCGAGCGGCAAATCGGCGGCGGACCGTGCGTGTGTGCGACAGCTCACCGAATCACTGGACCGTCCGGCGAAGGCTCACTGTCTGGGCGTCGACATCGGGGGCGCCAAGGTGGTCTTCCGGGGAGAGACCGACAGCGGGTGCGTCGACGGGACCGCTTTCGCCTGGGCACTGGGGCGCAGTGCGGCCCTGGATCTCGTCCGACTCGCCCGCCAGGTGGACGAGGTGGGGCCGAAACTCGTAACACCCTTCGCGGCGGTGCTGTCGCGATGCCCGCGACGGTCGGACAAGCGGGCCGGATCGCCGCGTGGCTCAGCCGGCCGGAGCGGACCGCGGGCGCCCTGGAGGCATTGCTGCGTGCGATGTTCCCCGCAGCGGCCGTCGCTTGGGCGGATGACGACGACCTCGGCGCGCTCGCCGAGGCATAGGCATCGGGCTGCTGCGACCTGCTCCACCTCGGGGTGGGCACCGGCATCGGTAGCGGCCTCGCTGCGAGGAGTGCCGTGCCCGGGCTCGGCCGCGGTTCCTTCGAGATCGGGCACGCGATTGTCGAGACGGGCGGAGTGCGGTGCGTCCGCGGCCGCCGGAAATGCCTCCAGGCGGTCGCCGCCCGACCGGCCCCCTGTGCCGCGCCGCTCTGCTGCGAGGAACGAAGGTCACCTTCGAGGAACTGCGGCAGGCGACGTACGACGGACACCTGTGCCCCGTAGCCGCGGTCGAACAGATTCGCAGGGCACTGCTGCAGCGGTGGCCGACGTCCAGGAGCTGGTCCATCCGTGCGCGGGACGCCGACTTCAGTCGGCCGGGTGCGTCGGGACGATCGGCTGTACCGCGTGCAACTGGTGACGCAGGCCGTCCACCAGCGCCCGGATGCCGTCCGGGCCGCTCGCGGCACCGAAGACGTGATGGTCCGGACGCACCAGCAGAGCCGTCGCCGTGAACCGGGCCAGATACGGTCGGTAGACGTCGTCCGTGTCGACCACGCTGATCATGCCGGTCCCGTTGTCGTTCACGTCGGGTACGTGCCCGGAGGGGAGCAGTCGTACCACGAGGGCGCCCAGAGCGGTGAGGAAGGAAAGCTGGTCCTCGTCGAGAGAGGCGTGCGGCTCGTCGGTGATCAGCAGCAGGAAACCACGGCCCACGACATCGTCGAACAGCCCAGTGCTTCCCTGCCGGCTCACTCGTCCCTGCGGGACGACCTCACCCGCGGGCGGTTCGGTTGCTTCCGTTCCGCAACGCCGGAAAAGCAGCCCGCCCGAGAGCGGTTTCGCCGGCTCCGGCCGCGTCGGCGGCCGGCCCCGTCGGTTGGCCAGCACCGTGGCATCCCGCTCGGCGGCGGCCACGGGGTCCGTCACGCAGATCATCCGGCCCAGCTGGACCGACGTCAGGATCGCCTCTCTTGCCTTGGCCCGGCGTTCCTCGGTGTAGGTGTCCAGCAGGGTCTCGGCTGTGAGGCCACGGAGCGTCAGATCCAGCTTCCACGCCAGGTTGACGACGTCCCGGATGCCCGAACACATGCCCTGACCGGCGAACGGCGGCATGAGATGGGCCGCGTCACCAGCCAGCAGGACATGGCCCACTCGCCACTGGTCAGCCCACCTGGCCTGGAAAATGTATGTGGTGCTGCGCAGCAGGGTCGCCGTGTCGGGTGTGACGCCGAACGGCGCCAGCAGCCGCCAGGCCGTCTCGTCCCTGTTGAGCTCGGCAGTGTTCTCGCCCGGAAGACGCATGAACTCCCAGCGCCTGCGACCCTGGCCGCTGCCCACGAGGGTCGTGGGCCTGGCCGGATCACAGATCTGCACATTGGTGGGGACGAACTCGCGTGGCCGGCGCAGTTCGACGTCGCAGAGCAGCCACTCGAAGGAGAACCCGAGGTCTGTGACGGAGACACCGAGGTGCTCGCGCACAAAGCTGTTGGCGCCGTCGCACCCCACGACCCACCGCGTGGACAGGCTGTGTGGCTCGCCGCTGTCAGTGGTGGCGGCCACCTCCACCTGCTGCTCGCCGTCGACGATCCTTACGACCTCGTGTCCGCGCAGCACCGTGATACCGGGGAGGGCCGCCGCCCTGGTCGCGATCAACTCCTCCAGAGCCGGCTGGTGCATCGTGTTGGCATCCGGCCAGCCGTACGGGCCGGACGTGGTGAACGCGATGTCCAACAGCGCCGCGCCGGCGGCGGTCTGCCACTGGTAACCGTTGGCCGACTCGGTGATCCGGCCCAGATCAGGACCGATCCCGGTGGCGGCCAGGAGCCGGGCGGTCTCCCCGTCGAAACTGGTCGCACGTGGTAGCCGGTACGGCCGGGCACGCCGTTCGAGTACGGTGACCCGCCAGCCGCGCTGGGCGAGCAGTACCGACAGCGTGGCACCGATCGGACCGTTGCCCACAATGACGACGTCCGCGTCCGTCGGGTTCGCATACGTATCGTGCAGTCGCATGGTTGGCATCGTGACCCTACTCGCGTGCTGCCACCGGATCAGCGGGCACTTCGAAAACCGGCATCGTTGAAAACCCCGCAGGTACGTGGTGTGTGCAGGGCGGAATTCCGTCAACTGGAGATCGGGGGAACAGTATTCCGCCGCCCAAAAGGTGTCAAGGGTGGGAAAACTTATCAGGTTGGGGGATGCTCGGCCTGACATTCTTGTACTAGCCTGCCGATGTCAGCCCTTGTGTGCGCCTTCGATCGTCGGTCAACTTCTCTGAACGGCAGCGCGCCCGTGAGCCACGAAACTGCCACCGAACCCGGGTGGGCAGTTCGGGAAAGGCCGGAACCCTGCGAGTAATTGCGGAAAGAGAGGACACGCGTCGGCGATCTCTTTGCCAGAGAAGTACCCGAGCGCACCCGGTACCGTCAGATACCGAACGGGTGGTTTCGCGGCCCGGCGGAAACGGCCGCCAAAACCGCGGATCCTGGAAATTATCACGCGACTCTCGACGAGGTGTTCGGCGGCACCGATCCGGTAGGGGACTTCACCCTGCCGATGCCGTTCCCGGTGGTCCGGGATCCGCTCGGGGACGCCTGCGACGACGAGGCGGTCGGCATGGCGGATCTGCTGCCGCCCGCGGGTACGGGACAATCACGAGCATGCTCGTCCCGGTCGGAGACCAACGGGACTTGCGCCACTGCGACAAGCCCACCGAGTTCGACGTGAGCCGCCCCCAGCAGGCACACCCCGCCCCTCGGGCGCGGTTCCCACCAGTGGTGCAGCCGACGGCCGACCTGGTTGGAGACGGCCCCTGGCCGGTGGTCGCCCGGGTCGCGCCCCGCGGTCCCGGACGGCGAAGTCCCGCCGTCCGGCAAGACGGCCGTTGACCGTATGCACTGCTTGTCCGGGACCTGTGCGGCCATCGCGCAGCTGACCCTCGGTGCGACGGGCGCGTCCTGTTCTCGAGGACCGGAGGATCACTGGGCGCTGCGCAACTATCAGTCCTGGGGATGGCGCCTCGTGAGCGGCCTCGACAGCATGGATGGGCCAAAGGCTGGTGGTCGGGTGAACGGTGAGGTATGCCTTGAGTGTCGTGCTTCTCTTGAATGGTCCGAACCTGGGCGTTCTCGGTCAACGCGAGCCGGAGATATACGGTACCGACAGACTGGCCGACATTGAAAAGGCGGTCGTCGACGAGGTGAGTGTCCGGCGATGGAACGTCGTCTCAATCCAGAGTGATGCCGAGGGAGACCTGGTTGGTGCGATCCATAAGCACCACGGCACCACTGTCGGCGCCATCGTCAATCCCGGCGCTCTGATGATCGCCGGATGGAGCCTGCGCGATGCGTTGGCAAGCTATTCGCCCCCCTGGGTCGAGGTGCACCTCAGCAACGTGTGGGCTCGCGAAAAATTCCGCCATGAGTCGGTCATCGCCCCTCTGGCGAGCGGTGTGGTGGTCGGCCTCGGCGCCTTCGGCTATCGCCTGGCGGCCCGGGCGCTGTTGCATCTGTGTGCCGAAGACGGCACGTAGCCTGAGCTGACAGGTGCCGATCCCCTCGAACCGTGGAGACCTTCTATGTGGCCAACCCCAAGGCGGATTGGCTCGGTGGTCATGTTCGTAGTGGCTCGGGTTCCGGTACCCGCACACGCTGTGTAGTCGGCAGCTATTGCAGAAGCCGGTGATCCAGGTTGCGATCTTCAGTCGGGTCTTGGTCCAGGTGGCGAAGGTATCCCGGTGGACGCGGTGGGTACATAGATCGCATGGCAACGCAGAAGTCGCAACGCATCGGTGCCGTGGCTCGGCGGTACAGGGGACCATCGATAATCGGCCGCACAGTGTGAGCAATGTCGCTTTCCGCGAGGGCGTCTGCCCGATCCGGGCCGCCGTGGTGCGGCGATCAGCCTGCCGAACGCCACCGCCTTCACCACCATGTGCCGAAGGCTCCAGCACATGCCCTACGACGCATTCAACCCCCCCCGCAATCGTCGTTAGGTGAACCAAACATGCGATTTCCTCAAGGTTTTCCTGGGTTCTTCGACGACCTGATACAAGGGTCGTGTAAGACTGCTTGGTTCCTTCGGCGTTCCGCTTCGTCCTGGTTCGACGGACGACTGGACCTGGGACTGCAGTACGCCGTTGCGGCAACTGCAGTGAGATGTCAAGAGGCCCACGAATTCTGCCAGCTGGCTCAATTATGGTACGTCGAGTTGCTCATCAAGGCGAGGGAACTTGAGGCCGGGCGGCTTGTGCTCGATACCATGCAAGTACGAAGGGGCGAACCGGAGTCGCAACGGATGGCCGCCATGTCGCACGCCGTCCGGGGCGAGTTGCTCTTCGCTATGGGGAATATCGATGATTCCATTGCCGAGATCGACGTGGGGCTACGGATTGCCGAGCGGTGTGGTGTCAGGTCCGTGCGGCCCCCCAGCTATGTCGTGATGGCGCTCGGCGCACTCCGTCGGGCAGATATGAGAGCCTGTTTCCAGTTCGTGGACAAACTGGCAGACGAAGCCTTACTCGGCTACGGGCAGGCGGCCGGGGCTTGGGTGACTGCTCAAGCCATGGAGGCCCGAAGCGGGGTGACGAGCGCGGCGAGTCTGATCGCCGGGATTGTCACGAACCCCCGCGTGCTCCGCCAGCTTCTCGTGTCAGAGCCGGCAGCGGCCTCATGGCTGGTCCGCGCCTCCAGCAAGCTGGGGGCCCGCGACCTCGCGAAGATGTCGGTGGCGGCGGCCTCAGACACTTCGGCCAAGCACCCGAAGTTCAGCGTGATACAAGGATCGGCGCTGCATGCCGCTGGATTGTTGGAGAGGGACTCCGGCAAATTGCGCGAGGCGGCCAGCGTCTATCCCGATCGGTGGTGTGTGGCATCTGCGAGGGAAGACATGGCCGGCTTGCTGGCCAAGCGAAAACCCGAAAGAGCTGAGACGATACGCATCTTCGAATTGGTTCTGGAAGCATACAACGAGGTCGGTGCGACGCGAGATGCCTCTCGCGTTGCGAACAAGCTCCGAGAATTCGGGGTGCGACGTGGTGTGATCCGTACCGTGGAACGTGAAGGTCCTTTACTGCACGGACTCACCGACGCGGAATTTGCGATCGCGGAGCTCGTGAGCCAGGGGCACACCAACAACGAGGTCGGCAGGCAACTGTTCATCTCCCAACACACGGTGGCCTTCCATCTGAAAAAGGTGTATCAGAAAATGAATGTCGCCTCGCGTGTTGAACTGGCCGCCACCTGGAAGGTCATGTGACAGAAGGCTTGTGGCGCCTTTCTTTCGGCCGTCTGAACGCCTGCCACGGGGCATGAGACCTGATCTCCTCGGCCCCTTAATTCCCCGATCCCGAGAACTTTCGGCGAACTGCGCGATCGTGCGTGGTGAGTCGCACCCGTCGCGTGACGTCGTCGTCAGCGACCTGTCGCAGGCCGCCGATGGTGTCGTGGCCGTCGAACTTGTCGCTGCGGACGGCGCGCGGCTACCAGGGTGGGAGCCCGGTGCCCACGTCGAGCTGGTGCTGCCCTCCGGCCTGATCCGCCCGTACTCGCTGTGCAGGGACCCGGCCGACCGGGAGACGTACCGCGTCGGTGTCCTGCGCGTGCCGGACGGCCGCGGCGGTTCCGCAGAGGTCCACAGCCTGCGCGAGGGCCGGCGGATCGCCATCCGGGGCCCTCGCAACAAGTTCCCGCTCATCCTGGCAAACCACTACCTCTTCATCGCGGGCGGTATCGGCGTGACCCCCTTCTTGCCCATGATCCGCGCTGTGGCCGCGGCCGGACACGAATGGCGCCTGGTCTACGGCGGACGCTCCCGCGCCGCCATGGCCTTCGCCGACGAGCTTCTGGATCTCGGCGGAGACCGGGTCCACATGGTCCCCGAGGACACCGATGGCCTGCCCGATCTCACCACTGCCCTGGCCGGCACCCCGCCGGGCGCCGCCGTCTACGCCTGCGGTCCCCGAACCGCTGCTCACCGCCCTGGAGAAGACGATGTCCACGGGCTTCTCCGATCGGTATCTGCACACCGAACGCTTCGGCTCCTGGCACCCCTCACAACAGCGTCCGGACAAGGAGGAGTTCAAGGCCGAGCTGCGGCGCAGCGGACGCGTCCTGCCCGTTCCGGCCGACCGCAGCCTGCTGGAGGTCATCCGCGAGGCGGTCCCCGAGGCAGCCAGCTCCTGCGAGGAAGGGGTCTGCGGCAGTTGCGAGCTGCGCGTCCTGGGCGGTACGCCCGACCATCGGGACACGGTGCTGTCCGCCGCCGAGCGTGACCGCAGCGATGTGATCTACCCGTGCGTGTCCCGCGCACGCAGCTCCGTCCTGACCGTGGACCTGTGAGTGGCAATGCGTCCCGGCTGAGGTTTCCCTCGTGGTCCGGAAGGCGTTGCTCCCACCAGCCGACGTGTGACCTTCAGATCGGGGCCAGGGGGCGGCAGTGAGACGCAGCCCACATCGACGGCGCATGACTTCTTCATCACCGCTTCACGGCGCGCGGCCATAGTCGGGCGGGGCGTCGACGTGTCGGCGCGGCACATTCGGCAGTGATGCTTCGGTTGTCCGGGGAACTCCGCAGGACTCGGGTGCTCGACGAGTCCGTAGGTCGTACGGGATCCGTCTTCGATCACGGGCGTAGCCACTCCGGAGGAGTCAGAGCCCAGCGATCGGCGGCCTTGCGCGCCTGACCTGCCCGTCCGTACAAGATGACGTTCAAGAGGGAGACCTACGGTTGATTACGGCAAAGGCGGCGGACGCCGCGACCAGCAAGGGCCGTTCACGGGGACCGGGCGATCGCAGCCGGCGTTCCAGGAAGGGGCTGCTCGCGCTGGCCCTCGGGGTCGTTCTGTTCGGGGCCACAGCGTGCGGTGGCAGTGCCAGTGCCGAGTCCGGCAGCACGAAGAACGGGGCCGACCCGAAGAACTCCGACGCGGCTGTACATATCCTGCCGAGAGACGGAGCCACCGGCGTCGACACCTCGGGCGCGCTGCGGATATCGGCGGCCAAGGGCAAGCTGAGCAAGGTCACGGTGACCTCCTCCGGCGGGGCCACGGTCGACGGTACGCTGTCCGACGGTGGCAGCAGCTGGAGGCCCACGGGCGGCCTGCACACCGGCACGCACTACACGGTCTCCGCGACCGCGACCGATGCGTCCGGCCGCGCCTCCACGCAGCAGTCCTCGTTCACCACCCTCACCCCCAGCACCACCAACATCGGCTACTTCAATGTCGCACCCGGTGCGACGTACGGCGTCGGTATGGAGGTCTCGCTCAACTTCACCAAGCCCGTGTCCGACACCAAGGCCGTCGACAAGGCTGTCACCGTCACCGCTGATCCCCAAGTGGATGTGCGCGGCCACTGGTTCGGCAACCAGCGCCTGGACTTCCGTCCGGAGAATTACTGGTCTCCGGGTACCAAGGTGACGCTGCATCTGCGACTGAACGGCGTGAAGACCGCACCCGGCGTATACGGGCAGCAGTCCAAGGACGTGTCGTTCACCATCGGCCGCTCACAGACCTCGGTGGCCGACAACACCGCCCACACGCTGAAGATCTACCGCAATGGCGCGCTGTACAGGACGCTGCCCGCGAGCCTAGGCGACGCGCAGCACACCACGTACAACGGCAAGATGGTGATCATGGAGAAGGATCCTGTGGTGGACATGGACTCCCGCACCGTGGGCCTGGGTAACTCGTACCACATCAAGGACGTGCCGCACGGCATGCGACTGTCGACCTCCGGGACGTTCGCGCACGGTAACTATTGGAGGCCGGAGTCGGTCTTCGGCCACGAGAACACCAGCCACGGCTGCGTCGGCCTGCACGACGTCAAGGGCGGCGGCGATCCGTCGACTCCCGCGGCCTGGTTCTACAACCACTCGCTGATCGGCGACGTGGTGCAGGTTGTCAACTCGCCCGACAAGACCGTCGCACCGGAAAACGGCTGGAACGGCTGGAACATGCCCTGGTCCCAGTGGACGGTGAGCTGAGCACGGTCCGTCCGCTTCGCTGATCGCGCCACGGGCGTGCGCGGGGCGGCGCTGGTAGCGCGAACGCGTCGGCTTCGGCCCCGGCTGTGCCACCGAGGTATCCCAGCACCCAACCGACCGCGAATAGTTCACGGTTCCCTGAATTCAGGATTCCCTGTACTGTTGAGTGGTGCTGACCCTCGCTGCCGACATCGACGTGCTCGCCCGGTTCGGACGCGCCCTCGCCGACCCGATCCGCTGCCGCATCCTGCTCGAACTGCGCAAGGCGCCGGCCTACCCGGCCGACCTCGCCGACGTGCTGGAGATCTCCCGGACCCGGCTTTCCAACCACCTGGCCTGCCTGCGCGACTGCGGCCTCGTCATCACCGTCCCGGACGGCCGCCGCACACGCTACGAACTCGCCGACGAGCGCCTCGGCCACGCCCTCGACGACCTGCGCTCCGCAGTGCTCGCCGTCGAGGCCGACCGCACCTGCCCTGACGCCGACGAGAAGGGCTGCTGCTGAATGACCACGATATCCCTCGGTCCCAGCCCCTCCCGCCGCAGCGCACTGACCCGGCGTATACGCCTGCTGGTCGCCGCGACCATTGCGTACAACGTCATCGAAGCCGTCGTCGCAATCACCGCGGGTACCCTCGCCTCCTCCACCGCGCTGATCGGCTTCGGCCTCGACTCCGTCATCGAGGTCTCCTCCGCCGCAGCCGTCGCCTGGCAGTTCTCCGCCCGCGACGACGCCGTCCGGGAGGCCCGGGAGAAGACGACACTGCGGATCATCGCCATCTCCTTTTTCGCGCTCGCGCTCTACGTCACCATCGAGTCCGTCCGCGCGCTCACCGACGCCGACGAAACCAAGCACTCGGTTCCCGGCATCGTGCTGGCGGCTCTGTCCCTGGCCGTCATGCCGTTCCTGTCCGCCGCGCAGCGCAAGGCCGGACGCGAACTCGGCTCCGCAAGCGCCGTCGCCGACTCCAAACAGACCCTGCTGTGCACGTACCTCTCCGCCGTCCTTCTCATCGGCCTGCTGGCGAACCTGCTGCTCGGCTGGTCCTGGGCCGACCCCATCGCAGCCCTCGTGATCGCCGCCATCGCAGTCAAGGAAGGACGCAACGCATGGCGAGGCGAAGGATGCTGCGCCCCGTCCGCCGTGCACAAGGAGTCCACGCCTGAGGCAGGCGCCTGTGGTTGCAGCGCCAGCTGCACCTGTTGCTGAGCACCCAACCGCAGTACCCCGGGTCCTCCTGGCACCTTCAGCCTACGGATCTTCACCACCGTGGGAGGCGGCCGAACGACCTTCCCAGTGCGGGTACTGAAGCGACGATCTCTCAAAGGGGGCTTGCGGTCGCACCGGCCGCCCTGGCCTTCGCCTTCGCCACCTCCATCGTCGGCGCGGCCACCTACGCGCTGCTCTCCCTGACCGCCACGGGCGACATCGCCCCGACTGGCTGCTCGGCCTGTCCTGCGAGCGCGCCAGCTCAGTCGGCGTCCGGAGGGCAGACCCGGTGTCTGCGTGAGCCGGTGTTCGTCGGGGTGTGTTCCTGTGCGCGGCCGGCTGATGTGCGTTGGTCGCCAAGGGCCGGCAGGCGGGTGGTGAAGGTAGTGCCGTGGCCGGGGGTGCTGTCGGCGGTGAGGGCGCCCCCATGGGCGGCGGTGAGCTCCGCGGCGACGGCGAGGCCGATGCCGGAGCCGTCGGCACGGGCGGTGCGGCTGCGGAAGAACCGGTCGAAGATGTGCGGGAGTTCCTCGGCGGGAATACCGAGCCCGGTGTCGGCCACCTTGAGTTCGGCCCAGTGGTCCTGCCGACGCAGGGTGAGGGTGACGGTACCGCCCGCGGGGACGAACTTGAGGGCGTTGGTGAGCTGGTTGGTGACGACCTGCCGCAGTCGCACCGCGTCCCCCTCGACGCTCACCTCGGAGAGATCGGTATGCACAGCGATTCCGGCCTCGGCGAACCGGTCGCCAAGACCGTCCACGGTGTCGCGGACGAGGGCGGCCAGGGAAAGGGGCCGGTGTTCGAGGGTGAAGGCGGCAGCGTCGGCGGAGGACAGGGCTTCCAGGTCGGCGATGAACCGGCTCAGGCGCAGGGTCTCGTCGTGCAGCGAGGTGATGACCTTCGGAGTGGGTTCGCGGACGCCGTCCTGGACGGCCTCCAGTTCGCTGCGCAGTATCGCGAGCGGGGTACGCAGTTCGTGAGCGACGTCGGCGGCGAAAGCGCGGCGCAGTTCGTCCTCCTTCTCCACCCGGTCAGCCATGGTGTTGAAGGCGGTGGCCAGTTCGCCGATCTCGTTGTCCGGGATGGCGGTCACCCGCCGGTCGCGCTGTCCGGCGGCCAGGTCACCTGCGGCGCGGGTGAGTTCGGCGATCGGGGCCGTGGCACGACGGGCGGTGTAGAGGCCGACGGTGAGGGCGACCAGACCGGCCGTGAGACCTCCGGCGATCAGCAACTGGTTGACGTCGGAGCGGAACTTCTGGTCGACGGCGGGGATCTGGCCCTGCGGGACGCGCACGTCCAGAGTGCCGACGCGCTTGCCGTCGACGGTGATCGGCAGCTTGCGGGCAGGGCCGAGGTCGCCGATGCCCATCATGTCGCGGTGCATGGCCAGTGTCGCCGGGCTCACCATGGCGTCGGTGAGCGACCAGACGTGCTGCCCGTCCGGCCCGCGCAGTTCGGCCTGGGAGCCGGTCATGGTCACCGTCGGTGCCAGATCGTTGAGCGAAGACGGCTTCCAGGCGCTGTCCTGCTGGTACTCGGCGGTGAACAGAGCGACCAACTGTTGCTCGCGTACCTGCTGCTGCTTGGCCAGGTAGGTATCGAAGCGGTCTCCGAAGGCGGCGTTGACCAGCACCGCCGTGAGGGCCGCCGCGCCGATGCCCAGAAACGCGAAGGCCAGGGCGAGGCGGCGGGCGAAACGACCGCGCAGCAGCTCACGCATCTTTGTTCAGTCCCAGCTTGTAGCCCACACCGGACACGGTGACGACCACGTGGGAAGGTGGGGTGTCACCGAGCTTGCGGCGCAGATTCTTCACATGCACATCAATGGTGCGCTCGTACGCCTCGAAGGTGTGCCCCTGGACCCTGCCGACCAGCTCCATCCGGGTCCAGGCCCGCCCCGGCCGGGAGGCGAGGGCGGCGAGCAGGTCGAACTCGGTGCGGGTGAGCTCCGCCGGTTGGCCGTCGGCGTGCACTTCACGGCGCTCGGCATTGATCCGCAGCCGGCCGTCACCGTACGAGACGGCGGTTTCCTCGGCCTCGCCGCGCGGGCCACGGTATCGCCGCAGCACCGCCTCGACGCGGGCGACCAGCTCGCGCGGGCTGAACGGCTTCACCACATAGTCGTCGGCGCCCAGTCGCAGGCCCATCACCCGGTCGTTCTCACTTGCCCTGGCGGTGAGCACGACGATCGGGATGTCGCTTGTCTTGCGCAGTAGCCGGGCCACCTCCTCGCCGGGCAGGCCCGGCAGGCCCAGGTCGAGGATCACCAGATCGGGCAGCATGGCACGGGCCAGGTCGAGTGCGTGGCGGCCCTCGCTCGCCTCCTGGACGGTGTAGCCGTCGCGCTCCAGGTAATCGCGGACCAGGGCACGCAGCTTTGCCTCGTCGTCGACGACCAGCACGGTCGCGGAAGGAGTGGTCATGATGCGGCCACCTCCACAGAGGTCCTGTCCGCCACGGTCCGCCGGGCGACCAGGGGGAGCGATTTCGGGGTGTAGGTGCGCAGCCGGTTGGCATTGCCCACCACGGACAACGACGACAAGGCCATCGCCGCGGCGGCGATGATCGGGCTGAGCAGCCAGCCGGTGAACGGATAGAGCACACCGGCAGCCAGCGGTATGCCCGCCGTGTTGTAGACGAAGGCCAGGAGCAGGTTCTGGCGGATGTTGCGCATGGTGGCCCGGCTCAAGTTTACGGCGGTGAGGACCCCGCCCAGCGCGCCGGAGATCAGGGTGATGTCGGATGCCTCGATGGCCACATCGGTGCCGGTGCCGATGGCGAAGCCGACATCGGCCTGGGCGAGGGCCGGGGCGTCGTTGATGCCGTCACCGACCATGCCGACCTGTCGGCCCTCGTCCTGCAGCCGGGCGATCTCCTGGGCCTTGTGCTCGGGCAGTACCTCGGCCAGCACGCGGTCGATGCCGACCTGACGGGCGATCGCCTCGGCTGTGTGCCGGTTGTCGCCGGTGATCATCACGACGTCCAGGCCGAGCCGTTTCAGTTCGGCGATCACTGTGGCCGAGTCCTCCTTGACGGTGTCGGCGACCGCCACCACGCCGGCCAACTCCCCGTCGATGGCGGCGAAGACCGGGGTCTTGCCATCCGAAGCGAGCCGGTCCGCGTCCTCCCGCAGGTCAGAGGTGTCGATGCCGACCTCGGTGAGCATGGCGGCCTTGCCCACGAGCAGGCGGTGTCCGTCGACGGTGGCGGTGATGCCCTTGCCGGTGACGGAGTCGAACTCGCTCGCCTCGACCAGGCCGATCCCATGGTCAGCGGCGCCCCGCACGATGGCCTGGCCGAGGGGGTGTTCGGAGGAGTTCTCGGCAGAGGCGACGAGGCGGACGAACTCGTCCTCGATGAACCCGTTCACCTGGACGACGTCGGTCAGTGTGGGCCGGCCCTGGGTGATGGTGCCGGTCTTGTCCAGCACGATGGCCTGCAGCCGGTGGGCCGTCTCCAGCGCCTCGGCCGATCGGATGAGGATGCCGTGCTGGGCGCCCTTGCCGGTACCCACCATGATCGACAGTGGGGTGGCCAGTCCGAGCGCGCACGGGCAGGCGATGATCAGTACGGCGACGGCGGAGACCAGTCCGAGCGTCAGGGCCTGGTCGGGCCCCACCGCGTACCAGACGGCGAACGAGGCGATGGCGATGAACATCACGGCGGGGACGAAGTAACTCGCCACCAGGTCCGCGACGCGCTGGATGGGAGCCCGGGACGCCTGCGCCTGCTGCACGAACCGGATGATCTGGGCCAGCATCGTGTCCGCGCCCACCTTGGTCGCCCTCAGGCGGAATGCGCCGGTCTGGTTGATCGTCGCGCCGACCACCTCGTCCTCGACGGTCTTGGTCACCGGGATCGACTCCCCGGTCACCATCGACTCGTCCAGAGTGGAGCGGCCGTCGACGATGACCCCGTCCACCGGGACCTTCTCCCCGGGCCGGACCACGACCACATCGCCGACCACGACCTCCTCCACCGGCACCTCGACTTCCGCACCGTCCCGTACGACCCGGGCGGTCCTGGCCCGCAGGCCCAGCAGCTCGCGGATCGCCTGTCCGGTACCCGCCTTGGCCTTCGCCTCGAACAGCCGGCCCAGCAGGATCAGGGTCAGAATCACCCCGACCGCCTCGTAGTAGACGCCCCGGACCCCTGCGGGCAGCACCCCTGGTGCCACGGTCACCAGCAGGCTGTAGCCGTAGGCCGCACAGGTGCCCAGCGTGATCAGGCTGTTCATCTCGGCGCTGCGGTTGCGCAGGGCACGCCACCCCGTCGTGTGGATCGGCCGGCCGGTCCAGAACATCACCGGCGTGATCAGCGCCAGCTGGAACCAGTGGTTGAGGAGCAGGTCCGGCACGGCGGCATTGAAAGCGTCGTGCAGCATCACGCTCAGCACGACCGGCAACGACAGGACTGCGCCGACAAGCACCCGCCGGGACAGATCCTTGATCTCGGCCCGCCGCTCGGCGGCCTCGGCCTCACCGGTGTCGACCTCGCCCGGCTCGGCGGCGGGCACAGTCGGCTCCTCCTCCACGGCGGCGGATGACGCGGCCGCACCGTTCCCGTCGCCGGACTCGACCAGCAGTGTGCCGTGGACCATGTTCATCCCGCATGTGAACCCGAACCGGCCCGCACGGGCGGGGGTGAATTCGACGGTGGTCGTGCCGAACGCGGGCAGCGCCTTCGCGAGGGAGAGGTCCGGGAAGACCACGCGGGAGGTGCACTCCCCACGCTCCTGCCGGTCGAAGACCAGCCGGACGGGTACGCCCTGCCGGACCCGTATCAGGTCCGGGGAGTAGCCGCCCTTCACGGTTATTCCGATCTCCTGGGTACCGTCCCTGAGTTCGGCCAGCCGTGTCTTGCGTGGCCCGAAGAAGAACCACGCGAGCAGTGCGATCAGCGCACCGGCCCCGGCGAGAACCGCGATCTGGTCTACGTTCATGACGCCCTCCTCTCGGGCTGAGTACCGACCTCGACCCCGCTGATCCAGTGCCCGATCTTCTCGACCGAGGTCACGATCCGGGGCAGGGCCGCCGACGCGCCGTAGGCCATGCCCACACCTTCCTTCGCCCCAGCGCCAGTCAGCGGTGCCGGAACAGCACTTTCATGAGTTCGTCGTAGATGAGCGGGTCGTCACCCTTGATCGCGTCGGTGACACACCTCTCCAGGTAGTTGCGCATCACCTGGCGGGACACTGCGTCCAGGGCTTTGCGCACGGACTCGATCTGGTCCAGCACGTCGACGCAGTACCGGCCCTCCTGGACCATCCGGGAGACGCCCTGCACCTGGCCGTTGATCTTCGCCAGCCGCACGACCGCGTCATCCACAACCTCCGGGGCGAGGAACTGCTTGTCCTGCTGAGTCCTCTGGTCCGTCATGCCGAACCTCCCTTCCCACCCAAAAGCTACTCCTACCCCCTATGGGTAGCAAATGCCTCATCCATGACTAAACAGGTTGGCCCACATGATGTCGTGTGCGTATTCATGCAGGTAGGAGTGCGGATGCTCCGGCGAGACGAAGGATTTCGGTGGGGTCAGCCCACAGAGCCGCCACATCGGTGCTTCATGGCGCCTTCACACCGCGTGCCTAGCGTCAGCGACGTAAGAGCCAGGCTCGGGACAAGGAGTGCATCAATGATCAAGCGCAGGACCATCGGCATCGCAGCGGCGACCGTCGTACTCGGCGGCATCGGCGCGTACGGCGCCACCGCGTTCGCTGCGGACCAGTCTCCCAGCCTCTCGCCATCCAGCATCCAGAGTTCAGGTTCGGTCCACAGCGGGGGCAGTGCGGCCGACAGGAAGGCGATGATCCGTCACTGTACGAACCAGTTGCCGGCCGCCGACCGCGCCAAGGCGAAGCAGCAGATGGAGGAGATGATGTCCGGCAGCGGCATGATGTCCGGCTCGATGACGGGCGGCCCCTCCGACCACGGACACCCCGGCATGATGGGCTGACCGCCCAGGCGCTGCGACCGTCGCATCAGCGCCCCTGCCTCACCAACTCCCTCTCGCCGAACCGGCCCCCGGGTCTCGGGACCGGTTCGGCACGTCCGCGCCGGGCGGCACGCCCGCCCGGGCTCGTTCTCACGCGAAGCCGATGTGACCCGATGAACCTCGCCTATCTGCCGAGCCCGTCCAGCCCGTATCTGAACCTCGGCCCACTCATGATCCACTGGTACGCGGTCATGGTGATCCTCGGCGTACTCGCCGCCGTCTTGATCGGCCGGCGCTGCTGGAGCGCCCGTGGCGGCATGCCGGGCACCGTCCTGGACATCACGATGGCCGCCGTCCCGTTCGGCATCATCGGCGGCCGGCTCTACCACGTGCTCACCAGCTGGCAGCTGTACTTCGGTCCCGGCCGCCATCCCGTTGAGGCCCTGTACGTATGGCAGGGCGGCCTCGGGGTGTGGGGCGGTATCGCGGGCGGCGCGCTGGGGGCGTCGATCGCGGCCCGGCGGCGCGGCATCGACTTCCTGGCGTTCGCCGACGCGGTTGCCCCGGCGGTGCTGGTCGGGCAGGCGATCGGCCGGATCGGCTGCTGGTTCAACCAGGAGCTGTACGGCCGTCCCACCAACCTGCCGTGGGGCCTGGAGATCGACCCGGCCCACCGCCCGGCCGCCACCCCCGACGCCACCACCTACCACCCGGCCTTCGCCTACGAGGCCGCCTGGGACCTGGGAGCGGCGGTGTCGATCGTGTGGGCGGAGCGGCGCTTCCGTCTCGACCGAGGCCGGGTCCTCGCCCTGTACGTAGCCACCTACACCGCGGGCCGCAGCTGGATCGAGACGCTGCGCGTCGACCCTGCCAACCACATCCTCGGACTGCGCCTGAACGTGTGGACCAGCCTCCTGCTGTTCACCGCCGCCGTCGCCTTCCTCTGCCTGCGGCGCGCCGGCCGCAGGACTGCCCAGGAGGCCGGTGAAACAGCGTTGTCCGGCGGGGCTATGTCAGGCGGCCCGGCCGCGGCCTTCTTCCCCGAGGCGTCCCCGATGCCCGCACCGGGCGAGGAGACGACTCCACCGCTACCCGGGACGCCCGTGCGGGATCGCCCGAACACCACCGTCACCGTCGTGAGGAAGGGCCGATGAAGGGACGAAGTCACCATCTGCACGGCGTACGCGGCAGCGCGGGCGGAAAATGGCCGCGGGCCCATCCGTCGGACGCAGATCGGTAGCCCATCACCGGCTCATCGATCCTTCACCGCCCGAACCCAGCCATCCGGATACGGGCACCACTCAGGACCGTCGGGAACCGGCGGCCAACCCTTGGAGCGATCTCTATGTGCATCAATAAGAAGGCCCTTTTCGGCCTCGGCGCTGTCGCCGTCACCGTGCTCCTCTTCAAGCCGGGCTGGTTCACGGCGGCAGCGCCGATTCTGATCCTCGCCCTGTGCCCGCTGAGCATGGTCTTCATGATGCGCGGCAGGAACGGCAGTAAGCGTCGGAGGCAGCCCCGCAGCGCGTGGGGCACGGACGGCAGGACTCAGCAGACCGGTACGTCCACCGCCGGCAGGACGGACCTGGACAAGCAGATCAGCGCACTGCAGGCAGAACTGCGCGACCTGAAGGCCGCCCAGGCCCGGCGGGACGACGCGACCGTCGGCCAAGCCGCAGAGGTGGTCGACCTGGTCGACCTCAGCAAGGGCACCAGCCCCGACATCCGCCCCTGAGCACATCCTGCTGTTCGTAGCCTGCCCCGTCGCAATGTGCCTGCCGAAGTTGCTCAAGGGTCGAAACCAGCAAACGAACCAGACACAACCCAGGCGGGGAGACGACCGGGGCCTCCGCTGCCCCGGACGCCGAGGCCGAGCGTCCGCGACCTGGCCCGGTTGTTGACCGGGGTTGCGACGATGGCGGGACGGTCTGACCGGAGCCTTGCCGTACCGCGCCTTCTCGAAAGCAGCCGGTGATGTCCCCACAGCTGGATCACCGGACCGGGGTGTGCTTCGGCGTCCGCTGGACCGCCTGTGTCACCGTCACCAGCCTTCTGGCTGAGTGCGCCGCGCCCCGAAGGCGCGGGGCGACCGGGGGACCCGGCTGCCCCGCGCCTTCCGGCCTGTCAGTCGACAGACCGGGCCGTGTAGTCACCTGCGCGCTGCACCGCGGCGACGAGTGGGCCGATGTCCACGGTCGCCGTCTCCTCAAGGCGGACGGTGGAGCGTCCGCAGCGCACATCGGTGCGGGCTGAGCGGACGCCGGGCACCTCCTCCAGTTCGTCGTCGATGGACAGGCCGCAGCTGGAGCAGTGCATGCCCTCCACTTCGAGGACCACCACCGGTCCGGTCTCCGTGTCGTCCTTCTTGCGAGTGAACAGTGCCATTACGCGCCTTCCCGGAAGGTGATGGTGCCGGTCTGCGTGCCCGAGGAGCAGGAGAAGCGCAGCGTGCCGGGCTTTCGGGTGCCCAGGTCGATCTTGGTGTCGCCGTTGCGCTTGGCGATCTCCTGGACCCCGAGTTCGGGGATGGTGAAGGCTCGGGCACAGCCGTCGGAGTCCTTGCCGCGGAGCACCAGCATGGTGGGCGTCCCCGCCTTCGCCGTGAATCGTGTCGGCTCGTAGAAGGAGGTGACCGTCAGGGTGATGGTCTGCTTCCCGGCTGCGTCGACGGTGACCGGCCCGCTGGACGCGGGTCTCCCTACCGGTCGATGCGGTGTCCGACGTGGCCGGGGCCGCCGCTGCGGCGGGCTGTTCGGTCAGGTTGAACGTGACCCAGCCCCCGGCCTGCATCCCGGAGGCCGCCGTCCAAACGGCGACGCCAAAGACCACCACGCCCGTGACGGCGGCCAGGCGGCCGGACAGGGCTCGGCTGGTGCGGCGGAAGAAGTAGCCCAGCACGGCGAACAGCGGTGCGGTGCCCAGCACGAACCCGAACATGACCGCGGCCCCCGCCATCGGTGAGCCGGAGGTGACCGCGACCAGTTCCACCGACAGGGTCACCCCGCACGGCACCAGCACCGTGGCGAGGCCGATCAGGGCCGGGGTGGCGACGGAATCGGTCCTGGCGCTGCGCCGCAGCAGCCGCCCGAAGGAGGCCGGGGGACGGGGCACCAGTCAGCCGACGGCCTTGACGCCGAACAGGTCGAGGGCGAACAGCAGCATGAGGACCGCGGCGGCGATCATCATGACGGCCCGAGCGCGCGGACTGGGCTGCAGCGCGTTGCCGAAGACGCCCAGCAGCGCACCGAGGAGGGTGTGGGAGAGTAACTTCCCGGCAAGGAACGCGCCCACCGGGACCAGGGCCTTCGGCTCCTCGGCAGAGGCGTGCTCCGTTGCGGACCTGGACTCACGGAGGGCGCCCGCTGCGGAAGTCGAGGACGAGGGAGCGGGGCTGCGGCGGGTCACCGCGCCGGCCAGCAGGCCCCGCTGGACTGCGGCACACGAGGCACCGCCGGCGACGAGACCGGTGGAGACGCCGGTGGCGAGCAAGGCAAGAGATGACGACATGCGTCGGAGTTCCTGATCAAGAACGTACGGCGCGCACGCGGGCACGCCGAAGCGGACGTGAGGACGACGAAAGTCCGGCGGGCGCAGGCCACGCCGGTGCTGCGCCCTCACGTCCGTGACACGCACAACCGCCGCAGATCAGGGGGAGGGGAATCACACACGGTCGAGGGCGGCGTGCCGGACCGGGGGACCTCCGCCTGCGTCACGGAAGCCGTCTGCGGAGCGTCGGCGGCGTGTGCCGAGGCCGAAGCGGCGGAGATCGCGGCAGCGCGGGACTGAGCACAGTGATCGGCGCCGACCGGACAGGGATCGTCCCTGCCGGGCTCGTCGACTGCCGTGTCGTCCTGCCCGTCCGTGCGGACGTCCTGGCCGGGTTGGTGCATCGCCTTCATCGGCCCGTCGGACATCACCGCAGCGCACCGGGCTGCACCGGTGACGCAGAGCGCGAGCGCACATGCCAGCAGTAGTCCGGCCCACAGCCGGAGTGACGGCGGTGGCGTCACGCGGAAGATCACTGACGGCATGTCAGCTGCTCTCGGTGATGGTCCGGGGGCGCGATGCGGTATGTCACAGGGGCAACTCATAGCCGCTGATACATCCTTGCAGCTGCTGGATCATGTGCGCCCACACACCGCTGACCTGCAAAATTCCGACGGCCACGAGTAGTGCGCCGCCGAAGTGCATCACCGCGCGGGCGTTGCGTCGGGCGAAATCGAAGGCCCGCAGGCTCTTGCCGAGGGCCAGGGTGAACAGCAGGAAGGGGATGCCGATCCCCAGTCCGTAGAGGAAGGCCGGCAGCGCCCCACGCCCGGCGGAGCCGGTGGAGAAGGACAGCGAAAGCACGGCGGCGCGGGTGGGCCCGATGCACGGAGTCCAGCCGAGACCGAACATGACCCCCAGCAGCGGCGCCCCGGCCAGCCCGGCGCGCGGCGTGAAGCGCGGCCGGACCGTGCGCGACAGCAGCGGTATGCGTTCCAGGACGCCCATGAACATAAGGCCGAGGACGACGGTCAGCGACCCCAGCACGCGCAGGAGCGTTCCTGGTGCGTGAGCAGCAGGATGCTGATGCTTCCGAACAGGGCGCCGTAGGCGGCGAACAGGGCCGCGAACCCGAGGACGAACAGGAGGGTGCCGAGCAGTGCCCGGCGCCGGCCCTGCCCGCCGGCCTGGGCCTCCTGCGTATCGGACGCCGCCATACCGGTCGCATAGGACAGGTAGCCCGGCACCAGGGGCAGGCAGCACGGGGACGCGACAGCGATCGCTCCCGCGGCCAGGGCGATGGGGGCGGCCAGGAGCAGTGAGCCCGAGCCGACCACCTGGCTGACATCGACGGACAAGGGTGCCCTCTTCCAGGCGGGGTCCGGTCTCGTGGCACCTCGGTTTCGGGCACACCTGGCCGGGCCGACTGAGCAGTTGATAGAGACTCACCCTATGTCCTAGGCGTCTTAGGTATTGAAGCGGCCCCTGGGTGGTGGGTCTCCAAGTGGCACATGCAGGCCAAGTCGCCACCCGACCTGCGTGACGCGTCGGGGCTTGGCGCAAGCGCAGGGTTCCCGCATGCCGCCTTCATGGCCGCTTCACATCGCCGCCCTTGCATGGGAGTAGATCCAGGATGGCGGGGTGCTCAGGGGGCCCGGCCGTGAGATGAGGGGCACATTCGGTGGCAGCGCGAGACGCACTCCCATCTCCTATGTATCTTAGGTCCTAAGTTGATTAGGCGTTGGCTGCGGCGACAGCCATGCGGTTCTCCGGAAAGGTTGGGGATGAGTGAGCTGCTCTTCGGAACCACGCTCCTGGCGTCGTTCTTCGGCGGCGTGGTGGCGCTGCTCGCGCCGTGCTGCATCTCCGTGATGCTGCCTGCCTACTTCGCCACCGGGTTCCGCTCCCGCGGCCGAGTGGTGGCCGGGACACTGACCTTCGGTGCCGGAGTGGCCACCGTGATCGTGCCGATCGGGCTCGGGGCCGCCGCGGTCTCTGCCACGCTGCAGCGGTATCACCTGTACGTCTACCTGACCGGTGGCCTCCTCATGCTGGCCGGGGGCCTCGCGGTGCTGGCCGGGTGGAAGCCGAAGCTGCCGATGCCGTCCGGGCGCTCGCCACAGGGCGGCGGCTTCGGCGCCGCCTGGGCGCTGGGGGCCTTCTCCGGCATCGCCAGCGCCTGCTGTGCGCCAGTCCTGGCCGGCGTCGCCGTCCTGTCCGGCGCTACCGCCTCCTTCCCCGCCGCGCTCAGCGTGGGCCTGGTCTACGTGCTGGGCATGGTTGCTCCGCTCGTGGTGATCGCCCTGGCCTGGGAACGCGGCCGCAAGGGTCCCGCCCGGATCCTGCAAAGCCGCCGGATACATCTGGGGGTGGGTAACTGGCAGCGGAGCCTGGCGCTGGGCGACCTCCTCTCCGGGATCCTGCTTGTCGGCATGGGCGTACTGACTGTGGTGCTTGCCGTCAGGGGGCCGTCGATGCCGAACTCCGGCTGGCGGGTCATGTTCGCCGCAGACCTCCAGCACGCCGCTTCGAAGGCCATGCACTCGCTGGCCTGGCTGCCCGGCTGGGCCTTCGCCGTCGTTGCCGCGGCGGCGACGGTCTGGGTAATACGGCGCGCTGTCCGCTCCGGCGCCGACCACGCCGACGAGGACTTCACGACCGCACCTGCAGTGACCGAGGACGACGCAAGCTGCGCGGAACGTCCCGCCGAGTCAGCCGCCTCCGTGCCCGCCGACCAACTGGCCACCACCGCACCCGCAGACCGCACCACAAGGATGGAGCAGAACGTCCATGGCCGTTAACACCACGCCCGGCGGCAAGGCCGGGGCCCAGCCCGGCGCCAAAGCCGATTCCCGCGCACGTCTGGCCGCAGAACGCGCGCGAGAGCAGCAACTCCAGCAGCGCCGCAAGCTGCGCAACGGCGCGATCACCGCGGTGGTCCTCTTGGCCATGATCGGCGGTCTGTACGCGGTGTTCCACAAGTCCGAGCAGTCCTCGGCCTCCGGCTACGAGGTCGGCAGCCCGGGCGTCGGTCAGACCGCTCCCGCCTTCTCCCTTGCCTCCAGCAGCGGTGCCACGGCCAGCCTGGCCGCAGCACGCGGCAAGACCGTGCTGCTGTACTTCCAGGAGGGCCTGACCTGCCAGCCGTGTTGGGACCAGATCCGGGACATGGAGAAGTCCTCCACGAAGGTCAAGGCCGCCGGCATCGACGAGGTCCTGTCGATCACCACCGACCCCGCCGACCTCGTCGCCCGCAAGGTCAAGGACGAGAACCTGACCACGTCCGTCCTGTCCGACCCCGACCTGAAGGTCTCCAAGGCGTACCACGCCAACCAGTACGGGATGATGGGCGATTCCCGCGACGGCCACAGCTTCGTACTCGTCGGTCCCGACGGGAAGATCCAGTGGCGGGCCGACTACGGCGGGGCCCCCAAATACACGATGTACGTCCAGGTCGACAAGCTGCTGTCCGACCTGAAGGCGGGGCGGAAGGCGTGAACACCCGGCAGATCACACTGCTCACGCAGACCGACTGCTCCTTGTGCGAGCACGCCAAGGAAGTCCTGGCCAAAGTCGCCGAAGACCACCCGCTGACCATCACCGAGACCGCCCTCACTAGCGAGGAGGGGCAGCGCCTCGGAATGCGCGCAGGGGTGATCTTCGCCCCCGGTGTCCTCCTCGACGGCGTCCTCTTCTCCTACGGGCGGCTCTCCGAGCGCCGCCTGCGCAAGACGCTGGAAAAGACCCCGCCCACCGCCGCGACCGAACCGGCACGCACCGAACGCTGAAGGAGTCCACCATGCGCGAACTGCTCAACTACCTTCCCGTACTGGCCTGCCCGGTGGGTATGGGCGCGATGATGTGGGTCATGATGCGGTCCGGCCGCAAGCCCGCCGACACCACTGCCCCGGCCGATCCACGCGAACAGGAACTGGCAGCTCTGCGCAAGCAGGTCGATGACCTGCGTGAGCAGATGGGCATCCAGCCCGAGATGACGGCCGTGGAACCCACCCGATGACCGCCTACCTGACGCCGCTGCTGATCACCGCGGCAGCAAGCATGCTCACTTACGTCTTCTGCATCCGACCGATGCTCCCCCACCGCCGCAAGGGTGTGGGAGGTACCCCCATCCACGGCGCCTGCCACATGGCCCCGCAACAGGCCCGGGGCGAGAACACTGACGCACGCCTGGACACGGAGATGAAGCGCCTGCGCGAAGAAATCCAACTGCTGCGCCACGAAGCGGACCTGCGCCCCTCTGCCGCCGAGCCGTTCCAGAAGCGAGAAGTCCACTGAGCACGAACACGATCCGCCCGGCCCGTCTCCTCCCCGCCTCCAGCCAGCCGTCGCGCCGACTGGTGTGCGCCAGTCTGCTGGCCGCGGCCGCCGGAACCCTCACCGCGTGCGGAACGAGCAAACGGGCCGGCTCACCACCTCTTCCGGCGCAGCGCGCGGCGCCTCCACGTCGAGCTACCTGCCGCCGGACAAGCGCACCTTCACCCCCGCCCTGTCCGGTACCACCCTCACCGGCGAGCGCGTTGACATCACCGGGATGCGCGGCCACGTCGTCGTGATCAACGTGTGGGGTTCGTGGTGTGCCCCCTGTCGTGAGGAGGCACCGCAGCTCGCGGCTGGCCGAGGAGACCGCTTCCCTGGGCGTGAAGTTCCTCGGCGTCGACATCCGCGACAGCAGGACCGCGGCCCTCGCGTTCGAGCGCAACTTCCACATCACCTACCCGAGCATCTACGACCCGATCAGCCGCGCCATGCTGGGCTTCAAGAGCATGGCGCCGCGGGCCGTCCCCACCACGTACGTACTGGATCAGCCCGGAAAGATCGCTGCCTACTCCCTCGGCCCACTCACCTACGAGGGATTCCTGCCCATCATCAAGGCCATCGCCGCCGAGAAGGCGTGACAAGGCTGTGCCCCGTCAGCGCAGCCCCGTGGTCATCGGGAGCACGGCCAGGCCCTGCTGACGGATCTCCAGTGCCACGAGAACGAACCGAAGCGGATCCGTCCCTCGGCCCGGCGGTGAATCCATCAGAACGAACCGCGTCCGCCCGGCAAGCATCAGGACGCGGAGACCGACGTAGGGGCCGAGGCAATGGGAAGCGGGCAGGCGTTGATGTTCATGGCGGCAACCGCGGGCTCGGCCGCCAGAACGAGCGGCAGCACCAGCACCGCCGAGGCCAGCAGTACCCCACCCCACAGAGACAGCCGGCCCAGTGGCCGCTGCGGGCCGAGCAGTCGGCGCACCCGCCGCGCCACGTCGCCGCCCGCGGCGAGCGCCACCGCGGGCCCGCGTGTCCCGGCCATCTCCAGCAGCGCCCCGGCCAGCGTGACCGCGTCCGTGTGCACCGTGGCCACGTTGTCCGCGTCCATCTCCACCAGGCCGCGCGTCTGGGCTGCCGCCGTACGGAACAGCGGCACGCGGGGGAAAGCCCGCTCCAGCGCCTCCGCGAAGGCCAGGACCAGATGGTGCCGACCGCGGATGTGCGCCCGCTCGTGTGCGATCACGGCGTCCAGGGCACGCGGTTCCAGGGCGGCCAGCGCAGCCGTGGTCAGCACGATCCTGTTGCCGTAACCGGGCAGGCAGTACGCCGCTGGACGGTCGTCGTCCAGCACCGTGACCCCGAGATCGGGCCTGGCCCTGCCGACCATCGACAGCACGCGCGCGTGCCTGCTCCGCTCCCGACGCGCTCGCAGCAGCGCCCCGGACAGGCACCACACCGTGCGCCCCAGCACAGCTGCGGCCACCACGGTGCCCGTCGCGGCGATCGCGGCGCCGCCCGGGGTGGCGTACTGTGCCCGCAGCGCCATGACGCACGCCTGCAACATGGTGGCCAGGCCACCGCTGACCGGCACGGTCGGGACGGCGAGCACCACACCGGCCAGTACCACCGAAGAAAGCACCGACACGGTCAGCGCCTGCCAGACCCAGATCCCCAGCCGCGGGGCCCGCTCCATCCAGTTGCCCCGCACCAGCAGGCCGGGCACCAGCACCCCCAGCAGTGCGATATAGCCGCTCAGCAACAGGGCGATCCTCATGAACGGTCCCCCGTACGGCGCTCGGCAAGCGCGGCACGCAACTCGGCGAGCTCGGCATCGTCCATTCCGTCGAACAACCGCACCAGAGTCGCGGTCCGGTCGGCCCCCGTGGCCCAGACCTGGTCGATCAGCGAGGCCGCGTACCCCTCACGGCTGGACGTCGCGATGTAGCGGAAGGCCCGGCCGTCCTTGGTTCGCTCCAGCCAGTTCTTGCGGTGCAGGATCTCCATCACGGTCTGCACAGTGTTGTAGGCCAGCTCCTGCGGCCGGTCGTGGTTCAGCCGCTCCAGTACCTCGCGCACCGTCGGTGGCTGATCCGAGTCCCAGATCACATCCATGATCGCCTGCTCAAGCTCACCGAAACCACGCATCCGGCCGCCTCCCTCCGTGAAAACCTAAGCTCCATCGTACTTACTGCCCACATGCGGCCATGCGCCGTCTCCAGGTGGGCCGGTACCCACGGCACCTTCGCGAAGCGCCTGGGGAAGGGGTGTGACGTGCGGAGAAATGCGCCCCCGTTTCCAGCCGCTGTGCCGACAGGCGCCCGAGCCCGTAGGGCGCGACACGGTGACACGACGGTCCCCTCACAGCGTGTGGACGAGGTACGCCGCGACGGACGCCCGCCACGGCACTCCTAACGTGATTGCCGGGCGAAGGGAGTCTCCCTTCGCCGCGATCGAGGAGGACGTGATGGCCACAGCCGTGTCGCACCCGCTGTTCGCCCGCATCTATCCCCGCATCAACGCCTTCGCCGAGGCACACGGCTCCATCGAGCACCGCCAGGAACTGCTCGCGGGTACACACGGCCGGGTGGTCGAGATCGGCGCCGGGACGGGCGCGAACTTCGCCCACTACCCGTCCGAGGTGGAGCAGGTCGTCGCCGTCGAGCCGGAGCCCAGGTTGCGCACGCTCGCTGAGCAGGCGGCCGCCAAGGCGGCGGTGCCGGTCGAGGTCCGAACGGGCCGCGCGGAGGAGCTGCCGCTGAAGGACGACAGCTTCGACGTCGCGGTCTTCTCCCCGGTGCTGTGCACCATCGCCGACGTGCCGGGCGCGCTCGCCGAATCCAAGCGAATTCTGAAACCGGGCGGCGAACTGCGCTTCTACGAGCACGTACGGTCCGAACGTCCGAGCTTCTTCCGTCTACAGCGGCTGCTGAACCCGCTGTGGGGCCTGCTCGGCGGGGGCTGCCATCTCACTCGCGACACCGAGGGTGCCCTCCAGCAGGCGGGCTTCGCCGTCAAGGACGTCCGCCGTTTCGACTTCCTGATCAACGGCCGGGCCGGCCCCGCCTCCCCCTCCATCATCGGAACCGCCCGCCCGTCCACTAGATGAATGAGTCCAAGGGGTGTTGTTGCGTCAGTGATCGTAGGCGGTCAGTGACCGCTTGATTGGCTGTCCGGTTTTGTCGTTGTGCCAGA
>NZ_JBIAXM010000053.1:0-40576 GCF_042896695.1 Streptomyces sp. NPDC001270 | reverse complement strand
CTTCCCTTCGGTGTTTCCGACTCTATCAGACCTTTTCTCGGTCCGATTTCCTCGGTGCTTTCCAGGGTCTCGCTCTCGCGTTTCCCTTTCCGGCGGTTCCGACTTTATCAGAGATTCTCGGCCGGTCTGACCGGCCACTCATTCCTGAGTAAATCGGGAGAGAGGCTTCTTGGAACCGTGTTCACGAAGAAGCAGATAGATCTTAACGACCACCGCAGAACCTGTCCAGTTCTGGGCAACTGTTTGAATCTACCTCCCCGAGAGGCCCGTGTCAACGGGTAGCCCGGGGCGAAGAGGAGACTAGCAGGTCAACACCGGTGTCCGCACATCAGGCGGCCGTGGGTGCGGTCGCACTGCGCTCGGATGTCGCCAGGTCACCCCTGTCGCCCGCACGAGCGGCACGGCCGCCGAGTACGAAGACGTACACGAGGAAGGCCAGCTCGGCGGCGATTCCGATGGCTATGCGAGCCCAGGTGGGCAGGCCGGAGGGCGTGACGAAGCCTTCGATGGCGCCGGAGACGAAAAGGACGAGAGCGAGGCCGATCGCCATGCCGATCGCGGCCCGGCCCTCCTCGGCGAGAGCGGTGCGGCGGGTGCGTGGACCTGGGTCGATGACGGTCCAGCCCAGGCGAAGGCCCGTACCCGCGGCGACGAAGACGGCGGTCAGTTCCAGCAGGCCGTGGGGGAGGACCAGGCCGAGGAAGGTGTCGAGTCGGCCGGCCGATGACATCAGGCCGAAGCCGACGCCCAGGTTGAGCATGTTCTGGAAGAGGATCCAGAGCACCGGGAGGCCGAGGAAGACTCCGAGGACCAGGCACATCGCCGCGGCCTGGGCGTTGTTCGTCCATACCTGGGCGGCGAAGGAGGCAGCCGGGTGGCTTGAGTAGTACGTCTCGTACTCGCCGCCAGGGCGGGTCAGATCGCGCAACTGGCTGGGCGCGGCGATCGAGGACCGCACCTCGGGGTGAGCGCCGATCCACCATCCCAGGAGGACCGCGACAACCGTGGACAGCAGCGCGGTCGGCACCCACCAGTGGCGCGCCCGGTAGACCGCGGCGGGAAAGCCCTGTCCCAGGAAGCGGGTCACGTCACGCCAGGAGGCGCGGCGCGTTCCGGTCACGGCGCTGCGCGCGCGTGCCACGAGTTGGCTGAGCCGGCCCGTCAGCTGGGGATCGGGGGCACTGGACTGGATCAGTGAGAGGTGGGTCGCGGTGCGCTGGTACAGGGCGACGAGTTCGTCGGCTTCGGTGCCGTTGAGGCGGCCCCGGCGGCGCAGCAGGGCGTCGAGGCGGTCCCACTCGGCTCGGTGGGCGGTGACGAAGACGTCCAGGTCCATCGGGTCTGCCTGCTCCTCGGCTGGTCGTCGACCGCTCGTCGTGACTGTCGGTTTGTCCTACTGGGGCGGCGCTGCGCCTTCAGCTTGGCAGACTTGCGGTTCTCGGGGCAGGCCAGGGGAAGGAGGACGGGTGTGAGTGAGCTGGTGACCGGCGAGGCGGTGGCGCTCGAACTGCGGCCCGCCAAGCTGCCGAGCAGGGCGCTGGCGGTGTTGCTCGATCTGGCGGTGGCCGTGCTCGTCTACATCGCCGTGGCGACGGTTCTGGTGGCGTCGACGTCGTCCTTGGACGAGGCGGCGCAGGTCGCGCTGTCGGTTGCGTCGTTCCTGCTGGTGCTGGTGGGCGGGCCGATCGCGGTGGAGACGCTCAGTCATGGTCGATCGCTGGGGAAGATGGCGTGCGGGTTGCGGGTGGTCCGGGACGACGGCGGGCCGATCCGGTTCCGGCACGCGCTGATGCGCGGGGCGCTCGGTGTCGTCGAGATTCTGCTGACGTTCGGGGTCATCGCGTGCATCGCCTCGCTCGTGTCGGCTCGGGGGCGGCGCCTCGGGGACGTCTTCGCGGGCACGCTGGTCGTGCGGGAGCGGGTGCCCTCCGGGCGGACGGCGTTCGTGCCTCCGCCCCCGCCGTGGCTGGCGGGGCGCTTCGCGGGGCTTGATCTGTCGGCGGTTCCGGACAGTCTGTGGCTCGCCGTCCGCCAGTACCTGACGCGGATGCGGCAACTCGACCCGCAGGTGTCCTGGGCCATGGCGGAGCGGCTGGCGGCCGACCTGGCGGCGGGCACGGGGGTGCCGGCGCCGCAGGGCGTGCCGCCGGCCGCGTACCTGGCGGCGGTGGTGCAGGAGCGCCAGGCGCGGGAGGCCCGGCGTGCTTTCGGGGGTGGACAGGTCCGGGACGGTGCGGCTGCTGGTTCACCGGCCGCGGCCGGTGCGCCGGGCGGGTACGTCCCTCCGAGCGGGTATGGCCCGGTGGGCGGATACGGCACTCCGGTACCGCCGGCTCCCGCGTCTACGGCGTACTGGCCGCAGGCCGAGCGGCCGGTGGAGTATCCCGTCGGCGGTGCCGGGCGGAACCCGGCGTCCGATGCCCCGCCCGGGTCGGCAGCGGGCCGCCCGGGGGCATCGGACGACCGGCCGGCCACCGGCTTCGTACCGCCCGCGTAGGGACAGCGGTCCCGTCGGTCGTCCGCGCTCCACGGGACCGCTGTGCCGGGGGTATGGCCGCGTCGGGCGGCTCGGGTGATCCGGTCAGCCGAAGACCGACGGCGGGGAGTCGAGGTCGTCCAGTTCGACGCCGGGTGCGGCGAGCACCACGTCGCCGGCGATGTGAACGGTGTGCCGTTCACCCGTGTCCAGGGCTGTGACCTGGTATTCGTCCACGGCCAGCGGGCCGTTGTCAGTGGCGTGTGCTTCGCTGTTCACCAAGGCCCAGGACTGGTCCACGGTGCGCGGGGCGAGGACCGGGTCCGTGAAGGCCACGAGGCGTACGCGGGTCGCGGAGTCGGAAGGAGTGAGGCGCAGGAGACGGACGGTGGCGATGAGGAACGCGGGGGACGTGCCGGTGAAGGCGTGGGCGCGCACATTGCCTTCGGTGGCATGGGAGCCGGTGGGGTCGGTGCGGACCCAGGTCACTCCGTCGAGGGCGGCGCCGCGCACCTGCCAGCCGCCCACGTGGAGTTCGAGGCGGATGGGGCGGCCGAGTTCGTCGAGGGTGAGGTCGACGGAGCCGCTGGGGTGGCCCGAAGGGGTGGTCAGCCGGGAGACGTAGCGCCAGCCGGAGGGGCCGGGGGCGCACTGGAAGTGTTCTTGTGCGAAGGGGGTGTGATCGTGCGGATCGAGGAGCGAATAGCGGCCGCGGGGCATGGGGGTCCTGGGGCTTGACGGGCGGGTGGTCCGGTCGGCTCGACGGGCCGCCCCGGCCGGTGTGACGGCCGGTCGGACCAAAGGGGCAGGCCCCCGGCACGGGGGTGCGGGGGCCTGCCTCGGAGGGGCTGCCGCCGGGGGTGTGCGTCCATGGCCGGGCGCGCACCTCCCGGTGGATCCGCTGCGGGTGGTGCTCAGCGGCAGCGGTGGTCCGGCTCAGTAGCGGTAGTGGTCGGGCTTGTACGGGCCCTCGACCTCCACGCCGATGTACGCGGCCTGCTCGGGGCGCAGCGTGGTCAGCTTCACGCCGAGCGCGTCCAGGTGGAGGCGGGCGACCTTCTCGTCGAGGTGCTTGGGCAGCGTGTAGACGCCGGTCGGGTACTCGTCGGGCTTGGCGAACAGCTCGATCTGGGCCAGGGTCTGGTCCGCGAAGGAGTTGGACATCACGAACGACGGGTGGCCGGTGGCGTTGCCCAGGTTCAGCAGGCGGCCCTCGGACAGCACGATGAGCTTCTTGCCGTCCGGGAAGGTCCAGGTGTGGACCTGGGGCTTGACCTCGTCCTTGACGATGCCCGGGACCTTGGCGAGGCCGGCCATGTCGATCTCGTTGTCGAAGTGGCCGATGTTGCCGACGATCGCCTGGTGCTTCATCTTGGCCATGTCGGAGGCCATGATGATGTCCTTGTTGCCGGTCGTGGTGACGAAGATGTCGGCCTTGTCGATGACCTCGTCGAGGGTCGTGACCTGGAAGCCGTCCATCGCGGCCTGGAGCGCGCAGATCGGGTCGATCTCGGTGATGATGACGCGGGCGCCCTGTCCGCGCAGGGATTCCGCGCAGCCCTTGCCCACGTCGCCGTAGCCGCAGACGACCGCGGTCTTGCCGCCGATCAGGACGTCGGTGGCGCGGTTGATGCCGTCGACCAGGGAGTGGCGGCAGCCGTACTTGTTGTCGAACTTCGACTTGGTGACGGCGTCGTTCACGTTGATCGCCGGGAAGAGGAGGACGCCGTCGCGCTGCATCTCGTACAGGCGGTGGACGCCCGTGGTGGTCTCCTCGGTGACACCGCGGATCTCGGAGGCCAGCTGGGTCCACTTCTGGGGGTTCTCGCCCAGGGTGCGGTGGAGCAGCTGGAGGATGACGCGGTGCTCGTCGGACTCGGCGGTCTCCAGGCCGGGGACCTTGCCGTCCTTCTCGTACTCGACGCCCTTGTGGACGAGGAGGGTGGCGTCACCGCCGTCGTCGAGGATCATGTTCGGGCCGCCGGTGGCGGCGTCCGGCCAGGTCAGTGCCTGCTCGGTGCACCACCAGTACTCCTCCAGGGTCTCGCCCTTCCAGGCGAAGACCGGGATGCCCTGCGGGTTGTCGGGCGTGCCGTTCGGGCCGACGGCGATGGCGGCGGCCGCGTGGTCCTGGGTGGAGAAGATGTTGCAGGAGGCCCAGCGGACGCGCGCGCCGAGGGCGACCAGGGTCTCGATGAGGACGGCGGTCTGCACGGTCATGTGCAGGGAGCCGGTGACGCGGGCGCCGGCGAGGGGCTGCGTCTCCGCGTACTCCTTGCGGATCGCCATGAGGCCGGGCATCTCGTGCTCGGCGAGGGTGATCTCCTTGCGGCCGAACTCGGCCAGGGAGAGGTCGGCGACCTTGAAGTCCTGTCGGTTGTCGACAGTCGTCATTGCGAGCTGCTCCTCGGGGTTGGGTCGAGGTGGGTACGGCTGGTCTGCGCGGCGGCGGACACAGGGGTGCCCGAGAAGAGGACACAGGCATGCCCACGTACGCGCAGCGCAGTCCGTCGGAGGCCCTCTCTCCCTCGGTCGGCCCGTACTAGGCCGCCCGACCGCCATCAGCAGCGACGTCTGGCTCCGTCCCAAGCTACACCGCGGGACCGTGCCGCCCCAGTCCGCCTCCGAACACTTCACGCCTTTCCCGGCGCGGTAAAGGCCGGCGGGTACCCGTGGGCGGGCCGGGGTCAGTGCCCGGCAGCGTGCGGGGTGGGGCCGCCGGGGGCCGCTTCCGGGTCCGGGCCCTTGGTGGCCTCGGCCTCGCTGTAGATGTCCGGTTCCAGGTAGATGACGCGGGCGATCGGGACGGCGGTGCGGATGCGGGCCTCGGCGGCGTTGATGGCGTCCGCGACCTCGGTGGCCGTGTCGTCGTGCTGGACCGCGACCTTCGCGGCGACCAGCAGTTCCTCGGGGCCGAGGTGGAGCGTGCGCATGTGGATGACGCCGGTGACCGTCTCGCCGTCGACGATCGCGGCTCCGATCTTCTTGACCTCTTCGGTGCCGGCGGCCTCGCCGAGCAGCAGCGACTTGGTCTCGGCAGCGAGGACGAGGGCGATGGCGACGAGCAGGAGGCCGATGCAGAGCGTGCCGATGCCGTCCCAGATGCCGTCGCCGGTGAGGACGGACAGGCCGACGCCGCCGAGGGCGAGGACGAGGCCGATCAGGGCGCCGAAGTCCTCCAGCAGGACCACCGGCAGCTCGGGTGCCTTGGCCCGGCGGATGAACTGCGACCAGGAGAGCTTGCCACGGAGCTCGTTGGACTCCTTGATGGCGGTGCGGAAGGAGAAGCCCTCGGCGATGACCGCGAAGACGAGGACGCCCACCGGCCAGTACCAGTTCTCCAGCTCATGGGGGTGGCTGATCTTCTCGTAGCCCTCGTAGACGGCGAACATGCCGCCGATCGAGAAGAGGACGATCGAGACGAGGAAGGCGTAGATGTACCGCTCGCGGCCGTAGCCGAAGGGGTGCTGCGGGGTGGCCTCGCGCTGGGCTCTCCTGCCGCCGATGAGCAGCAGGAACTGGTTGCCCGAGTCGGCCAGCGAGTGGACGCCCTCGGCGAGCATCGAGGATGATCCGCTGAACGCGAACGCCACGAACTTCGATGCCGCGATCGCGAGGTTGGCGCCGAGTGCCGCCACGATCGCCTTGGTGCCGCCTGACGCGCTCATGTGTCGCGTTGCCCCTTCCCCTACGTACCGCTACGCCGTGCGGGCCGATGCCGGTCGCCTTTGCCCGCCCTTTGCCGATGGGCCATTCTTGCAGCCCCGTCTGTTCCTGGTGCGCCAGGTGTCCACAACCTCGGTCGGATGATCGGACAAGTCGGGTCAGAGGCGCACCGTGGCCCGGAAGAGTGTTCCGGTTCCGGACACCTCCGCCTTGTCGGCCGCCGGTACGAACACGGACTGGCCGGGGGTCAGTTCGTGCTCGCCCGCCCGTACCGTGCCGGCCGTGCAGAGCAGGATCTGCGGGGTCGGCAGGGTGAGGTCGTGGGTGGTGCCGCCCGCCGGGAGGACGTACCGGGAGAGCTGGAACTCGTCGATGGGGGTCTCGTAGACCTCCTCGCCGTCCGGGGAGGCTTCCGGGCGCAGCACGCCCGGGTCGCTCGCCTCGAAGCGGACGATGCGCAGGAGTTCGGGGACGTCGACGTGCTTGGGGGTGAGGCCGCAGCGCAGGACGTTGTCGGAGTTGGCCATGATCTCGACGCCGAGGCCGTTCAGGTAGGCGTGCGGTATGCCGGCCCCGAGGAACAGGGCCTCGCCGGGCTGCAGGCGGACGTGGTTGAGGAGCATCGCGGCGATGACGCCGGGGTCGCCCGGATAGTGCTGGGCGATGTCGGCGTAGGGGGCGTGGTCGCCGCCGAGGCGGGCGCAGGCGGTGGCGGCCTGGGCGACGGTGCGGGCCATCTCGTCCCGGTCGGCGGTGAGGACGGCGGTGAGGACCTCGCGCAGCGCGGCGTCCGCCGGGCGGGCGCGCAGGAGATCCACGTACGGCTTGAGGGAGTCGACGCCGAGGCCGTCGAGGAGGTCGGCGGCCCGGAGCGGGTCGCGGAAGCCGCACAGGCCGTCGAACTCGGTGAGCGCGCAGATCAGTTCGGGCTTGTGGTTGGCGTCCCGGTAGTTGCGGTGCGGGGCGTCCACCGGGATGCCGCGCCGCTCCTCGTCCTCGTACCCCTGCCTGGCCTGTTCGAGGTCGGGGTGGACCTGGAGGGAGAGCGGGGCGCCGGCCGCGAGGATCTTCAGCAGGAACGGCAGCCGCGGCCCGAACTTGGCGACCGCCTCCGGTCCCAGTTCCCGCTTCGGGTCCGCGTCTATGACGTCGACGAGCGTGCCGCGCGGGGTGCGTGAGGGGGCGCCGGGGTGCGCGCCCATCCACATCTCGGCCTGTGGTTCGCCGGTCGGCTCGACGCCGATGAGCTTCGGGATCGCGGTGGCCGAGCCCCAGGCGTAGGGGCGGATGGTGTTGTCGAGGCGGTCCATGGGGCTCTCTCTGCCGGATGTGTGCGTACTGTCGCCGCGTATGTCTGGGGTCGGTCCCGCGTACGGCCGGTCGGGGTGCCGGTGGGTCGGGGTCCGGTGTCTGGTCGCGATCTGTCCGCCGGGCGGGATCCGGTGACCGGGCGGGATCCGGTGACCGGGCGGGATCCGGTGACCGGGCGGGATCTGTTGGCCGGGCCGGGCCCCCTGGGTGTCCAGGTCAGGCTCCTGAAGCGAGCGCCAGGTAAACGGCGGCGAAATCCGTCATGGCGATCAGCTCCGCCAGGGTCTCCAGTTCGTCGCCGGATGCCGGTTCCAGCTCGCTGATGGGCGTGTCGTGGCTGAGGGCCAGGTCACGGGCGGCCGGGGCGGCGGTGAGGCCGCCGATCGGACGGTCGCGGAGCAGCACCACGCGCGCGTGCAGCGCGGCGGGCTCGTCGACCCGGTCGCGGAAGAAGTCCTCCGGGTCGGCGCTGGCGGCGAGCGGGCCGGCGAGCAGCGCGCTGTGGGCGGCGAGCGCCTCGGGGAGTTCCGCGACGAGGGCGGGGCGGCCGGCCAGTTCGGCGAGGGCCGCGGTGAAACGCCGGCCCGCCGGACCGGCCGCGGCGCCCTCCGTCCAGATCACCGGGAGCGCGTCGGCGAGTTCGGCGGCGAGCGCCTTGGCTGGATTGCTGTAGGTCACGACGGCCGGGCCGCACCGCTCGGCGACCTGGTCCAGGCGGTCGGCGACCTTGTCCAGGGCATCGGACGGGGCGGTGACGAGTCCGATGCGGTCGAGGAGCGCGAGCAGCGGGGTGAGCAGCGCCCACAGGACGCCCGGGGAGGACGCGGCGAGCGGTTCCTCGTGGTCGTAGGGGGCGGTGGCCATCGGTACGAAGAGGCCGTGCGCTCCGGTGACCGCCTCGGCCAACGGGGTGCGGGCGGGAGCCACGGCGACGACCGAACAGCCGCGGCGGTACGCCTGGTCGGCGAGGAGGGAGAGGCTGGGTTCGGAACCGTCCGGGGTGGCGATCAGCAGCAGGTCGACGGAGCCGACCCAGCCGGGCAGTTCCCAGCGCAGGGCGCCGGCCGCGGGGGCGACGCCGGAGGGGGCGAGCCGGATGACGGGGCTGCCGGGGCCGGCGAGCGAGCCGAGGAAGTCGGCGGCGTGGGTGGCGGCGGCGCCGGGTCCGGCGATCAGGACCGACCGGGGCCTGCCGTCCGGTTTGAGGCCGCCGATGCCGGCTTCGATGGCCTGCCGGGCGGCGACGCGCACGCGGGCACCGGCTTCCGCGGCGCCCCGCAGGAGACCTCGGCGGTCGGCCTCGGAGAGGCCCTCCGGGGTGTCGAGCAGCGATTCGTCGAGCATGGGTGACTGCCTCCGATGCGCCGGGGTCCTTGAGGGGCGGCTCGTCTGTGCGGGTGGGCGCCTCGGTGGGCGGCCCCGGGGCCCGGGCCGGTGGCCGGTCCAGGGGGCTCGTCCTCAGGCGGGGCGGCGGGCCTCGTCGACGAGGAGGACCGGGATGCCGTCGCGGACGGGGTACGCGAGGCCGCAGTCCTGACCGGTGCAGATCAGCTCGGAGTCCTGCTCCTTGAGGGGAGCGTGGCAGGCCGGGCAGGCGAGGATCTCCAGGAGGCCGGCTTCCAGCGGCATGGGGTGTCCCTTCGAGCGGATACGGTCGTGCACTGATGTGCCTGGTCAGGGTACCGCTGTGGGACCGGGCCGCGGGGGCCGGGCGAGCCTTGGAATGTCTGGCCCGGGCGGACGGGAAACGGCTCGTGCGGGCGACGGCTCCTGCCGCACGACCGGCTCCTGCGGGACGGACGGCACGGTGAGGGGGTGCGCCCGAGTGGGGCACGCCCAGGTGGGGTCGAGGACGGCGCCGCGCATCAGACGGGGCCGGTACGGCGGGCGGCACGCCGGCTGGGTCGGGACGGCGCGGCGCCCGGAAGCCGGATCGGGACGGCGGCCCGCCTCGACGTTCCGCCCCGCCCCGCCCCGCCTCGGCCGCTGGCGGCCGACGGCCGAGCGCTACGGCCGCCCTGCCCTGAGCGGCCCAGCGGCCCTGCACTTACGAGGCACAGCGGCCCCGGCCCCACGCGGCACAGCACATCAGCCGGCCGGCGCGACACGGCCCCGGCGGTACGGCGCAACGCCTCCCACGCCGGACGGCTCGGCACGGCGACCCCGCCGAACGGCTGACGGCTCGGCACGGCGACCCCTGCGGGCAAAGAACGGGGCCCTCGGGCCGCACGGCACGACGGCCCGCGCCGGGGGGGTCGTCAGGCGCGCCGAAGCGGTCGGCAGCGGTCCGCATCCGGGCGGTCGTCAGCCCCGGATGATCGCCAGTGCCTCGTCCCGCACCTCGGCCATGGTCGCCTCGTCGCGGGCCTCCGCGTTCAGCCGCAGCAGGGGTTCGGTGTTGGAGGGGCGGACGTTGAACCACCAGTCGGCGGTGGACACGGTGAGGCCGTCGAGGTCGTCGAAGGTGACGCCTTCCCGGGAGGCGTAGGCGGCGCGGATCGCGGCGAGGCGGGCCTTCTGGTCGGCGACCGTGGAGTTGATCTCGCCGGAGCCGACGTAGCGGTCGTACTGGGCGACGAGGGCGGACAGGGGAGCGTCCTGGCCGCCGAGGGCGGCGAGGACGTGGAGGGCCGCGAGCATGCCCGTGTCGGCGTTCCAGAAGTCCTTGAAGTAGTAGTGCGCGGAGTGCTCACCGCCGAAGATCGCGCCTGTGCGCGCCATCTCCGCCTTGATGAAGGAGTGGCCCACCCGGGTGCGCTGCGGGACGCCGCCGTGCTCCTTGACGACCTCGGGGACCGACCAGGAGGTGATGAGGTTGTGGATGACCGTGCCCTGCCCGCCGTTGCGGGCCAGTTCGCGCGCGGCCACCAGGGCGGTGATTGCCGACGGGGACACGGGATCGCCGTGCTCGTCGACGACGAAGCACCGGTCGGCGTCGCCGTCGAAGGCGATGCCGAGGTCGGCACCCTCCGCACGCACCCGCTGCCGCAGGTCCACGATGTTGGCCGGGTCGAGCGGGTTGGCCTCGTGGTTCGGGAACGTGCCGTCCAGTTCGAAGTACATCGGGACCAGGGTCAGGGGCAGGCCGGCGAAGACCGTGGGGACCGTGTGGCCGCCCATGCCGTTGCCCGCGTCCACGACGACCTTCAGGGGGCGGATGGAGGTCAGGTCGACGAGGGAGCGGAGGTGCGCCGCGTAGTCCGTCAACGTGTCGCGCCCGGTGACGGTTCCCGGCCGCTCGGCGGGCTGCGGGGCGCCCGACTCCAGCCAGCGCTCGGCCAGTTCGCGGATCTGGTCCAGCCCGGTGTCCTGGCCGACCGGCGCCGCGCCCGCGCGGCACATCTTGATGCCGTTGTAGCGCGCCGGGTTGTGCGAGGCCGTGAACATGGCACCGGGCAGACCGAGGGCGCCCGAGGCGTAGTACAGCTGGTCGGTGGAGCACAGGCCGATCTCGGTGACGTCGGCGCCCTGGGCGGCGGCACCACGCGCGAAGGCGCGGGACAGGCCGGGCGAGGACGGTCGCATGTCGTGGCCGGTCACGATCGCGTCGGCGCCGGTGACCTGCACGAACGCCGCCCCGAAGAGTTCGGCCAGCGAGTCGTCCCACTGGTCCGGGACCACTCCGCGTACGTCGTACGCCTTCACGATCTGCGACAGATCAGCAGCCACGGCCAACCCTCCTGAAGTCCTATCGGTCCGCACAAACTACCCGTACGAACCGGAGGTCCGCTGCGGACGCCCCAGGGCCCCGGGCCGCGCTGCCGGGTCGGCTCCCGTCCGGACGGCGTGGGCACGGCTCACGGCAGCGTCCGGATCCCGCCGACGCAGGTCGTGCCGACGGCGCCCGGACCACGTCGGCGCGGCCCGTGCCGACGGCGTCCGGCCCTCACCGACGCAGCGCAGAGCGCCATCCGGCCCCCACCAGCGCGGCCCAGATCGCCGTCCGGCCCCCACCGCCGCGGCCCACATCGGCATCCACCCCCGCCGGCACAGCCCGGATCAGCAGCCCGGCCGGCTCACGGCAGCATCCACCCCAGCACCGGTGTGCTCTGGCCGACCACGATCAGGCACATCACCAGGAGCAGCCCGGCGCTCCAGGGCAGCACCTTGCGCAGCAGGTCGCCCTCGCGGCCGGCCAGGCCGACCGCGGCGCAGGCGATGGTCAGGTTCTGCGGCGAGATCATCTTGCCGAGGACACCACCGGAGCTATTGGCCGCGGCGAGCAGTTCGGGCGACAGTCCCGATTCGCGGGCCGCGCTCACCTGGAGGGCACCGAAGAGGGCGTTCGCCGAGGTGTCGGATCCGGAGACGGCCACTCCGAACCAGCCGAGGACCGGTGAGAGGAAGGCGAGTCCGGCGCCGGCCGCGGCCACGAACTGGCCGATCGTCGCCGCCTGTCCGGAGAGGTTCATGACGTAGGCGAGGGCCAGCACGGACGTCACGGTGAGGATCGCGAACCTCAGTTCGTGCACCGTCGCGACCCACTCGCGCACCGCCACGCGCGCGTGCACGCCGAGCACGGCCGCGGTGCACACTCCGGCGAACAGCACGAGCGTGCCGCCCGTGGAGACGACGGGCCAGCTGAAGACGTTCCCGCTGACCGGGGTGCCGTCGGGGGCCGCGACGTTCAGGAGGGGCCAGTCGTACGTCTGCGTCGTTCGCGCGAGCCAGTCCTTGACGACCGGGACCTGCGCCAGGGAGAAGATCACCACGATGAACGCGTACGGGGCGTAGGCGCGCAGGACTTCGGGCCGCGGGTCGGACTCGTCCAGGTCCTCGCTGCGCGCGCCGGTCAGCACGGACGCCCGTACGGTCTCCGTGGCGGGCACGCGCGCGTGCGGTACGGCGACCAGGGCGCCGGCGCCGACCAGGGAGGCGGCGATGTCGGCGAGTTGCGCCGAGACGTAGTTGGAGGCGGCGAACTGGGCGGCCGCGAAGGCGACTCCGCACACCAGGGCGGGCACCCAGGTCTCGCGCAGCCCGCGGCGCCCGTCGACGAGCCCGATGAGGACGAGCGGCACGACCAGGGCGAGCAGCGGTGTCTGCCGGCCGACCACGGAGGCGACGGAGTCCAGCGGCAGCCCGGTGACCTGAGCGAGCGTCACGACCGGGGTGCCCATGGCGCCGAAGGCGACCGGCGCGGTGTTGGCGACCAGGGAGACCACGGCGGCGCGCACCGGGTCGAAGCCGAGGGCGACGAGCATCACCGAGCAGATGGCGACCGGCGCGCCGAATCCGGCCAGGGCCTCCAGGAGGGCGCCGAAGCAGAACGCGACCACCAGGGCCTGGATGCGCGGGTCGTCGGACAACCGCCCGAAGGAGCGGCGCAGGATGTCGAAGTGCCGGGTGCGGACGGTCATCCGGTACACCCACAGGGCGTTGATGACGATCCACAGGATCGGGAAGAGGCCGAACGCGGCCCCCTGGACGGCGCTGGACAGCGTCTGCTCCAGCGGCATGCGGTAGGCGAGCCAGGCGACCAGAACGGCCGCGAAGAGGCCGATCAGACCCGCCAGGTGCGCCTTCATGCGGACGCCGCCGAGCAGGACCAGGACGATGACGAGCGGCAGGGCCGCGACCAGGGCGGACAGGCCGAGTGAAGCGGCGACGGGATCGAGGTGCTGGACGTACACGGGGGGCCTCCCCGGGCCTCATCGTTTTCCGGCATACGGAAATCGATTTCTCGTTTCAGCTGACGGAATGGTCGTGTCCGCGACAACCTCGCGTCAATGGGCATGCGTCGATCCGCGGAAGGTTCCACGGGGAGTCGGTCGTGCGGAGGGCCGGCGGCGCGGGTCGGCGCGCGGGAATCAGTTGTCCGGTGAGCGCAGCACCCGGAGGTGACCGCGGCGGGCGACCTCCATGGGGTCCGCCGTGCGTGCCCCGCCGCCCGCCTCGGCCGCCCGTTCCTGGGGGCGGGCCGCCTCGCGCACGGCGTTGGCGAGCGCCTCCAGGTCGTCACCGCTGGGGCGGGCCGGAGCGGAGCCGTCGAGGAGCCTGACGACGTCCCAGCCGCGCGGAGCGGTCAGGCGCTCGGAGTGCTCGGCGCACAGGTCGTAGCAGTGCGGTTCGGCGTAGGTGGCGAGCGGGCCGAGGACGGCGGTCGAGTCGGCGTAGACGTACGTCAGCGTCGCAACGGCGGGTCGGCCGCAGGCGGTGCGCGAACAGCGACGTACAGGGCTCACGACGTTGGACGGTACCGCACTCTTGAGCGGGCCGCGAAGACTCTCCACCAGGTCACTCCACCGTGTCGTGTTGTGAAACGCCCCACACGCCCCTGCGATCACACTTTCCTGACCTGCGTGAACGGACTCGCCCACAGTCCCCGGCACGCGGGCATCCGGTCATGAGTCGGCACAAACACCGCCAATTGGCTTGAGGACGGCGGTCCCGGAGAGCCGCCGAAACGTGTTCAACCTTGGCTGGAATGGTCATCCCACGACATGCGGTACACGGCGCCCGGTCGGCGTCCCGGTCGGCGCGTGGGGGACCGGCGGGCGGACCGCGCGAGGACTACGCTTCACCAGTGATGGACAACCGTGTACCGCCCCGTGCCGTCGGCCCCGGGCCCCGTCGTCGTGACCGCCACGGGCGTGGCATGCGCGGGCCCATCGCCCCGCCGCAGGTGCCGCTCGCGGCATCGCGCGCGGAGGCGTTCGCGGACCTGGTGCAGGACTCCGTGGAGCGGCTCGGGCGGCGCTGGCCGCAGCTCGCCGACATCGATTTCCAGGTGCTGGAGGTGCCCCGGCTCCAAGGACAGCCCGGCGACGTCTGGAGCGACGAGGCCGTGCCGCTCGGCCGGACCGTGCCGGCGCGCGACGGGCACCGGGCGCGCGTGGTGGTGTACCGCAGGCCCGTGGAGATCCGTACGAAGGGACGGGACGAGCGGGCGGCGCTGGTGCACGAGGTCGTCGTGGAGCAGGTCGCCGAGGTGCTGGGGCTCACCCCGGAGACCGTCGATCCACGCTACGGGGAGGACTGAGCGCGCACACCCGCGCGCCCCTCCCGCACACCTGGGTGTCCCCTTCGTACGGCCGCGTCCCCTCCGAAACCGCCGCGCCCTTCCGTAACGCGCCGCCCGTCTGTCGCGCCGCTCAGCGCTGGAGGACCGAGAGGTCCTGGTCCGCCTGCGGTACCGCGACCGTTCCCCGGTCGTCCGGGAGCGTCTGGACCGTGAAGCCGGGGATGCCCTCCTGTGTGGCGGTGAGGGTGCGGGAGGCGTACACCGGGCCGCCCGAGACGGTCTCGACCGTCAGCGCGTACGTGCCCTTCAGGCCGGACGGGGCCGGGATCTCGATGTCCTGGGTGGTTCCCGCCTTGACCCGATAGGACTTCGTCACGGGTGTGCCGCCCTCGGTGCCGGCCGACGCCGTCACCTTGATCTCGGCGGCGGCGGTGGGTGCGGTGACGGACAGGGTCGTGCCCTTGGCGCTGTTGCCGACGGCTGTCGCCCGTGCGCCGACCGGCTCGGTCGCCGGGATGAAGGCGGTCTCCTGCTTGTCGCCCTTGCCCCGGGTCACCCGCAGGGCGGCGATCACCGGCACCGACTGGTCCCCCGGCATCAGAACGAGGGAGCCCGCCTCGCCCCGGGTCAGCTCGCCCAGGTCGGCGGCCGTCGTCATGCCCGCCTTCACGCGCAGCGTCTCGTTCCCGGCGGGGGTGATCAGGCCGTCCGAGGAGGCCAGGCGGATCTTCAGGTCCGCGTCGCTGTCCGCGGGGGTGAAGGCGATCAGCCGGACGTCGGTGGCGTCCTTCGGGATGCCGGGCAGCACCAGCGTGTCGGCCGGCTCGCCGGCCGCCGCCAGCCAGTCGCCGCCGGTCTTGGCGTCGAGGGCCTGGACGGCCGCGCCGACCCGCCCGCTGCGGACGTTGACGTGCAGTGTGAGGTCGCTCTGCGCGTCGTCGGCGAGTGTGGACAGCAGGACGGGCTTGCTGGAGTGCGGCGGGACCGTGATGCCCTCCCCCACCGTGGACTTGATCGCGCCGTCCTTGCCGTACAGATCCAGGTCGACGACGGCCGCGCCGTCGTCGGGGTTGGTGAGGTGCACGTAGTCGGTGCGGTCGGCGGCCGTGGAGACACCCGGGAACCAGAACTCGGTGTCCGCCGTAGTACAGGTGACGCCCTGTAGGCCGCGGCCGGTGCCCGCGGCGATCGAGGTGGTCTCCTGGACGGTCCAGCCGGGCGCCGACTTCCCCTCGGCGGTGCCGGCGAGCGCGGGCGTGTCGGATCCGGAGGTGTCGCCGGTGGCCGGGGTGCCGGGCGCCTTGGGGGTGAGCACCGGCTCGGCGTCCTTCTTCTTGCCGCCCTTGCCCTTGCCCGTGTCGCCGGTGCCGTCCGCCGACTCCTCGGTCACCGGCTTCAGTTCGGCCTTGCCGTCGCCCTTCGTGCCCTTCGTGACCGGGGTGAAGGACGTGTACGACGTCTCGGCGATGTCGGAGAGGCTCGGCGCCGGGCACAGCAGGCTCGTGCGCTCCACCGGCAGTTGGGCGGCCGCCCCGGGAGCGGCCGCGCCGGAGGCGGCCGGGGTCTCCAGCGTGGCGAAACCGGTGACGGCGGCGAGCGCGGCCGTGCCGGCGATCAGGGACAGGGTGGTGCGCTTCACTGCTGGCTCCCGTCGGGGCGCTCGCTGGCGGTGCCGTGGTGGGGATGGGGGTGGGGGTGGGGGTGGGCCGCCGGGTCGTAATGCGGGTCGTAGCCCGCGTCGTAGCCGGGCTCGTAACCCTGCTGGTACGTCGGGTCGTAGGCACCCTGCTGGGGGGCGCCGTCGTAGCCGTACGGGTCGTACTGGCCGCTCTGGTACGGATCCGCCTGGTATGCCTGCTGGTCGTAGCCGCCCTGGTACTGGCCGGCGCCCTGGTACTGCTCCGTGCCCTGGTACTGGCCGGCGCCCTGGTACTGCTCCGTGCCCTGGTACTGGCCGGCGCCCTGGTACTGGTCGCCGTAGTACTCGGTACCCGCGTAGGCGCCCGTGTCGTTGCCCCAGGCCGCCGTGTCCTCGCCCGGGGGCACCGGCGTGTCGTAGGTCTGCTGGTGCGGTACGGCGGCCGGGGCCTCCTCGGTGGACGGCGGGCCGTCCGGGTCGGGTGCCTCCGGCGCGCCGGAGTCCTCGGCATCCGCCTGGGCGCGCAGGCGGCGGGCCCGGCGGCCCTCCCCGGCCACGGCCTGGGCGGGGACGGCGGCCTCCTCGGGCAGGTCGTCGTCGACGTCGCGGCGACGGCCGGGCAGGGCGAGCACGACCAGGACCACGGCGAGCGCGCCCTGGGCCCACAGCCAGGCGGTGTGGCCGATCGGGGCGTCGTAGGCGACGTCCAGCGTGCCGCCCTCGGCGGGGAGTTCGAAGCCCTGGGCCCAGCCGTCGACCGTGGTACGGGTGAGCGGCTTGCCGTCCAGGGTGGCGGTCCAGCCGTCGGCGGCCGCGTCGGCCAGCCGCAGGACACGGCCGTCCGGGCCGGACGGAACGGTGGTGTGGATGTCGACGGGACCGGCGGCCACGGCCTGCGGGGTGCCCGAGCCGTCGGCGGACACGATGGCCGCGCGCGAGACCTGCTGGTCGACGCGCCACAGCGCGCTGCCGTCCTGCTCGCTGAGCCGGCTCAGGCCGGGTGTGGCGTCGAGGACGCGGCTCATCTCGCGGGGCGCGCCCTTGTGGACGATGACGTAGCGCACCGCGAAGCCGCCGAGTTGGTCCGCCTGGTCGGCGCCGGAGCCGGCGACGAGGTTGGCGACGACCTTGTCGAGGGTGGCGCTCTCGCCCTGCGCGACGGCGAGTTCGGCGTCGCCCATGCGGGCGCCGGAGCCACGGACGAGGGTGTAGCGCACCTGTGCGCCGGAGTCGCTGTCGAGGACCAGGGTGCGGGCCTGGTCCTCGGTGTCGCTGTCCTCGGCGACGAACGCGGGCACCTGCACCGGGTCGCGCCGCTCCACCGGTCCGTCGGCGCCGCCGATCATCCAGCCCACGGCGACCAGCAGCGGGCCCGCGGCCGACGCGAAGGCGATCAGCGCGGCGACCGGCTGGCGCCAGCCGAAGCTCTGCTCGGCCACGCGTGCGCGTGCCCCGTCGGCGCCGAGTGCGGCGGCGGTGAGCAGCGCGATGCCGTAGACGAGAGTGGCGGGGCCGGCCCAGGCGGAGCCGTTGGACAGGGCCGCGAAGACGAGGGCCACCAGGGCGACCGCCCAGGCCCGGTAGATGCCCGCCTGGCGTTCGGAGCGCAGCAGGGCGGCCAGCGCGGCCAGCACGAGGCCGATGAGCATCAGCCCGTCCACCGTGCCGGGGCCGCCCGGGCTGGCGCCGAGCAGGTCGAGCGCGGAGGCCGCCGAGGCGCCGTACTCCAGTCCTGCCTCCTTGAAGAAGCCGAACGGGAGCAGCGACAGCGACCACGGCGCGAGGACCAGCAGCGGGGTGCCCACCTGGGTCAGGAAGCGCAGGCCCTGCGCGGGGAGGTCCGCGCGGCGCACGGCCAGCACGCCGATGCCCAGGATCAGCGCGATGGGCCACACGACCGGCGTGAAGGCGGTGGTGACGGTCAGCAGCAGTGCGTACGCCCAGGTGGCGCGCCAGCTGCCACGCACGCCCGAGCCGTGTGCCAGGCCGCTCGCGGCGATGCCCGCGCGGGCGATCAGCGGCAGCAGCACGGCCAGCACGGCGGTGCCGATCCGGCCGCTCGCGAGGGCGCCGGTGGCGGCGGGCAGGAAGGCGTAGGCGATGGCCGCCCACGCGCGCAGGAGGCGCGAGGTGACGAGCGGGCGGGAGGCGACGTACGCGGTGACGCCCGCCAGCGGAACCGAGCAGACGAGCAGCACGGTGACCGCGAGGCCGGTCGAGCCGAACAGTACGGACGCCAGCATCGCGACGATCGCCAGGTAGGGCGGCGCGGACGGGGTGCCGCCGGTGCCCACCGGGTGCCAGGCGTCGAGATAGCGCGACCACAGCCCGCCGGCGTCGGCCGGTGCGGGCAGCAGGGCGCCGCCGGACAGTGCGCCGCCGCCGAGCAGGGAGCGGCAGGCGACCAGCGAGACCAGCAGCAGGACCAGGAAGAGGACGGGGCCTGGTTTGCGGGCGATGCGCTTGAGGCGGGCGAACTGCTCGACCTCCAGGAAGTCCGCGTCGTCGCCGCCGGGGCCGGACTCCACCGCGCCGCCGTGCCGTCCGGCCGAGGAGACCTCGGGGTCGGACGCGCCGAAGACATTGCCCGCGACCTGTTCCACGGTGGCCCGCACGGTCGCGCCGGGCGGCGGGAACAGCGGGCGCAGCTCGCCCTTGTCCACCTGCGGGCGACCGCGGCTGCGCCGGCCGGCGAGGATCCGCTCGGGCCGCAGCAGGACGCCCAGCAGACCGCGGACCTCGTCGACGGCCTGGCCGGGGACCTTGCCGACCAGGTAGGCGACGGTGCGCAGGAGCGTGCCGAGCACCAGCCGCAGCAGGATCCAGGGCAGCACCGCCGTACGCGCGTTGACGAGGAGGGTGTAGACGGCACCCGCCTTGTCGACCTTGTGCGGGGAGGCAGTGGTGCGGCCGCCGCAGTCGACGGTGCGACGCTCGCGGGAGGCGGCCTCGGCGTGCCGTACGACGGCCTCGGGGGCGATGAGGACGCGGTGGCCGGCGGAATGGGCACGCCAGCACAGGTCGACGTCGTCGCGCATGAGGGGCAGCCGACGGTCGAATCCGCCGAGTTCCTCGAAGACATCTCGCCGGATCAGCATGCCCGCGGTGGAGACGGACAGGACGCGCTGCACGTGGTCGTGCTGGCCCTGGTCCTGTTCACGGCGGTCCAGGCCGGTCCAGCGGCGGCCGGAGTTGGCGATGCTGACGCCGACCTCCAGGAGCTGGCGGCGGTCGTACCAGCCGCGGAGCTTGGGGCCGACGACGGCCACGTCGTCGCGGCCCAGCTCCAGCTCGTTGTCGACCACGCGCAGCAGCTGGGCCAGGGCGTCGGGCTCGGGGGCGCAGTCGTCGTGCAGGAGCCACAGCCACTGCACGGGCTCCCCGTGCGGCAGCTCCGGCATGTCGTACGCCTCGTCGCGCCAGGTACGCGTGACGGGGTCCCAGCCACTGGGGCGCTTGAGGTAGGGCAGCTCGTCCGGGGTGAGGACGGGCGCGGTGCGGTTGGCCTCCTCGACGGCCTGGCCGAAGCCGGTGCGGCGGGCGAGGTGCAGCACGCGGTCGGCGCCGAACGCGTCGGTGACCAGCTGGGCGGACTCGTCCGCGCTGCCGGTGTCGGCCGCCATCGCGTGCTGGACGGGCCGCTCCTGGCCGAACAGCCCGGCGAGCGCGTCGGGCAGCCAGCGGGCGCCGTCGTGGGAGACGAGCACCGCGGTCACCACGTGCCGCGGGAACTCGGGCGGACGGGCGGGGTCGAAGGCTGCCGAGTGGGCAGGCTCGAACACCGCCGGGCGGGCCGGGTCGAACGCTGCGGCGGCAGCGGCGTCTTGACTGGCTGCCGTATGGCTGTGCACGGACATCGAGGTACGGGCCCCGGTTCGGTGGACTGTGGTGGACGCCCGCACCCCGAGGGGGCGGCGCGGCGTCTCGGACGAGCGACCACACTATCGGCTGGGCATGACGACGGCCCGCCGCCTGTGGATAACCCACCGGCTACGGGCCGTTCGCGACGTATGTACCTGAAGGTTCCGTGCTGCCCCGATCAGACGGCCGCCTTCTTCAGCCTGCGGCGCTCACGCTCGGACAGGCCGCCCCAGATGCCGAAGCGCTCGTCGTTGGCGAGGGCGTATTCGAGGCACTCGGAGCGGACCTCGCAGGCGAGACAGACCTTCTTGGCCTCTCTGGTCGAGCCGCCCTTCTCGGGGAAGAAGGACTCGGGATCGGTCTGGGCGCACAGCGCGCGCTCCTGCCAGCCGAGTTCCTCGTCCGCGTCGTCGACCAGCAGTTGCTGCACCAGCTCGGTCATGTGCGCCCCTCGTCTGTCTTTCACGTCCCCGTGTGGCGGCCGTTACCGATTTCGGCTGAACGACACGAGTGAAATTACAAGTGTGCTGCTCCGGGCGAGTCAAGCCGAGATCTGCTATTGGGCCCGTTATTCACTCTGCGGAACCAAGGCCGAGCGGAAAGTGTTCAAATCGCCATAAACCTCGACATGCTGCTGAAGCCCCGGGAGGGCCGCCGAACCCGTACGGCATCTGCGGGGATCCGTACGCTGAAGGACGCCCAGGAGTTCGATCGCGTTCCGGCGGAACCCGCGCTCCCGGATGTGCGCGATGTCTCCCGGCGGCCCGACGGGCAAACCTTTCACCCCGGAGAGGAACCGGATGAGGTGAAGCATGTGCCACATATCGGATGCCAAGTTGACACTGCGGGTGTGAACCGATGTCCTTGAGGGCATGCTCGCGAACTCGGCTCTCACCCCGACCCGCTCCGCCGGGTCCCACGGTGCTGCCCGCGCTCGCCGCAGCTGTTGTTGTTGCGGCTGTTGAGCCAAGCGCGCTCCGGCTGTTCCCCCGAGTCCGTCCCATCCGTCCGGCTCGGCCGCTGTCTGCCCCAGCCCGCCTTCCCGAAGCCTCCGCGCTCCGTCCGCTCCGCTTCGCCCGGCCCACCGCTCTCCTTTCTTCTTCTCCACTCCGCTTCCCCTCTTCTCCGCTTCTCCGCTTCTCCTTCTCCCCTCTTCGCTCCCCCGTCCCGAAGCCCCCCGCCACTTCCTGCCGAGGACCCACAGCACCACGATGAACAGCGACAACGACCTGCAGATCGCCGGCGACCTCCTCGAAGTCCCCCACCTGCTCCAGCCCCCGCGCGAGCACCCGGAGACCGTCGCCGGTTTCGTGGGACTCGCCCGCACCGTCGCGGCCGACCGCGCCCAGTGGGCGCACCTGGTCCGGTACGACGCGACGACCCGCTGGTACCACCGGCTGCGCACCGGCCCCGGCTACGAGGTGTGGCTGCTGTCCTGGGTCCCCGGGCAGGGCACCGGGCGGCACGACCACGGCCGGTCCTCCGGAGTGCTGACGGTCCTGGAGGGCGCGCTGACGGAGCGGTCCGCACGGGGCGCGCGCGTGCTGGCGCCGGGCGTGCAGCGGGTGTTCGCGCCGGGATATGTGCACGAGGTGGTCAACGACGCGCTGGAGCCCGCGGTCAGCCTGCACGTCTACCATCCGGGCCTCACCGAGATGACCATGCACACCGCCCCGCACTGCGAGGCCCGCGGCGTGCCGCGTCCGCTGACTGCCTGACGCGTTGTCGTACCCGGCTGACACACTGATTCCATGCGCATTGTGGTTCTGGCAGGCGGCATCGGCGGTGCCCGGTTCCTGCGCGGTCTGAAGCAGGCCGCGCCGGACGCGGACGTCACGGTGATCGGCAACACCGGCGACGACATCCACCTCTTCGGGCTGAAGGTCTGCCCGGACCTCGACACGGTGATGTACACGCTGGGCGGCGGCATCAACGAGGAGCAGGGCTGGGGACGGGCCGACGAGACCTTCCACCTCAAGGAGGAACTCGGGGCGTACGGAGTCGGACCCGGGTGGTTCGGGCTCGGCGACCGGGACTTCGCCACGCACATCGTGCGGACGCAGATGCTCGGCGCGGGCTATCCGCTGAGCGCGGTGACCGAGGCGCTGTGCGACCGCTGGAAGCCGGGCGTCCGGCTGATCCCCATGACCGACGACCGGGTCGAGACGCATGTGGCGGTCGAGATCGACGGCGAGCGCAAGGCCGTCCACTTCCAGGAGTACTGGGTGCGGCTGCGCGCCTCCGTCCCGGCCGAGGCCGTCGTGCCGGTCGGGGCCGAGCAGTCCAAGCCGGCACCGGGCGTCCTGGAGGCCCTCGCCGAGGCGGACGTGATTCTCTTCCCGCCGTCCAACCCGGTCGTCTCCGTCGGCACCATCCTCGCCGTGCCCGGCATCCGGGAGGCCATCGCCGACGCGGGCGTGCCGGTGGTGGGCCTGTCCCCCATCGTCGGGAACGCGCCCGTGCGCGGGATGGCCGACAAGGTGCTCGCGGCGGTGGGCGTGGAGTCCACGGCGGCCGCGGTCGCCGAGCACTACGGCTCGGGCCTGCTCGACGGCTGGCTCGTCGACACGGTCGACGCGGACGCGGTCGAGCGGGTCGAGTCGGCCGGCATCCGCTGCCGGGCCGTACCCCTGATGATGACCGACGTGGCTGCGACGGCGCAGATGGCGCGTGAGGCGCTGGCGCTCGCGGAGGAGGTGCGGGGAGCTTGAGCGGCGAGACGATCGGCACGCCGGGCGGGGTCGATGGGGCGGCTGCGCCCGTCGGAGGGGCCCGTGTGCCTGCCGGCGGCGCGCGCGGGCCTGTGGAGGGCTCGCGTGTGTCCACAGGCGGCTTGCGTGTGTCCACAGGTGGCTCGCGTGTGCCTGCCGACGACGGTGGGGAGGCCGTCGCTGATGGCGTGGGCCGTGCGGGGCGGGGGGACGGACCGGCCGGGGGTGCGGGGTCGGGGCGCGGTGCGGACGGGTTCCGGGTCTGGGCCGTCGCCGGGATTCCCGAGGTCCAGCCGGGCGACGACCTGGCGAAGCTGATCGCCGCGGCCGAGCCGGGACTGCTCGACGGGGACGTGCTGCTCGTCACCTCCAAGATCGTGTCCAAGGCCGAGGGGCGCGTCGTCGAGGCGGCCGACCGGGAGGCGGCGATCGACGCGGAGACCGTACGGGTGGTGGCCAGACGCGGCCTGCTGCGGATCGTCGAGAACCGGCAGGGCCTGGTCATGGCCGCCGCCGGGGTCGACGCCTCCAACACTCCGGCGGGCACGGTGCTGCTGCTGCCCGAGGACCCCGACGCGTCCGCGCGCGCGATCCGCGACGGGTTGCGCGAAGCGCTCGGCGTGGACGTCGGGGTCGTGGTCACCGATACCTTCGGGCGGCCCTGGCGGGCGGGACTCACGGACGTGGCGATCGGCGCGGCGGGCGTGCGCGTCCTGGACGATCTGCGGGGCGGCACGGACGCGCACGGCAATCCGCTCAGCGCCACCGTCGTCGCCACGGCGGACGAACTGGCCGCCGCGGGCGATCTGGTGAAGGGCAAGGCGGCCGGGCGGCCGGTGGCGGTGCTGCGCGGGCTGTCCCAGCTGGTGAGCGGTGGGCAGGCCGAGGGTGCGCGGGCCCTGGTGCGCGACGCCCGCGACGACATGTTCCGGCTCGGCACCTCCGAGGCCGTGCGGGAAGCGGTGACCCTGCGGCGCACCGTACGGGCCTTCAACGACGAGCCCGTCGATCCCGGGGCGGTACGACGGGCGGTGGCCGCCGCGGTGACCGCGCCCGCGCCGCACCACACGACGCCGTGGCGGTTCGTACTGCTGGAGTCGGCGGCGGCGCGGACCCGGCTGCTCGACGCCATGCGGGAGGCGTGGATCGCCGATCTGCGGCGGGACGGCAAGAGCGAGGAGTCGATCGCCAAGCGGGTGCGCCGCGGCGAGGTGCTGCGGGGCGCGCCGTATCTCGTCGTGCCGTGTCTGGTGATGGACGGCTCGCACACCTACGGGGACGCGCGGCGGGACGGTGCCGAGCGGGAGATGTTCGTGGTCGCCACGGGCGCGGGCGTGCAGAACTTCCTCGTCGCGCTGGCCGGGGAGCGGCTGGGCTCGGCCTGGGTGTCGTCGACGATGTTCTGCCGGGACGTGGTGCGCGAGGTGCTCGGGCTCCCACAGGACTGGGATCCGATGGGTGCGGTCGCGGTCGGGCATCCGGCCGAGCGGCCCCGGGAGCGTCCGGAGCGCGAGGTGTCGGCCTTCGTCGAAGTGCGGTGACCGCCGCGGTTCGGCAACGACTCCGCGGGACGTGGGGGAACTGGGGTCGCCCAGTTCCCCCACGTCTGAGCGGAACCGGTGGGGACGACCGCCTCGTGGACCTCACGAACCTCGAAGACCTCATAGTCTCGAAGACCGCGTCAGACCTCGTTGGACGTCGTCAGACCTCGTTGGACCTCGTTGGACCTCGTTGGACCTCGTTGGACGGCATTAGACGGCATTAGACGGCATTAGACGGCATTAGACGGCACCGGAAGCTCTGGGACCTCTGCCATGGCAGGACGATTCGCTCCGCGGCCCACGCGCACCACCGTGCGCGGTGGGCAGGCCGCCGTGCCCGCGGGCGTGCCGCGGCCGGCCGGTCCGGCTCCGGAGCGGGTACGGACCTGGGCGCCGGAGTGGCAGCTCGACATCGGGCTGGTGCTGGGGCCGCTCAGGCGTGGACCGGCGGATCCCACGTTCCGGGCCGCGCCGGACGGATCCGTGTGGCGGACCAGCCGGACGCCCGCCGGGCCCGGGACGCTGCGGGTGTCGGCGTACGACGGCCGGGTGCGCGGTGAGGCGTGGGGCCCCGGGGCGGAGTGGCTGCTGGAACGGCTGCCCGAGTTGCTCGGCGCGGCGGACGACCCGGAGGCGTTCGCGCCGCGGCACCGGCTGGTGGCCGTCGCCCGGCACCGGCGTCCGGGGCTCAGGCTGACCCGTACCGGGCTGGTGCTCGAGTCGTTGATCCCGTCCGTCCTGGAGCAGAAGGTCACGACCGACGAGGCGTACCGGGCCTGGCGGCTGCTGGTGCGGAAGTTCGGGGAGCCCGCGCCGGGGCCGGTGGAGGGGCGCATGTGGGTGATGCCCGCGCCGCGGACCTGGGCGCTGATTCCCTCCTGGGAGTGGCACCGGGCCGGGGTCGACGACAAGCGGGCGTCGACGATTCTGCGGGCCGTACGGGTCGCCGCGCGGCTGGAGGAGGCGGTCCGGCTGGAACCGGCGGACGCGCAGGCGAGGTTGCAGGTCGTGCCGGGGATCGGCCCCTGGACGTCGGCGGAGACCGTGCAGCGCAGCCATGGGGCGCCGGACGCGGTGACCGTCGGGGATCTGCACCTGCCGGGGATCGTGGGCTGGGCGCTCGCCGGGGACCGGCACGCGGACGACTCCGTGATGCTGTCGCTGCTGGAGCCGTACGCGGGTCAGCGGCATCGGGCGACCCGGCTGATCCTGCTGAGCGGACGGACCCCGGCACGGCGGGCGCCGCGGATGCCGCGCGGGGACATCGGGCGGTTGTAGCGGGGCGGGGTGCGCTCCGCTGGAAGTGCCGCGATGTGCCGTCGTTCGTCTGCCGCGCCGTCGTGGCCGGTCGCGCAGTTCCCCGCGCCCCTTCCGGGCGCCACCCGCGCCCCCGGAACCAGCCCGAAAAGCTACGGCCGACAGAGAACCACCGGCCGGGTCGCGGGCCCCGGACCGCGGTCACTGCCCCACGGTGCGCTCCGCCGGAAGTGCCGCGATGTGCCGTCGTTCGTCTGCCGCGCCGTCGTGGCCGGTCGCGCAGTTCCCCGCGCCCCTTCCGGGCGCCACCCGCGCCCCCGGAACCAGCCCGAAAAGCTGCGGCCGACGGAGAACTACTGACCGGGGGACGAGAACTACTGGTCGGAGGAGAAGCGGAGCGCGCCGGCCGGGATGCGGGCGTCGCACCAGACGCGGGCGCCCGCGCGGAGTTCGTTGTCGGCGCCGACGACCGCGCCGTCACCGATGACCGTGCCGGGCAGGACCAAGCGTTCGCCGACGCGGGCACGGGTGCCGATCAGCGAGTCGGTGACGACGGCGCCGGGTTCGATGACCGCGCCGGGCAGGATCGTGCTGCTGGACACCCGGGCGCCCCGGGCCGAACCTCTTTCGGCCGGTCGGTGTATGCAGACCCGGCGACGACGCCCTCGATGACCGCGCGGCTGCACGCGGTGTACGCGTGCGATGTCCCCCCGGCCGTCCTCGACGGCGTGAACGCGCGCCCCGGCCTCAGCGCCCCTGGTAGCGGGCCGCGGCGGCACGGACCGTGCCGAGCTTGGAGTACAGCTGCTTGCCCGGGCAGTCCGTGGCGTACCCGTCCCGGTGACCGGAGATCACGTTCAGTCGTACGTTCTTCCCCTTCGGGTACAGATTGCCACCGCCGGACCTCAGGTATGTCTTCCCCTTCGGGTTCGCGCCGTAGAGGCCGAGCTTCCACGCGGTGAGTTTGGCGGCACCGGTCACCGCGGCGGAGGGCGGCTTGGTGGAGTTGAAGGTGCCGATGGCCGCGACGCCCATGCTGTCGCTGTTGAAACCGAGGGTGTGGGCGCCCTTGACGGCCTTGGTCACACCTCCGGCGCGGCCCTCGTAGATGTTTCCGCACTTGTCGACGAGGAAGTTGTAGCCGATGTCCCGCCAGCCCATGCTCTTGACGTGGTAGCGGTAGATACCGCGGATGACGGACGGGGCCTGCGAGCACGTGTAGTTGTTGCCCGAGGCGGTGTGGTGCACGAACGCCGCCTTGACCGTCTTGGTGTAGACGAAGCCCCGTTCGCGCAGCTTCTCGTCCGCGCCCCAGCCGTGCCGGGTGACGATGCGCGGGCGCGGCCCGGTGTGCGGCTTCACGAGCTGTGTCCCGGCCGCTTCGGGGCCGCGCTGGGCGAGCGCTTCCCGCTCGGTGTCCTCCTTGCTGAGCGCCGGGATCTCGGCGGCGCCGAGCGGTACGAGGTCGCTGTTGGCGGCGGAGGCGCCGGCCGCGGCGTCGTCGAGGCCGACGCCGGTGCGGTCCGGGTCGCCCGCGGAGTCCGAGGCCGGTGACTCCGCGCCGGGGTCGATGAGTTCCAGGCGCAGCCCCGACGGCAGGGGCGCCGTGGCGGACGAGGTACGGCCGTCGCCGGTGGCCGGTGCGGCGTCGGCGCGGACCCGCAGTTCCACGGCGTCCGAGTCGCCCACCCACAGCGGGGCCGTGGCGCCGTGCACCCGGCCGGAGGTGTTCTCCGCGGTGTCCGGGTCGGCGCCGTGCGCGTTGTGCGTGTCGACGTCCTGCCAGCCGGACCAGGTGCCGGTCGTGGCGGAGCGGGTGCGGACCTGGACCTGGCCGTGGAGTTCGGTGCCGGGATTGTCCCAGACGACACCGACGAGGGAGAAGTGGCGTACGTCCTGGCGGTGGACGCCCTGCTGGGGGGCGGAGCCGAGGACGAGTTCGCGGGTGAGGGGGACGAGCGGCAGCGACTGGGTGCTGCCGGGGACCGCCGGGCCGGAGGTCCGGCCGCCGGTCATGGACCCGTCCGCGGCCGGCACCGGTCGTGCGGGCGCGGCGGCTGCGGGCAGGGTCAGGGGGAGGGAGAGCACGGCCGCGCAGGTGAGGCCGACCCCGACCGTGGGGGCGCCGGTCGGGGAGGAGGAGAAGAGGAATCCACGCATGTCCCTGATCTTCAACAGAGCCGTACATATCTGTCCATTGCGGACTTGACGGGCCGTCGGGTTCCGTTCGCCCGAACCGGTGGCGCCGCCGGGCGGTCGGCAGGCCGGGCGGCGCGTACCCTTGCGCGGGTGAACGCCACCGATCGCACCCCCGCCGACCTGCTGCGTTCCGCGCTCGCCGCGGATCCCGGACGCCCCCTGGTGACCTTCTACGACGACGCCACGGGCGAACGTGTCGAACTGTCCGTGGCCACCTTCGCCAATTGGGTGGCCAAGACCGCGAACCTGCTCCAGGGCGACCTGGCCGCGGGTCCCGGGGACCGGGTCGCGCTGCTGCTGCCCGCGCACTGGCAGACCGCGGTGTGGCTGCTGGCGTGTTCGTCGGTGGGCGCGGTCGCGGACGTGGCCGGGGATCCCGCCGCGGCTGACGTCGTGGTAAGCGGGCCGGACACGCTGGAGGCGGCGCGGGCCTGCTCCGGCGAGCGGGTCGCGCTGGCGCTGCGGCCACTGGGCGGGCGCTTTCCGCAGCCGCCGGCCGGGTTCCTCGACTACGCCGTGGAGGTGCCGGGCCAGGGGGACCGGTTCGCGCCCTTCGCACCGGTCGATCCGGAGGAGCCCGCGCTGATCGTGGCCGGGGCGGAGCTGACCGGGTCCGAGGTCGTCGACCGGGCCCGCGCCGACGCGCCCGGGCTGGACCTGACCGGGCCCGGCTCCCGGCTGCTGTCCGGACTTCCGTACGACACCTGGGAGGGCCTGAGCGCGGGCCTGTACGCCCCGCTGGCCGTCGGGGGGTCCGTGGTGCTGTGCCGGCACCTGCCGCGGCTGGACGAGAACGCCCTGGCCAAGCGGATGGAGAGCGAACGGGTGACCGCCTCCCGCCACTGACCCCACGGGCAACACAAGACCCAAAGCACCACAGGCACCACAAGAGAAACGGCCACCGGAGACACCGGAGGCACCACAGACACCCGGGTACGGCCCACCCCCGACACCCGCCCCTTACCGTCGACATCCCGTTGCCGGGTCCCGCCCTTCCGGGGTAGGGGCCGGTGCCAGGTGCGGGCCCTGCGGTGCCTTGCGGGGTGCGGGCGAGGTCCGAGACCGTACCCGTTTCCGCTGGTCATCCACATGATTCACCCCCTCCGCCGCACCCCGGGGCCGCACCGCGCGCCGAGCGGTCCTGCCCGCCTCGGCCCTCCCGGCGGCCCTCGGCGCCGTCACCCGATTGGAGTAACACGGGCCGCCTCCGGCACCCATCCGGGCGATCGTCGAAGGAGCAGAACCGCACGTTCGTACGCCACGAGGGGGTGGACCGTACGTGAGCGACACCGCAGGTACGTCCTCCGGGAGCGCCCCCGGTCCCGGGGCAGGCGCCTCCGCCACCGGGGACGGGCTGACCCGCCGGCGCCGGCGGCGGTGGACGACCTGGTCGGCGCTGGGGCTGGCGACGCTGGTCCTGCTGGGCACCGGGGGCGGGTGGGCCCTGTACACGAGACTGAACGGCAACATGACGGCGGACGAGGCAGCCGCCGCCGAGCTGGCCCGCTACGAGCGCGAGCGCCCCACGGCCCTGGTGCACGGCGCGCAGAACATCCTGCTGATCGGGTCCGACACCCGCTCCGGGGACGGCAACGGGGCGTACGGGCGGGACTCCGGCACCGCGCGGTCCGACACCATGATCCTGCTCCATCTCGCCGCGGACCGGCGCAGCGCCACCGCCGTGTCCCTCCCCCGGGACCTGATGGTCGACGTGCCGAGTTGTCTGCGGCCGGACGGCGGGCGCAGCCGGCCGGCCCTGACGATGCTCAACCAAGCCTTCGAGACGGGCGGTTCGGCCTGCGCGGTGCGGACCGTCGAGAAGCTGACGAACATCCGGATCGACCACTACGCCGTCGTCGACTTCAGCGGCTTCAAGAAGATGGTGGACGCCGTCGACGGGGTCGAGGTGTGTCTGCGGAAACCGGTCGACGACAAGGCCGCCCAGCTGAAGCTGCCCGCGGGCCGGGTCACGCTCGACGGCGAACAGGCACTGGGCTTCGTACGGGCCCGCAAGTCCCTCGGCGACGGCAGCGACACCGACCGGATGGCGCGCCAGCAGCAGTTCCTCGCCGCGCTCGTCGGCGAGGCGCGGAGCAACGACACCCTGCTGAACCCGGTGAAGCTGTATCCCCTGCTGGACGCGGCCACGTCGTCGCTCACCACCGATCCCGAACTGGCGAGTCTGCGTGGTTTGTACCAACTGGTACGCGGGCTGCGGAACATCCCCACCGAACATGTGCAGTTCATGACCGTTCCGCGAACTTCGTACGCTTACGACACCAATCGCGACCAGCTCGTCCAGCCCGCGGCCGGAGCGCTGTTCGAACAGCTGCGGTCCGACACACCGGTGACGATCACCCGGAATGATCCGCAGCATTCATCGGCGAACAGCGGCAAATCAGGCGGGCGGCAGGCCCCTTCTCCGGCTCCGGCGTTCCCGGGCCGGACAGCCGCCGAGGACGACTGCGCATGAAGTGCGTAGCAAGTCGACGAGCTTTTATCCAGGCGTATGCGACGGATTGCCCGGTTGTAAGCGGTGCGGAATTTGTCACTGCCGTCCCTCGACGCTGAACTGGGCGGATAGTGTGACCCGGTGCACCACGCCACGAGGCATGTGGGGCTGTGCACTGTTTGACCGAGACCCGAGCGCCTTGAAGGGGGGAGGCGCCGCGTGGCCCCGACGGAGGATTCGGACAACCGTGGACGCGCAAGGCCGTGGGCGGGCGGACAATTTCGATCCCGCAGACCAGTGGGTGCTCAATCCGAACACCGGCGAATACGAACTGCGACTGGGTAATCCCGCTCCGCAGTCGTCGGTACCCGGGCCGCGCCGGTCCGGCGGACCCCAGGAGACCAGCCGTGTACCCGGCGACCGGGCGGCGGCACCGGGACGGGGACAGGGCAGAGCGCCGGGGCGGGAGATCCCGGCGCAGCGGCGGCGCCGCGGTGAGCCCGAGCAGCCCGTACGAGGCCGCGGTCGGCGGCCGGCGAAGAAGGCGAAGGCGAAGAAGGCGCTGATCTGGACCGGCGGCAGCCTGGCATTCGTGCTGGTCGCCGTGTCGGCGGCCGGTTACCTCTACATCAGGCACCTCAACGGCAACATCACCTCCGTCTCCGACGACGGTGCGAGCACCGGCGGTTTCCGCACGGACCAGGCCATCAACATCCTGCTGATCGGCACGGACAAGCGCACCGGCTCGGGCAACGAGGGCTACGGCGACGCGGGCAGCGTCGGGCACGCCGACACCAACATCCTGCTCCACGTGTCCAAGGACCGGTCCAACGCGACCGCGCTGAGCATCCCGCGCGACCTGATCGTCGACGTCCCGGACTGCCCCACCCAGCAGCCCGACGGCAGCACGAAGGTCATTCCGGGTACGGAGGGCGTCCGCTTCAACACGAGCCTCGGGCAGGACGGGCGGACCCCGAGCTGCACCATGCGCACAGTGACCGAGGTGACCGGGATCACCCCGGACGACTTCATGGTCGCCGACTTCAACGCGGTCAAGACGCTGACCGAGGCCGTGGGCGGGGTGGAGGTCTGCCTGGCCAAGGACATCGACGACCCCGACTCGCACCTCAAGCTCTCCAAGGGCAAGCACACCATCTCCGGTGAGCAGGCCCTGGCGTTCGTGCGTACCCGCCATTCCGTCGGCTTCGGCGGCGACCTCAGCCGGATCACGCTGCAACAGCAGTTCCTGAGCGCGCTGATGCGCAAGCTGAAGGGGAACTCCACCCTGACCAGCCCGACGAAGATGCTGAAGCTGGCGGAGGCGGCCACCAAGGCGCTGACCGTGGACAGCCAGCTGGAAAGCTTCGGCAAACTCAAGGACCTGGGCCTTGAGCTGGGCAAACTCGATCCGAAGAACCTGACCTTCACGACCGTCCCGGTGGTGGACAACCCGGCGGAGAAGGTACCTGTCACGGTCGTCCTCAACGACGCGACCGCCCCCGCCGTGTTCAAGGCGATCAAGAACGACGTCTCCTTCACCGAGGTCAAGAAGAAGGAGCAGCAGCAGAAGAAGGACGCGGAGGCCGGCCGGCTCAAGGGCACCAAGTCCGACCCGTCCGAGGTCCGGGTGCGGATCCTCAACGGCGGCGCCGAGACCGGCATGGCCCAGGATGCCCTGGAATGGCTGCAGAACGACGAGGGTGTACTCAAGTCGGAGAACGCCGGCAACGCCCCCGCGGGCGTGAAGCTGAGCAAGACCACCCTTGAGTACGCGCCCGACCAGGCGGACCAGGCCCGCGAACTGGCCTCCATCCTGGGGCTTGCCGGGGCCCAGATGAAGCCCGGCAAGAGCGTGACCAACTCGCAGGGACTGCCGACGATGACGCTGACCCTGGGCAAGGACTTCCAGGGTCCGGGTGAGTCCCTGTCCGCTCCGGCGAAGGCGCCGGACGTCGACAAGTCCACGGCGGACGAGGTCAAGTGCGCCTCCTAGGCGAAACCCGGCCCGGCCGGACGCCGGGACGGTGGCCTTCCGGGCGGAGTGCTGCCCGTCATCGGTGTCCGGCGGCGCTGCGCCGTTTATCCGGGGGACCCGCGCCGGTACGCGTACGGCTTCGGCACCGCTGACGATTGCAAGCAGACGAGGTGCGTCTTCCAGGTAACCCATTGGGTCCGTCGCGCGTCTAATCAGGCGCGGGACGGACCCGTATGGCAGGCGCAGGGTGGGGAGGGCAGGGTTTTGGCGCAGAGCGGTGTGCGGGGGAAAGTCCCCGCGGTCGAGAGCACGACGCCACTCATACCGCGGGAGTCAGGTGCGTCCGACGGCGGCGGCCGTCCCGGCGGCGGGCGGCACGGCGGCGGTCCGAACGGCCAGAGACGCAGTCGCAAGAGGCGCGTGCTGCGCTGGTCGGCGACGGTGCTCGCGGTGGTGATACTGGGGACGGCGGGCGCCGGCTACCTCTACTACCAGCACCTCAACGGCAGCATCCAGAAGGGGCAGCGCAGCAGCGGCGACTCCAAGGCGAAGAAGGCCCAGCCGAACGCGGCCGGGCAGACGCCGGTGAACATCCTGCTGCTGGGTTCCGACAGCCGTGACTCGGACGAGAACGTGAAGCTCGGCGGCGGCAAGGACCTCCGCACCAATCCGCCGCTCGCCGACGTACAGATGCTCATCCACCTCTCCGCGGACCGCAAGAGCGCGGCCCTGGTGAGCATTCCCCGCGACACCCGGGTCGACATACCCGAGTGCAAGGACCCCAAGACCGGCGAGAAGTTCCCGGCGACCAACGCCATCATCAACGAGACGCTCGCCCGCGGCGGAGCCGGCTGCACGCTGGCCACCTGGGAGAACCTCACCGGAATCTACATCGACCACTGGATGACGATCGACTTCGGCGGCGTGGTGAGCATGGCGGACGCCATCGGCGGGGTCGACGTCTGTGTGAAGCAGAACGTGTGGGACCGCCCGCTGCCCGGGGTGAGCGGCGGCTCGGGCCTGAAGCTGACGGCCGGCACCCACAAGGTGAAGGGCGAGCAGGCGCTCCAGTGGCTGCGCACCCGGCACGCCTGGGGCAGCGACCCGCTGCGGGCCAGGGCCCAGCACATGTACCTGAATTCGATGATCCGCACGCTGAAGCAGCAGAACGTCTTCACGGACACCGGGCGGCTGATGGGCCTCGCCGACTCGGCCGTGAACTCGCTCAAGGTCTCGGAGGAGATCGGCACGGTCAAGAAGCTCTACGACCTGGGCATGCAGCTCAAATCGGTGCCGACGAACCGCATCACGATGACGACGATGCCCTGGGTGGAGGACCCTCAGGACCCGGACGCGCACGTCGTTCCGGACACCGCCGACGCGGACAAGCTGTGGCAGATGCTCCGCGACGACGTGCCGTTCGACGCCAAGGGCGCGGCCGAGCCGAAGAAGAAGACGACGACGGCCTCGCCCCAGGCGACCAAGGCGCCGTCCGTCTCCCCCGACCGGCTCGGTGTGATGGTGCAGAACGGCACCCGGTCGTCCACGCTCGCCGCGGTCCCGGGCCGGGCGGACGAGATCAGTCAGGTGCTGGCACAGCGGGGCTACACCAGGGCGGCGAAGGACACGTCGGCGGCGCTGGCCGAGGAGCGGACGACGGTGCGGTACCCGAGCGCGGATCTGGCGGGCGATGCCGCCGCGGTCGCCAAGTCGCTGGGAATTCCGGCGGGTTCGGTGAAGCAGTCGACCGATGTGTCGGGGGTCACGGTCGTCGTGGGCGCCGACTGGCGCAGCGGCACCGACTATCCGAAGCAGGCGGCCCCGAAGGCCGGTGACCTGCCCAGCACCTCCGACGCCATCAACGGCTCCGACAAGGACCAGTGCATGGACGTGTACAAGCCCTACCAGTGGTAGGGGCCAGGCGGTGGCAGAGCCCTGCCGGCTGACAGTGGTGGAGCCCTGCCCGTAAGGACAGTGGTGGCGCGCTGACGACGACGGGCCCCTCCCCGCTTGGGGGAGGGGCCCGCGCGCGTTCCGGGGCTCAGTGCCTCACGGGGTGTGCGCCACCGCCGGGCGGCGGGAGGCGATGACCCGCCTGGCCAGGGAGCGCGGGCTGGTCAGGAAGCCCCAGCCCCAGGACATGTGCATGGTGGCGAGGGCCACGGGGATGCGCAGGCGGGCGGGCGCCGGCAGCCCCTTGCCCGCGGGCACCGAACCGGCGACGATCGCCGCCAGGTAGCCGCCCGGGACCACCAGGGCCCACGGGGTGAGGGCGACGCCCACCACGATGCCGGCGGCTATCGCGCACACCGCCGTCGGCGGGGCCAGGTAACGCAGGTTGATGGAGCCTTCGTGGTAGCGGGCGACGACGTGCCGCCAACGGCCGTAGTCCTTGTACTGCTTGGCCAGGGCGCGCACCGAGGGCCGGGGGCGGTAGGACACCTTCAGCTCCGGCGAGAACCAGATCTGGCCGCCGGCCTCGCGGATGCGGAAGTTCAGCTCCCAGTCCTGGGCGCGGATGAACTCCTCGTTGTAGCCGCCCTGTTGCTCCAGCGCCGCGCGCCGGAAGACACCGAGGTAGACGGTCTCCGCCGGGCCTGCCGTGCCGCCGGTGTGGAAGGCGGCGTTGCCGACCCCGATCTTCGAGGTCATCGCGGCGGCGACGGCGTGCTCCCAGTCGTTCTCGCCCTCGGCGTGCATGAGGCCGCCGACGTTCTGCGCGCCGGTCTCCTCCAGGAGCCGTACGGCGGTGGCGATGTAGTTCGGCGAGAGCATGCCGTGCCCGTCGACGCGTACCACGATCGGGTGACGGGAGGCTTTGATCGCGGCGTTGAGGCCGGCCGGGGTACGGCCGGTCGGGTTCGGGACGGTGTGCACACGCGGGTCGTCACGGACCAGTTCGGCGGCGATCTCGTCCGTGCGGTCCGTGGACGGACCGAGGGCGATCACGACCTCCATCTCACCGGCGTACTCCTGCGCGAGGATCGCTTGGACGGCCGCGCGCAGATGCCGCTCCTCGTCGAGGACGGGCATGATCACAGAAACTGCGGGGAGCCGCACGTCGGACTTGGCGTTCATAGGGGACTCACGTTACCGCGAACGGGGGACACCGGTGCGTGCCGCCGGGCTAGTGCGGCGGGCTGGAGATCGTATGGGCCTACCGTTGCGCCGGATCCCACGTACGGCCGTCGTCCGGAGGTGTCCCCTTGCCCCCCAGCCCGCCCCGGCCCGCTGCCCGGCCGCAGCGCCGCCCGCAGCCGCCCCGCCGTGTGCCACGGCCGCCCGCACGGACCGTGCGGCCCGTGCGCCCGAAGCGGCCCCGCTGGGCCATGCGGGCGGTGACGACGCTGTCCGTGGTGGTGCTGGCCTCGGCGGGGATCGGGCACGCGGTGGTCACCAGCCTGGACGCGGACATCGACCGGGTGGACCCGTTCAAGGACATGAAGAACCGCCCGAGCGGCGGGCACGGCATGAACGTCCTGCTGGTCGGCACCGACAGCCGGGACAAGATCTCCGAGGTGGAGCGGCGGCGGTTCCGGCTGGGCGGCACGCCCTGCCACTGCACCGACACGATCATGATCGTGCACATCTCGGAGGACCGGGAGCGGGCCACCGTGGTGAGCCTGCCGCGGGACTCGTACGTCGAGGTGCCCGAGCACGTCGACGGGACCACGGGGGTGCGGCACGGCGCGCATCCGGTGAAGCTCAACGCGGCCTACGCGGAGGGCGGGCCGCAGCTGACCGTGCGCACCGTGGAGAACATGACCCATGTGAAGATCGACCACTATCTGGAGGTCGACTTCACCAGCTTCATGAAGACCGTGGACGTGCTCGGCGGGGTCCGGATCTGCACCGCGCAGCCCCTGAAGGACTCGCACACCGGCCTCGACCTGGCGCCCGGCACGCACACGCTGGTCGGCGGCCAGGCGTTGCAGTACGTCCGCTCGCGCCATGTCGACGGGGCCAGCGACCTGGGCCGGATGCAGCGTCAGCAGCGGTTCCTGGCGGCGCTGATCGAGCGGGCAACCTCGTCCGGGGTGCTGCTGAACCCGATGAGGTTCCGGGACGTGACGCGGGCGGTGCTGGGCTCGGTCCGGGCGGACACCGGCTTCGGCACGGACGAGTTGCTGGACCTGGGCCGGGCGATGCGGAACTTCTCCCCCTCGTCCTCCGAGTTCACGACCGTGCCGATCGGACAGATGGCGTTCCCGGTCAAGGGCATCGGGTCGACGCTGAAGTGGGACGCGGCCGGGTCGGCGAAGCTGTTCACGGCCCTGCGCGAGGACAAGCCGATCACCGTGGCCCACCGGCCGGCGCGGGCCCGGGTCATGCCGGTGGAGGTGGCGCCGCCGCAGATCCGGGTGCAGGTGGAGAACGGCACCGGTACGACCGGGCTCGCCAGGCGCGTGGACGCGGCCCTGGCCGCGACGGGCTTCGCCACCACCCGGCAGCCGGTGACCTCGACCGAGCAGAACGTGCGGCGCACGGTGATCGTCTACGACCCGCGCTGGGACCGCTCGGCCAGGTCCGTGGCGGCGGCGCTGCCCGGCGGCGAGCTGCGGGCGGTGCCGGGGCAGGGGCCGGTGGTGAAGGTGATCGCCGGGGCGGACTTCCGCGCGGTCCGCACGGTGAAGGTGCCGGCGCCGCCGCAGGGCGAGGCGGGGGCGGTGCGGGGGGACGAGGTGGTCTGCCCCGGCAAGGACTGAGCGTTCCTCGGGATCAGGTCACCGAAGAAACCGCCCGATACATACGGTTATCACCCATTCACCGTGATCTCTCGGATGGCGGTACATATCGGTCCGGCGTAAGACGGAAGCACAGGGGCCCGCCGGGCCCTTTCGTCCCCCTGGAGGAACCATGACCCAGCCCGGAACCATGCCTGCCCTGTCCCAGCAGATGCAGGACTGCATTCAGGCGTGCATGAACTGCCACAGCGTGTGCGAGGAGACGATGAGCTCCTGTCTGTCGATGGGCGGCCAGGCCCAGATGCAGATCATGCGGACGCTCATGGACTGTTCCGAGATGACCCGTATGTGCGCGGACATGATGATGCGGCGCTCGCCGATGTCCGCGGAGATGTGCGGGATGTGCGCCAAGATGTGTGACATGTGCGCCGAGGCGTGCATGTCCATGCCGGACGACGCGCAGATGAAGCGGTGCGCCGAGGCGTGCCGCCGCTGCGCGGAGACCTGCCGCGCGATGGCGTCCGCGCGGGCGTGACCCTCGCCCGCCCGGCCCAAGGGCACCCTCCGGGGTGCCCTTGGCGTCCCACGGGGTGCCCTTGGCGTCCCGCGGCCGTGGCCGTGGTCAGTTGCCGGTGACGGTGACCTTCTCGTCGTTCTTCAACTCGTCCACCAGCGTCTTCACCTTCGCCTTGTCCCACAGGAGGTTGCCGCCGCTGGAGCCGGAGATCGGCATGTTCATCGAGGTGCCGTCGCCGCCGCTGACGCCCTTCATCGCCCAGAACATGGACGCCAGGTCCCACAGGCTCATGTCCTTGTCGACGGTCAGCGAGTCCAGGCCCGCGCCCAGCGTCGGGTAGAGCTTGAACGGGTTCAGGATCGTGGAGGGCGTGGCCACCTGGTGGGCCAGCGCCGACAGGAACTTCTGCTGGTTCTTGGTGCGCTCCAGGTCGGAGGTGGCGAAGGCGTGCCGGGTGCGAACGAAGGCCAGCGCCTGCTCGCCGTTCAGCGTCTGCTTGCCCGCCTTGAAGTCCGCGCCCGAGTACTTGTCCTTGAAGCCCTTGTCGATGGTGATCTCGACGCCGCCGACCGCGTCCACGATCTTCGCGAAGCCGCCGAAGCCTATCTCCACGTAGTGGTCGATGTGCAGGCCGGTGTTGTACTCGACCGTGCGGACCAGCAGTGTCGGCCCGTCCTCCGCGTACGCCGCGTTGAGCTTCGTGTGCCGGCCCTGGCCCTGGTAGACCTTGCCGGAGGTCGACCCCTTGTAGCTCGGGATCTCCACGTCCGAGTCACGCGGCAGCGAGACCAGCGTGTCGCCGTTGTCGCCGACGTGCAGGATCATCATCGAGTCGGTGCGCTGCCCCTCGGCGGAACCGGTGTGCAGCTGCTTCTTCTCCTCCGCCGACATGCCCGCGCGGCTGTCGGAGCCGACGATCAGGTAGTTCGTGCCCTTGCCCGCCTCGGGCCGGTCGATGACCTTCGAGAGGTCGACGTCCCGGTGCAGCTTGGAGTCGGCCCAGAAGTAGGTCGCCACGGAGGTGACCACCAGCGCGCTGACCACGATGATCGCGGTCCACTTGATCCGGCGCCGCCAGTTCGGCGCGGGCCGGGGGCCGTAGGGCTGCGGCCCCTCCGGGCCACCCGGGCCGCCCCCGCCGTAGACCTGGCCGTTGCTGTAGCCGCTGTCGTAGCCCTGCTGGCCGCCGTAGCCGTCGTAGCCCTGGCCGCCGTACGACGGCTGCTGCGGGATCCCGCCGCCGTACGGGGGCGCCGACGGGCCGGGGTTGCCGTACCCGCCCTGCCCGGGCGCCGGGCCGCGCCTGACCTGCCGCATCGAACGGGCGCCCTCCGGCTGCCCGCTGGCGCTGCCGCGGCCGTACCGGTTGTCGCGGTTGTCGTCGGACCATGCCTCGGGCCAATCATTCATGCGCCCCAGTGTGCAGGGCAGGGCCATATGGCTTACAAGGGCCGTCGGAAAATAAGAGCGCCGCTGTTGCCAATCTGACACAAATTCCCCGGACGCCGGCTCGACATATGGTGGGGGTCATGACAGACCCGTCCGTCAAAGCGGATTCCGACATTCCAGGCAAGCCGACCTCGGCGTCCCGCACCACGCTCAGCCACATCATGACCCTCAACGACACGAACCTGCTGGGCACGGTGCACGGCGGCGTGATCATGAAGCTGGTCGACGACGCGGCGGGCGCGGTGGCCGGCCGGCACAGCGAGGGTCCCGCCGTGACCGCGTCGATGGACGAGATGGCCTTCCTCGAACCGGTCCGGGTCGGCGACCTGGTCCACGTGCAGGCCCAGGTCAACTGGACCGGCCGGACCTCGATGGAGATCGGGGTGCGGGTCATCGCCGAACGCTGGAACGAGTCGACCCCGGCCACCCATGTCGGCTCCGCGTACCTGGTCTTCACGGCGGTGGACGCGGACGGCACACCCCGTCGGCTCCCGCCGGTCCTCCCGGAGACCGACCGGGACCGCCGCCGCTACCAGGAGGCCCAGATCCGCCGCACCCACCGCCTCGCCCGCCGCCAGGAGATCCTGGAACTGCGCGAACAGCGCTCGGCGGACGGGTTCGACGACTGACGGAGCGGGGCGTCCGGCAGCGCGGCGGACGAACGGGCCGGGCGCGGGCCCATGGCTGATCAGTAGCTGACCGGCCCCCCACAGATCTCGCGCCGCACCGTGCCGTCGCCCTCTTCGTACCCCTTGGCTTCGTCCTGGTCGAGGTCCAGTTCGACACCCGCCGGTGCGAGCGCCCGGCGTACGCGTTCCCGGGCGGGCTCGCTGAGGAAGTTGTAGTGCAGGTCCAGCTTCTTGAGGTGGGTCAGCGGTCGGCCGCCGAGGAGGGCGCGGGCGCCGTCGTCGCCCAGGGTGCCCAGGGACAGGTCGAGCACGTCGAGCCGGTCCACCACCGGGGCGGTCGCCACCGCGGCGGCGACCTCGTCCTGGATCGCGCTGTTGCGCAGGGCCAGGTGCCGCAGCCTGGGCAGCCGGGCACCGGACAGGATCGGCTCCAGATCGGCCACCTCGCAATCGGCCCCGTACTCCTCGTCACCCAGCCACAGTTCCAGGTGCTCCAAGGCGGGCAGTTCGCTCGCCCCCACACCGCGCACGGCGTCGGCCGGCAGACCGCTGCTCTCCACGACCAGCCTGCGCAGCACGTCGTGGCGCAGGGCGGGGAACCTCAGCCTCAAGTCCTCTCCCCCGCTGCTGCCTTCTCCCGCGCGCGCCGAATTCCTCCAGCGCGGGGAAACCCGCCAGCAGCGGCGTGACGTCGGTCTGACTGATCCGGGAGAGTTTGCACTCCTTGTCCGTGATGTCCCCGAGGAACACCGACCGCAGGGCGGGCAACCGGTCGCGCACGGCCAACAGCGCTTCGACCACCTCGGACGGATCGGTGTCCTCCGGATCGTCCCAGATGCCGACGATCAGCGCGCGGACCCGCATGAGGTCGACTTCGGCAGAGAAACGACCGAAGGTGTCCTTCCACGGCTCCCCACTCGTCCACCTCTCATGGCCGATCCGCCAGGCCACGGCACCGGGCTCGGGCAGCTTCGCCGTCGCACCGGGCACGGGGAACGTGAAGACGGGGAGGCCGTACAGCTCCTCAAGGTGGTCGTCCTGGGTCCTCATGCGGGCTGCTCCTGCCGTACGACGGGTAAGAGGGGTGACGCGTGCGGCAGTTCTACCAGCGGCGACCGACAACGCCGGGGAGAGCGGTGCAGCCTTGTTACGGGAGGTTGCGGGCCATGACGACCCGCTGGACCTGGTTGGTCCCCTCGTAGATCTGCGTGATCTTCGCGTCCCGCATCATCCGCTCCACCGGA
>NZ_JBIAXM010000052.1:0-47182 GCF_042896695.1 Streptomyces sp. NPDC001270 | reverse complement strand
CCCCGCGGAGCGGGTACCCCAGCGCTGCGCGCTGGGAAGCGAACCCCCATGCTTCGCATGGGGGTTGAAGGTGCTTCGCACCTTCTGCTAAACCCGCTCCGCGAGTTTAGCAATTCCCTTGCTCCGCAAGGGAATTCGGATTTCCGCTGCGCTTCAATCCGGAAACCAATTCCCGCAAGCGGGAATTGGTTGGCCGTCCGCTGCGCTCCCGGCCAACCGGCTACGCCGGGCAGTAGCAGGAAGGGCTGCATCGCGTCTGCCTGTGGGTAGGATCACGAACCAGGACCGACCCCCACCCGAGAGAGAGCCCCTCAGATGAAAGCGGGCACCCCAACGGCAAACTGACCCGGAATCAACCGGACCGTTGACCAGAAGAAGAGTCCCAGTGTGGCCAGCATGCCAGCCACACACCCTCAACCAGCAACCGACCATAGCACACCAACACACACTATCGGCACCCCACATGAGCACACATCAGCCAAACTGATGCACCGACGCCATCCGCCCGCCTCATCAGGTGATGCAGAGGGTAGGATCACGAACGGATCCCGACCCCATACGCCAGGAAAGGAGATGCAAGAGAATGAAGGAAGAGATCCCACTCCGGCCACATCAGATTGAAGCGGTCGACGCCATTGTTTCGGGCCTCGATATCCCGCCCGGGAAGAAGATTCCACCACAGGGACTACGCGGAACCGTGGTGAGCGCGTGCGGTACGGGGAAAACCTATATCGGCGCGGCGGCGGTAAATCGGCTTGTGCCGCGGGGGCGCGTTTTGGTGTTGGTTCCGACGCTGGCGCTGTTGGCGCAGACAGTCAAAGAGTGGCGGGCGTTTGGGCATTCGGGCCCTGCGGTTGCGGTGTGTTCGCTTTCTGACGATCCGGGTTTGTATTCGCTGGGGGTGCGGTCGACGACGAGTGCGCCGCAGTTGGCGTTGTGGCACGGGCGGGGGCCGGTGACGGTGTACGCGACGTACGCGTCTTTGCCGGTGCTGATCGGCGCGCACGGGGGCGAGTACGGCTTGCCCATGGACGTGTGGGACCTGATCTTGGTGGATGAGGCCCACAGAACAAGTGGATCTCTGGGCAAGTCGTGGGCGGCGGTGCACGATCAGGAGTTGCTGCCGTCGATGCGGCGGCTGTACATGACGGCGACTCCGCGGATCTGGATGGAGCGGGAGCCGCGCCGGTGGCGCCGGGCGGAGGACGGCACGGAGATGCCGGCCGGGCTGGACCGGCTGCCGGAGGAGTTGGCCTGTTCGATGGATGACGAGGCCATTTACGGGCCGGTGCTGTTCGAGCTGGACCTCTCGGAGGCCATCGCGCGGGGGTTGCTGGCGCGGTATCAGATCGTGGTGGCGGAGCTGCGGGACGAGAGCCTGACGCCGGAGCGGCTGTATGGCGAGCAGCGGCAGGACGAGGCGGTGCGGGGGGAGCGGCTGGCGGTGCTCCAGGCGGCGCTGCTGGAGACGATGTCCGCGCACGGTCTGACGCGGTGCATCACCTTCCACCACCGCACCATCGAGGCGCGGGCGTTTGCGGAAGGGCTGGGCCGGGCGGTGAAGCGCCTGCACGCGCAGGACCCGGAGCGGCACCCGAAGGCGGTGTGGGCGAACTGGCTGTCGGGTGAGCACGATCCGGACGTGCGGGCGGACCGGCTTATGCGGTTCGGCGGCCGTGCCGGGCGGGCGGTGCTTTCGAACTGCCGTGTTCTGGGTGAGGGTGTGGATGTGCCGTCGGTGGATTCGGTGGCCTTGATCGACCCGAAGGGTTCGGCGGTCGATATCGTTCAGGCAATTGGCCGTGCGTTGCGGCAGAAACCGAATGAAGGAAAGCTTGCGACGCTGATTGTGCCTATTTTCCTCAGGCCCGACGAGACCGAGGAGGATATGCCGTATTCGGTTTCGTATCGGCCTTTGATCAAGGTTCTTTCCGGGCTTCGGGCGCATGATGAGCGGGCCGTGGAAATGCTGGCGATCCCTCAGGAGGATATGCAGCGGACGCCCGCAGAGCCGTCGTACCTGGGTGAGGAGCCCGAGGACGGTGAGGAGGAGCAGCGGGCGCTGCTGCGGTTCGGCACGCACCGTGACCCCGCTCTGATCGCCCGGCTTGTCCGGTACAACCTGATGGAGCCGGAGCACGCCAACTGGAAGGCGGGGCACCGGGCCGCGGTGGCGTACCGGCAGCGGGCGGGGGATCTGGCGGTGCCGTATGAGCACCGGGAACTGCTGTCGGACGGGCATTCCTTCCCGTTGGGGCGGTGGCTGGCCGATCAGCGGCGCAGTGTGCAGGCGGGCACGATGGCCGCACAGCGGGCGGCGGACCTGGACGAGTTGGGGATGGTGTGGGAGCCGTCCGAGGCGGCGTGGGAGGAGAACCTGGCGGCGGCGCGCGCCTACTACGCGGAGACGGGCACGCTGGCTGCTCCGGTCACGGCGACCGCGCTGGACAAGCCGGTCGGGCAGTGGCTGGCCAACTGCCGCAAGGACGGCGGTCTCGGCAAGGACCCGGAGCGAGCGGGCCGGCGGGCGGAGCAGCTGGCCGCGGTCGATCCGGACTGGCGCCCGGACTGGCCGGTGGACTGGCAGCGCCAGTACGCCGGGGTGGCGCGGCTGCTGGCGCTCGGCGCCGACGTGGCCGACATCGTGCCCGGCGTGACCTCATCCGGGGCGGATGTGGGGCGGTGGCTTCACAGGCAGCGCCAGCACGTCGTCTGGGAGGGGCTGGTGCAGGGGCAGCGTGAGCGTCTGACCGCCCTTGGTGTAAGGCCCCTCCTGCCGGAGCAGAGGACGCCCGGGAAGGGCTCCAGGGGCGGTTCTGGGGCGTTCGAGCGAGGGTGTGCGGCTCTGGCGCAGTACCGGGAACGTACGGGCTCTGTAGGGCCTATCAGCCGCGCCCACACCGAGGTTCTGCCGGACGGCAGTGAGATCAAACTCGGTGTGTTTCTGTCGAACACCAAGACCCGGCGGGCGAAACTGAGCACGGAACAACTCCAGCAGCTGGCCAGCCTCGGCCTGGAATGGGCGGCCACGTGACGCCCGGGGCACGGCGTCGTTGAACAGCACGCCCCTCATGCCGGGCCCCGGGGATGTCAGGACAGCCCCCGGGGCCCGTGGCATAACCAAGACCACAGGTGTGGTGCGCGGGGCCTTGCGCGAGGTTCACTCGACGGGTGGCCGTCCGGGGTCAGGGTGCCGGCTCAGGCGCTCACGGATCGCGCGCCGTTCGGCTTCTTCGCGAGCGAGGGCCCGCCGGTGGACTTCGGGGTCGCGGTGGGTCTCGATGGCCTGGCGCACGATCGTGGCCAGGATGTCGGGCGGCAGAGCCTCGGCCTGGGTGGTGGCGGTGCCGGAGAAGGAACGCCGGTCGGTCGCCTTCGGCGGGGCGGTCGGCAGGTTGTAGGTGGCGATCTGCCCGGAGGTGACCGCGACCCGCTCGAACTCCACCTCAACGCCGGCGGCCTCGGCGAACGCGATCACGTCCTCGGCGAGCGAGCTGAACATGTGCTCACCACTCGCGTCGTAGTCGCCGAGGTGCAGAACCCGGGTTCTCCGCTCTCCCTCCACTTCAGCCAGGATGCGGGGGTGTGTCGCGTGAGTACCGGCTGTCGGCTCGGCCCGGCCTTGTCGGTGCGGCCCCAGCGACTTGTACCGGTTGCCGCAGACCAGGCACGGGAGCGCCTCCTCGACCTCCCGCGTCGGGATGGGCCGTCTTGTACTCGGCATCGTCCCGGTAGGTGATCACGCCAGGGTCCGGGAGATCCATCAGTTTCTCGATGATCCCCGACACGAGCCAGCCACCGCCCCAGCGGACTGATCAGCAGGCGCTTACTCCGGCTGAGGGCCTCACGGAGCCCCCGTCACCACCAGCGCTCCGTCACTCGCCCGTCGGATCTCGACGACCCTGAGCGATCGAGGTGTTGTGTAGAACTGCAAGCCGTCGCGGTACAGGGAGAACTGATAGCCCTTGGCTCGCTCCAGGTTCCGGCGCTGCTGTGGATCCGCGGGCAGGGTGATCTCGATGAACCCATTGCCGTCGCGCCGGACTTCCCTGGTCATGACGTCCCCTTTGAAAATCATGAGGGTTCCGTCAGCGATGAGCTGGATTGTGTCGCCGCGCACCGGGTGGATGCCGGGGGTGCCGGTCATGCCGGCACCCCCGCGAGAGGCACTTCCGCGATCGGCCGCCACGTGATGTGCGTTCCGTCGTGCCACTGCTCGACGAGGTGGAGCCGGTCCACGTTCACGGTGGCGGTCAGCGGCTCCTCGATGTCCGCTAGGGCGGCTTTGAGAGCGACCGCCTCGATGTCCCCGGCTCCGTCCGAGGCGTAGGCGACGGAGACGTGGGGGTACCGGCTGGGCGCGGCCTTGAAACTGCTGCCGGTGCGGGCGGTCGCCTGGGTGAGGGCATCCACGATCTCGGTGAACGGCTGCCGCGGCCACCCGCCGATCTCGACCGCCATGACACCGATGGACGGCCGGTCGAACGTCAGGGTGAACGGCCGGACCGTCCGCGCGTACTCGGCGGCATCCGCGAGGAGTGCGTCCGTGTCGACGTCCCCTCGGCCCAGGCCGACGGCGTGCAGGAGAGTGCAGTGCATCCACTGCTCCGGAACTCCCGGCAGCCCCGGCCGGGCGAGCCCCTTGTACGGGGCGGCGAGGGCTCTCGCCTCCTGCGGTGTCGGCAGGATGTGCCAGTGCAGGTCACGTCGGCCCGCAGGCCAAAAACGCCCCACACGGGCGTAGAAGTTCTCCACTCAATGCCCCCAGTCGGATGTCCGGCGTCCCATCCTTGCCGCGGCACCCGGTCCGGCGCCACTCCCCCGCCTGAAAACGGTCCCGGGTCCTGCCCGGGACCGGTGGTGCCCAGAAGGGGTCAGGACAGGGCTGTGGGTTTCCGTGGCGGCGGGACGGACCGGAGGAGTTCCCACAAGGGGCGTGAGCCCGCTGCCCATGCCCCCAGGGTGTGGCGGTCGACCACGTGGAGCCGCTGCGCTTTGGCGAAGGCCACGGCCGGCGTGGTCACCCTGCCGTTCGTCACGATCACCGCGACGTCGGCGCCGTGCACCTGGCGGGCCGTGCCGTTGAGGACCCGAAGGTCCGGGGTGCCCACCGCGCCGCCGGCCAGGCCGTCGCGGCGGTGCTTGCACTGGATCACCCAGCGGCGCCCGAACGGGTCCGTCGCTTTCACATCCGCGCCCAGGTCCCCGCGGCCGCCCACCCGGACCGCGTCCCGGCAGCCGTCACGGCGCATCAGCTCCCGTACCGCGTCCTCGAACCGGGTATGGTGCAGCGCGTCCAGCTGCGCCAGCCCGTACCGCAGACCCTGTGCCCGCACCCGCTCCCAAGCCGCCGCCTCCTGACGCCTGTACAGCCAGCCCGCGCCCGCGAACACGGCGAGGACCAGGACCACGACCAGCACCCACCAGTGGACCAGCAGCCAGTGCACCACCGCCACCACCACCGCGATGCCCGTGCCCACTGCCAGGAGCAGCCCGAGCAGTTGCGCGTCCCGCTGCCGCTGCCGCTTACCCCGCCGCCGGGTCACCGCGCGTCCTTCGGCGACGGGAACTTGATGGGGTAGGACACCGTCGGCCGCGGCCGCGGCTGCACGCGCGGGGCCGGAGCCGTGTCGAACCGGACCGGATACTTCATCGTCGACTGCGGCCGCGGAACCTGTCCGCCGCCCGCCACGATGTTCCCGTTGCCTAACCCCACCACCGCCAGCACGATGAACCCTAAGACCGTCATCTCCCGCCGCGCGCCCGCCGCCCACCGCGAATGCGCCCGCACCGGTGTCCCGTCAGCACGCACGTACGACCGTACCCAGGGCATAAAAAAGCCTCCCCCTCGAAGCGAATCTCGCGTAACTACGCATCCTGACAGGGCCCACTGACAACGGGCCCGCGCTGCGCCACACAGGGTGATCATCAAAGGGTGTGTTCGACATCTGACCTGCAGAGTTCAGGCTTACGCCACTCTCGCCCCGGACCGTTCAGCCGTCGCTCGGTGCAACCCGCTCCGGGGCGAGCGCGGCCTCCAGCCGATCCAGGCGTTCGTAGAGAGCGCGGACGAGCCGGGCGCGGTTCTGGACGCAGCGCACGGTGCCCTCCAGCGTCGTGGAAAGGCGGCCTTCCGCCTCGCGCAGGACGACATCGGCGAGCGCCCGGGGCCCGCTGTCCTTGGGCAGCTGGCCCACGCGGCGCCGGACGTCGGCGGCGACCGCGCGGGCGTGGCCGGTCAGCTGGAGGCCAATCTGCTCGTAGTCGCGTGTTGCGAGCGTGTCCTCGCCGGTCCACGCGAGGACGGCCTTGACAAGGCACTCGTACGGTTCGCGGTCGAGCGGGAGTTCCGCCTCGATCAGGCCGGTGGGGTCGTACAGGACCGTATGGCTGCTGGTGTTCATGGCGGGCCTCGCTACTGGGGCGTCTTCGCGCGGGTGGCCGGCGGTCACCGCTGGGTGTCCTCGCCGCCGTCGGCCCCGTCGTCCTGGTCCTCGGTGTGCTGGGCGAGGAACCGGGCGAAGCCGCGGTCCGCGCGAGCCAGCAAGGCCGGGGAGGGAACGCCGTAGACGGGTGGCTGGCGGCCGCGGCCCGCCGGGGCCGGAGTAGTGGTGTCCGTGTGTGCGCGCATGGGGACCCGCCTCTCCGGCTGGTGGTCCGTCGGTGCCGTCGACGCTACGGAGGGCGCGGTCTGGAACTCAACGAGATTGCGGAAAATTGCGCGGGGTTATTCGAGGGCGTCGATCGCGGCCTGAATGCGGGCGCGGGCGGCGTCACCGACCGCGGCGATCTGTGCCAGGCCCATGAACGCTTTGGCGTAGTCGGCAAGCTCGCGGGGCTGCCGCACGCTGATCGAGGCGGTGAGGGTCTCGATCACCGTGTGCTGGTCGTCGTAGAGGTAGAACGCCTCCAGCGGCCAGACGGTGCGCGGGACGCCGAACGGGATGATGCCGAGCGAGACGGAGGGCAGGGGCATCACCGTGAGCAGGTGCGCGAGTTGGCCGGCCATCGTGGCGGTGGTGCCGATCCGGGTGCGCAGGACTCCCTCTTCGATCAGGACGACGAAGCGGTGGTCGCCCTCGTAGAGGAAGCGGGAACGGGCCAGGCGGGCGGCAACGGCTTCGGCGATGTCGTCGGGGGTGCCCTGGAATTCGGTGATGGAGCGCATCAGGGCTTCGGCGTAGCCGGCGGTCTGCAGGAAGCCGGGGATGACGTTGGAGACGTAGGCCCGGCAGGTGCGGGCGGCGGCGTTGCGGGCGAGGACGTCTTCCTGGGCGCGGCGCATCCCGGCGCGGTGCTGGCGGCGCCACTCCAGGTACATCGAGTCGACGGCCTGGTTGGTGGCAACGAGGTCGTCGGCCTGGTTGTCGGCTCCGCAGGCCCCGCACCAGGCGCGGATGTCCGCGTCGGTGGGGGCGGCCTTGGCACGCAGGATGCGGGAGGTCTTCGCCGGATGCCAGCGGCAGCGGGCCGACAGGACGCGCCCGTTGATCCCGGCATCGCGGATCAGGTGGGCGAGGCGGGCGGCGAGGGCTTCACGGGCTTCCTGCGCACTGGAGGACGGGGAGGCGGGCATGGCGTGCGGGGTCGTCCTGGTTCTCGGGTCAGACGGTGTACGCGGCGTGCGGGACCGCCCGCTGCCACACCGCCTCGAACGCGGCGGCGCACAGCGCGACGGCGGCCGGGTCGGTGGTGCGTTGCCTGCCGTCCTTCGCCCAGTCGCCGGTGCCGGTGAAGTGGTGGAACTGCACGAGTTGTTCGTCCAGGAGCCAGAAGTCGTTGCCGGGCAGCGCGATGTCGGAGGCGCGGCGGCGGGGCAGCCAGCGCACGTCCTCCCCGGCCTGGAGGTTGAGTGGGGTGATGGCGTGCTCGTAGCGGATGTAGTCGGTGACCGGCTCGGAGACGATCCGCGCGCGGCGCATGACCACACCGCGGGCGACCGCGTCCTGAACGAGCGGCATCCACTGCGGCCAGAACAAGCGGGCCGGATCGAGGTTCGGGACGCCGGTGCGCAGGAAGACCTCGAAGTCGTCCGTCTCGTCGCCGACCGCGTACAGGTCGCGCATTTCCAGGTGGACCGCCGTGTGCTGGGTGTCGGCGAGCAGCTCAGCGAACGTCGCGGTGTCCAGCTGCAGCACGTTCAGCGGCATCGCACGCCTCCCTCAGAATCGGCACCATGCGGGCCGGAATCCGGATCACCCGCTCGTGCGCGGGGATCCCCGTCTTGTGGCCGGCCACCCACTCGGTGGAGCGGACCAGGGCACGCAGGAGTTCGTCGGCTTCCTCGCCCTGGACGACCAGGTCCGCGCTCTCCTCCTCCACCCACACCGTGGGCGATCCCTCGCCGCCGGTGTTGGGGTCGATCCCGACGAACCGTAGTGCCATGACGGTCTCCCCTGTCGAGCGGGTTGCGGATAGTTGCGCACAATGACCGTCCCGCGCTCCCGTGTCGGCGGTCAAGGGCGCGAACTGCCACCCTGGCGTGAGGCAAGCGCGAAGCCCCGCACCGGTGCAGCTCATGCAGGACATCTACGAAACGCTGCCCGACCCCTACGGATTCGCCAAGGCACTGAACAACCGCGGCGAACTGCACGCGTTACAGGGACGCTTCGACGAGGCCCGCGACTGCTACGAACGCAGCCTCGTCCTCATGAGAAAGCACGGCGGGCGACAGGAGTTGGGAATCCTCCTGACCAACCTGGGCGCGGTCCACCAGGCGACGGGGCAGACGGACCGCGCGCTGGCCTGTTACCGCAGGGCCCTGGCCGCCCACCGGACCGGGGGCGACGTCCCGGGCGAGGCCGACGTCCTGATCAGCATGGGACGGGCACACGCCGCAACCGGCCGCCGGGGCGAAGCGCTGCTGCACCTCACCATGGCGGAGCAGGTGGCGATCAGCATCGACAACCCGTACGAGAAAGGCGTTGATCGGTACGGCGGACGTCCAACGCGAGTCAGGGCGGCTCGACATCGCCTTCAAGACCTATGACCGGGCCCTCGACGTGGCCCGGAGCATCGACTTCCCCCTGGGTACGGCCCAGGCCCTCGCGGGACTGGCCCGGACCGCCCTCCTGCTCCCCCGCGGCACCGAACGGGCCCAGCGGTACGGGGAGGAGGAGAGCGGCCGACGTTGACGTCGACCAGTTGAACTGACCTTGATCGGAGTGCTGGCTTGTATTGGCCTGGGAAGACTACCCTCCAGTTACATAAAGTGATCATGTTGTAGCCTTGCGTAAATTTTTTTCGGCTTTTCCCTAGACGTTTGAAGTGATTCGTGCGGCTTCAGAGGTGAGGGTCGCCGACTCTCCATCCCACGCAGCTCCATCGCGTGAGGTGTACCCGCGCGAGGAGTGCCGTTGGACGCGTCTGTCGCTACCGCGACTCAGCAGCTGAGGGCAGGACTGCCGCTCCAGCTTGAAGTACCTTACGAGGCATTCACACGTCAGCAGCGGGAGCCCTACTACCGCTACGCCTACAGCAAGCTTGCCTCGCAGACCGAGGCGCGGGAGGCAGTGAACGACTTTTTCGTGAAACTGCACCTCCGCTGGCAGGAAGCGTTGCGAAGCGACAATCTCGCGGCCTTCGCGTGGAAGATGCTGCACGACCACATCGTCGACGTCTTGCGGCGGCGCGACCGCCGGCCTACTCCGGTGGACACCGCGTTCCTTCCCGTTACGTCGGTTCTGTGGTCGGTGAACAGTGATCCAATTGACGCTGTACTCACCCGTATTGACGTGTACCGGGCATTGGCCGGGCTCCCGGAGCGGCAGCGGACCTGCTTCTGGCTGCGCCACGTGCTGGGGTACACCGCGGTGGAAATCGCGGATATCACCGGGATCAGCGCTTCTACCATCCGTACGCATCTGCAGCATGCCACCCGCCAACTTGCCCGTGCGCTCCAGCTTCAGGACGACTGGAGCGTTCCAGCTCCAAGGAAGGCACCGTGATGTCCTTTGTGGATGTCTTGCGGGAGTTGCCCATCGATATCCCGCCGTATACCCCCGATCAGATGGAAGAGGACGAACGGCAGTTGCGCCTGTTGATCAGCGCGGCTGTACTCCAGCGAGAAGTCGCCCGGAACATCCAGGTCCACAGTTGGCTGGTGCCGGCGTCCCCCGAGTGCACCGCGCTTCTGCTACAGGACGAAGACGATGTCACCGCCGGGCTGCCGCAGGCCGCCCATGACCGGGCAGCCGACGACCTGGTCGCTCTGTGCGAGCTGATCATCCAGCGGCCAGACGCTGCAGAGCATCTGAAGTCGTTCGTGGAGACACCAGGTGAGAGCCAGGGCGCCCTGGTCTTTGCCTGCCTGCTCCAGCTATGCGGGAAGGTGAGGAGTGCCCGCTTCTGGTGGCATTTCGCGGCAGGGGCTGGCAGTACGACGGCTGCCTACTGCCTGTTCCTGGACGGTCTTCTGCTCAACCGGACAGAGGAAGCGGTCCACTGCTACGAAAGGCTGGGCGGCGCGGACTTCGTCCAGGCCCAAGACAGTCTCTGGCCGCCTCAGGCCGGCCTTTCAGCCAGCCTCAGCAACGAGCTGCACGAACACATCGAGCAAGTCAGCCACGAGGACTTCGGTGTCATCGCGCTTCCCGGCCCGGGCCTGCCTGCGAATGTGGGCAGACAAGAAAGGAGCCTCAGATGACGGCCGGGCAGCCCCCCGAAGCTGCGTTAGGTGACCGTCGCCGGGAGGCTGCCGCTGCTTGGCGCCGACGCCAAGTCCAGCAGGCTATGGCGCCCATCAAACCAGCCAGAGTTGCCGTACCGACTTGCCGTCTCGTGACTTCAGCAGAACTTCGTTGCCGCTCGCTGTCTCTCGCTCCACCAGTTCCAGGAGTGCGACCGCTCGCCGGACCGTCTCCGTGATCGAGATGCCCTTGTGTTCCTTGTACCAGCGGAGCTTCTTGGCCGTGTCTTCGTTGATGTTCACGCTGAGCCGGGTTACCGCTGATTCGGCCGCGGTCCCCGCCGCAGGTGTATCTGTCGAGTTCTCGGGCATGCCAAGGCTCCTTGAAATAGAAGTGTCGCTCATGCAGACCTAGACACGACAACGTCCGGGCTCACAGTCCGCAACGATCCAGCGGAGGCTCCCGAACGGCTCTTGTGAATAAGTCAACGTGGCTTGCACATAAGCCCGAAGCAACCAACGTGCCCCGTTCACGCGTGTCCCCCCAACAGAGACGCGGCGCAAGCCAGCGTTAGCTCCAACCGGCTAGTGAAGCGGAGGTTCAGGCACGGACATGACCCATCATTCTCTCTCCCTCAAGCGAGCCGGATGGCGCTCGGTTACAGGATATGGTGCCGCGAGTCGCCCCACATGTCAAGTAAATCAGCATCCAGTGCGCCTCAGATACACTTTCCATGTGCACCAGATGCGGCAGACATCAACATCGAGTGCAGAAAAAACACACACAGGGTGTGGTAAGGTGTCGCCCAAGCACCGCTTGGGTGTCTCTGAGATCAACAGCCAGCACTGTCGCGCAGTGACCAACGGAGGGGGCACCCCGATGGCGAATGATCGGAAAACGCGCGAGGTGATTCACTACGGAACCTTGCTGTACGTCACACCCTTCCAGGAATGGCACAACGAGTTAGCGCTCACCCGAGTGCCCGAACGAACCTCCCACGGAACGGAGTTGGCCGGCCGAAGTACCACCGGCACCCTTGTGAGGAGCGATCAGCTGACACACGGCGAGTTCTACGAGGACCTCCCCGCCCCCGTCCACGCAGTCACCTGCGGACTCAGCCAGGAACGGCCGGTAGAGATCTGCCAGTGCCGGCAGGGCGAACACGAGTGACCGGGGCCGATACCACGCCGCCCCCGTCCCCAGACCTATGGGAAGACGAGATCCCTTCGACGGACAACAGCTTCCTGCAAGTCGGACCGCCCATCCCGGTGACCTCCAGCCACAAGGAGAACGAGTAACCCTTGGCCCCGTTATCGGAGGATGAAACGCCCTCCACCGAGACCTTCTTCATACTCAGGACTCCCCCCGCACGCCCTCCCTCCACCGGGGTACCGGCCGAGAGCCGGGGCGAGTTCGTCGAGGACGAGCAGCCCGGCTCCAGCGAGGCCGTCCACGAAGGCAGGCCGAAGAAGATCCTCGACGAGACCCGCCGAACACTCGCGGTCGGCATGCTGTGGCTCGTCGCGGCCATGGCCCTGCTCCCGACGATCGGCCTCGTCCTCACCCACTGGACCCACTTCGGCACCGACGCCTATCGCGAACTGAGCCTCGTGTTCACCCCGGTCGTAGCACTCACAAGCGCCGCCTTCGGCTTCTTCTTCGCCAGCGACGACCGAAACCGCTCCTAACCCCAAGTGGCGTGGTCGTCAAAGATGAACTCGCCACCATGCTCGGCCGGCCGCCCTTGAGGTCGTAGTCCCGAGACGGTGTCGGACGTCGCACGACCCGGTACGAGCGGGGCCGGCCGAGAGCCTGCACCGTCAGGCCGGGCAGCCGATGAGCGCATCGCACACGATCAGGATCTCCGGATCACCCTCGCTCCATTGCCAGCCGTGACAAGCCGTTCGACGACCTCGCGGAGCTGGCCTGCGGTGGCGGCGTGCAGGAGGGTGCAGTGCATCCACTGCTCCGGCACTCCCGGCAGCCCTGGCCGGGCAAATCCCCTGTACGGGGCAGCGAGGGCTCTCGCCTCCTGCGGTGTCGGCAGGATGTGCAGTGCAGGGGTCACGTCGGCCCGCAGGCCAAAAACGCCCCACACGGGCGTAGAAGTTCTCCACTCAATTGAGCAGATCGGCCTCCTGCTCACCGGAGCCGCCCGCGCGATCGCCAACGACGTACGCCAGCGCGCCGGCACACTGCCCGAAACCGACGGCCGCCGCCTCTTCGCGGAGACCGTCCTCGCTGAAACCGCCACCCTGGCCAAGCCCTCACGGGACCTGGAAGGCGTGCAGAGCAAGGCCCGCCTCCTGCGCGCACTGTACGGACGACTCGACCGACTCCAGCACGCTCTGCCCACCACAGAAGCAGCACCCACCAATCGTTAGTGGTCGGGTCGCCCGGGGGAACCCGACCACTTATCCGCTTCGAGACTCCAGCGGACCGCCGCCGCCCGGCCCGAGGGTCCGCCGGCCTTTCCGGCCGCCGAGGCCGCGGCGCTCGGCTTCGTCCAGGAGCGCGTCCGGCTCGGCCCGTTCGGCGGGCAGGAGACGCAGGCTCAGCTCGGTCGTCGGCGTGGTCCTGGACGTGGTCGGGCCGGTGCCGAGCCGGCGGCGCGTGGTGCTCATGCCCGGAGTATGCCGCCCCAAGTGCAAGAAGTGTGCCGCGTGCAGCTGGTCGTGGTCCTGGCCGTCGTCGTGGTCCTGGTGCTCGTCGGCGTACAGGCACGACTGAGGCCCGCACCGGTCGGCGCGGGCCCAGGGTTGGCGGTGGTCAGTTCGTCAGACGGCGGCGGGCAGACTCAATGCGCCGCTGGGCGCTCGATCGGGCGGGCGGGCTGGCCGGGTCAATCAGGGCTGCGAGGTCACCCCAGCTCATACCCGAGTCGCGCAGCTGCACGAGCAGTTCGTCAGCGCGGGCGGTGAGCTGCCGGATCTGGGCGAGGAGCCGGGCTGCCTCGGCGGCGGCATCCTGGGCGCTCACGACGCGTCCTGCGCGACTCCGTGGGCGGCGACCAGGGCGTGGGTGGCAGCGGCGTACGCGGCCTTGGCTGCCTCGGCGGCAAGTTCCGGGAGCGTCTGGATGGTCATGGTGTGGTCCTCTCTCGGGATGGTGGCGGGGTCAGATGCCAAGCAGACGGCCGGCCTCGGCGACGAGGTGCTGGTCGGCCGCCAGGGATGCCTCCCGCGCGGCATCCAGAACGGTGGTGGTGTCAGCACCGCGCAGCGCATAGGAAGCGTGGGCGGCGGCGTCGGCGGCCGGGCGGAGAGCCGGGAGCAGCACGGCGAGACGGACAGCGGGGGCAGTGATCGCGGCGCGGCTCGCGTGGCTGGCGGTCCTGGCCTCTGTCCAGTCCTGACCAGCCAGCCGCAGTGACTCGCGGTGCCACATCGCCGACCGGTGGGCGCTGACGGCCGCGACCAGGTCTGCCACGGCGTCCACGGCCGCCTGCCGCCGCGCGACGGTCTCCGTACCAACAAGCGCGGTCCGCTGCTGCCGCCCCTGGACCAAGGCGGACAGCGCGGCCCCGGCGAGCGTCCCGACGATGGCGATGATGGTGGCGATCACGGCGTCCCCCCCCTCAATGGTGTACGCATCTGCGTACAAGAGAGACTGTACGCACACGCGTACATTCGCGCAAGGGGGCGGCACCATCGGATCCGTGATGCAAAGGTGGGAGAGGGATCGGGGACGGTGGCTGCGTCTGGACGCAGCCACGGCGAGACGTTCACTGCCAAGACCAGTTGGCCGAGCGCGTCGAGTTCCGCTTGGCGGGTGAGGCACGACGCTGAACCTCTTGGCCTCGCCGGAGCACCTAGTAATGTTCGGTCACATGAGCATCCCTAGCCCGAGGGGGGAGCGAGAGAAACTAATCACCTCCCTCACCCCCGAGTTGCGCAGGCATCTGAAGATCCGTGCTTTCGAGCACGGAATGGACATCCAGGACGCGGCTGAACACGCCATCAAAGCCTGGTACGAAGCCGATGGCCTCCCCGAGGCGAAGACCGACGGCGCGAAGACCTGGGGCACGTTCCTCCCCGTCGGCGAACCCGACAAGTTCAAGGGAATGTGTTCGAGCCGAGGGGTCACCTACGTGCAGGGGTTGGCGCAGGCGCTGACCATGTGGCTCAGCAACCACCCATCGCCTTCCGCTCCGCTGGTGTCCCAGCCGGTGGTGCGGATCATAGTGGCCAATCAGAAGGGCGGCGTCGGCAAGACGTTTCTCTCGTCTGGGATCGCCCAGGCGCTGGCGGAGGCCGGCCATCGTGTGCTGATCGTCGACTACGACCCGCAGGGGCACCTGACCGCTGAGCTCGGCTTCGAGGACGTCATGTACGAGGACGACGTCGAGACGCTGATGATGCACATGGACGGCACGGCCAAGGGCGACATCCACGACCTCCTGGTCGCCTTGGACCAGGAGCGGTTCGGGGAACGGCTGCATCTGCTCCCCGCGTCGGACGACGCGTTCTTGCGCGACGTCATCCTGTCCAAGGTCAGCTTCAGCGAGGCCGCGCTTGAGCGCGCCCTGGAGCCTCTGGAGGAGGACTACGACGTCATCATCGTCGACGGCCCGCCCAGCCTCGGTCTGAACATGGACACCGCGCTGTACTACGTGAGGCGTCGTGAGGGCGAACTCGCCGACAGGTCCGGGGTGCTCACGCCGGTCTGGGCGAACAAGGCATCCCACCGGGCGTTTCGGCTCCTCAGCCGTCAGATGGACGACCTGTGCACGAAGGGCCGGATCCAGGTCGACTACCTGGGGCTGATCATCAATGCGTACGACAGCCGACGCGGCAAGCTCGTCCAGCAGAACAAGGACGAGTGGGAGAAGAGCAGTTCCCCGCCAGTCCTCGCCGTGATCGGTGACCTGAAGGACGGCCGCGAGGCTGCCGATGGTGAGATCCCGCTGCTGGAGTACGCCCCTGAGAGTGAGCACGCGCAGGTGATGCGCGACCTGGCGAAGGAGATTGCCGTATGACGCCCCCTCAGGAGCGGATCACCCGCGGGTTCAACATGGGTGAGGAGGGAGACGGCGAGAAGAAGGCAGCACCGCGCCGGATTCGGACCCGGCAGCAGATCATGAACGGCGAAGGCAAGCGGCCCCCCGCAAAGGTCGAGCTCAGACTGCTGGCCGGGAACCCCTTCAATCCTCGCGACGAACTCACCGAGATCGAAGAGACTGCAGATTCGCTGCGCGCCAAGGGGCAGATCCAGCCCGTCACAGTGGTGCGACGTGCGGTCTTCCTTGGCGCACACCCCGGACAGGAAAGCAAACTCGGCGACGAAACCGAGTACGTCGTCATTGACGGCAATCGGCGCTTGGCCGCCGCCGAACTCGCTGACCTGGCCGAACTGCGGATCGATGTCAACGACGATCTCGCCGCAACAGCCGCGGACATCGTGGAGTCTGCGCTGATCGCCAACATCCACCGCGTGGACCTCCCTCCCATGGACCAGGCGAAGGCCATCCAAGAACTGGTGCAGATCCACGGGTCGCAGGGCCAGGTAGCCAGAAGGCTGGGCAAGACCCCAGCATGGGTGTCTCAGCGCCTGGCACTCCTGGAACTCACACCCGGGCTCCAGGAACGGGTAGAGACGGGCGAGTTGAAGGTAGAACCCGCTCGCCGAATCGGCCGGCTCCCCAAGGAGAAGCAGGCGGCCGAGGCGAAGAAGGTCATCGAGGCCGCCAAGGCCCCGCGCCAGCGTCGCGAGCCTGCGGCGGAAGACGTCAGCGACGCCTCAACCGTTAACGGCGTTAATACCCCCGAAGACGCGTCGGCGCCGGGCGTCACGGCGGACCCAACCGTTAACGCCGTTAATACCCCGAGGGCCCAGGACCCCGAGGTGTCCGTGCAGGGCGAGGCTGACGGGCAGCCCCGCCGACTGCCGTACGACGATGCCTTCTCTGTAGTCACCCACCTGCACCTAAAGATGAAGCCGATGGTGTTCGAGGACGGAGCCCGCGTGTGGCTGAGGATCCTGCGAGAACAGCACCCCGACGCGTACAGCGCACTGCTCCAGGAGCTCGCCCAGCAGGAGCAGCAGCCCGTCTGACACTGGCCTGAAACGCAAAGAAGGCCCGTACTCCTCGCGACGTCGCGAGGAGTACGGGCCTTCGTCGTGCTCAGCCGGGTCGCCCGCACCCTGGCGGGGTGCGGGCTGTGTCATACCGGCCAGTGCCGGGTGGGCTGGCTTGGGCCGCCCCGGAAGTGACGTGACCGAACGGCTCAGCCGCCGTCTGTGCTGTTTGTCCAGCGGTGCCCGTTGGAGCACCTGAGCGTGTGGTTGCTGAGCAATTGGCAGGGCCCGCGGTCCTCCCACGCGTGGGTACCTGCGACCGCGGGCTGACCGCACCGCCAGCACTCCCAGCCCGCCAGCTCGTATGGCTTCAGCGGGCGGGGCTCTGTCGACCGCGAGGCCCGCGCTGGCGTCATGCTGCGGGGCGTGGCCGTGCTCTCCGGCACGAGGAGTTCGACGGGTTTGGCCTCTGCGTCGGAACGCTGCGGCGCGGGCGGACTGATCCAGTGGTCGGCCCGTAGCGCCCACTCCTCCAGCCGTAGCCGGGAGCGAGGAACGGCCCGGCCCACGCACCATGCCGCCGCCCCGACGGCGACCGCGGGCACAGCAGCTGCCCACCACGGCATGACATGCAAGCCGACAACGCCGCACAGCAGCGCCAGCACGAAGGCGGCTACCGCGTCGGCGTAGAACAGCAGGGCGCCCACCGTAAAGGCGACCACGTTCCTGAATGACCTCAATGGCTTTCCCTTCGTGTCAGGAGGCGGGGACGCAGGTCGAGGACGAACTCAGCGCCGACGACGTCGACCAGGCGGAGCCGGCCGTGATCCTCACCGCGGCCGCCGTCACAGCGCGAGGCCACCGGCGGCCAGGGCGAGGAGGGCCAGGGCGGCGAGCGACAGATCGACCGCGCGCCGCAGCTGGGTGAACTTCCGCACGGCGAGGATGGACAGGACCCGGATGACGGCGGCTCGGGTGTCGCCGTCCATGCAGGCCCGGATCTCGTCCTCGTCCAAGCGCGCCCAGTACGGCCAGGACGCCCGGTCGTCGCCACACTGGCGGGGCCGGACGACCAGGAGCAGCAGGACGGCGGCCGCGCCCAGGGCGAGCAAGGCGAGCGCGCCGAAGACCTTGGTCACCGGTGGCAGGTCCTTGCCGGCGACGGATGCGAGACCGGCAACCGCGGCGCCGTTGAAGGCGAGCAGTAGAGATGCCTTGCCGTCCGTGCGTGAGATCTCGCCGGCGACCGCGGCGCAAGCGGTGTCCAGGTTCTTGTCTACGGTCGAAGGCGGGGCCGTGAGGGGTGTCATGTGCGGGGGTTCTCCTGTCGTGACGTGGCTGAGGGGCGGCCCGCATGGTGCTGCGGACCGCCCCCTTGGTCGTGGGTGTGGAAGAACGGCGGTTCGCCCGGCCAGGGACCAGCGGCCGGGAGCTGGAGACTCGGCGCGCGCCGGCTGGCCCGGCAGGTGCTCCGGCCTTGATGCGCGGGGCTGGAGCGGTCGGACCTCGTCAGTCGCGTGCCGCCTGCAACGTCTTGAGTTCGCGGATCGTGGCGCACGGTCCGCTCGTTGCGCACATCGACTCGTAGGGCGTGACCGGGTTGTTCGTCCCGTAGATCTCGTTCGCGATCTTGGTGACGGTCAGCATCATGTTCGGGTCGGCCTTCCGGCACTGGCTGTTCTCACCGCCGACGCCGTGCCGCTCTGCGCTGTGGATGTGCTGCCGGGCCTGCTGGGCGGCCCACCTGCGGTCGTCGGGGCCGTGGTTCTCGTGGACCTTCCCCGAGTCGTGGAAGGTGTCCGCGTGGCAGTGGGTGCAGTGGAAGGTGACGAGGGGGCGTTTCGGCCTGTCCTTCAGCCATGATCCGTGGAACTCGTAGACGATGGCGTCGCCGCCCATGGGGTGCGCGAAGGTGGTGATGATGCCGCGCCCGTCGGGGTTCCACGTGTTGTCGGGGATGAACTGCTCCCACTCATCGGTGTTCGGCCACTTGTCGTAGGTCTGCCCTTGCGAGACGTCGAGGGGCTTGGACGGGTCCTTCTTGTACTCGGTGATCTGCTCGATCGGGCCGACGTACAGGCGGGAGTGCTCCTCGCTCTCCAGGAACGCGAGTCCGTATCCCTCGGGGCGCCGGCACTCGGACGGAAAGACCGACTGCATCGCCTCGAAGTCCTCGTGCCGCGGCGTCAGTAACCCGGTCATCGAGATCCTGTACCAGTCGGCACGCGTCACGCGTGTGGGGTTCGTCTCGCTGACGTAGTGCGTGTTCACGGGCATGAAGCTCTCCTTGGATGGCTGGCGGTGTTGGCAGTCAAGCAGCAAAGGGCGGCCGCTCAGGGGCGGCGGCGGTGTAGGTGGAAGGGGCGGCGGGGGTGCCGTCGTAGCACTCCAGACACGTGCCGAGGGACTTGAGCGGGAGGCAGAAGTGGTAGCGCCGCCAGCACTTGGGGCAGGTCTGCCGGGCGGCCATCGCGCGATCGAGCGCCCACTCCTGAGCGAGCGTCGGGACCCGTTTCGGCCGGGTCAGACGGAGGTCGTAGAGCCAGGCGCGGCGGCGATGGGTGCACGACCGTTGCGGCGTGTAGCGGCACTGTGCGCAGCGCAGGATCGCTACCGGTTCGTGCCCGGGGCTGACGTGACGGTCCCTGAGCTGGCGGCGGGTGACGAGGTGATCGGGGCACGCGCCGCGGTCGTACTCGGGCAGCCCCTGGGCGCCGCGTGGTAACCGGTCCTCCGGGCAGCGGCAGCGTGCACGACGGCACATCATCGTGTCCAGGCGGCAGGCAGCCGTACAGGCCGGTGCGAGTAGCAGGGGCCGGGACACTGCGGGCGTGGCCGACGGATCCGGCGGTGTGGGCGGGGAATGAGCACGGGTGGTCTCCTCCGGGACAGCACCGCACACCGCCGGGTTCGAGTTCCGGCGGGGCGCAGTGGTCAATCGGGGCCCCTCGGTGGTGCGTGTGGGGTTAGGCGGCGAGGTAAAGCCAGGCGGTCCCGTTCTCGCTGCGGTGCTTCAGCAGACCGCGGTTCTCCAGAGCAGTGACGGAGCGGGCGTTGACCCCGAGAGCCCGGAAGGCGTTGAGGCCGTTTCCGACCCGCCCGCCGTTGGCGCGGATCTTGTCCAGGGCGTCCTGCATCTTCGGCGTGAGCTTCGCAGCGGGCTTCACATTGACCGGGGCGAGGACGACACGCCGGCCGTCCTTGTAGGTGATGTCGTAATGCCCGGACTTTTCGGAGATCTTGCGAACGTGCGCCCGGATGGTTACGCGGTCCGTCATCGCCGCGTGGCCCTCGTTAAGGGCCTCCTCGGCAGTCACGCGGGTGGTGGTGCCGTCCTCGGTGCGCTCGTAGACCTTGGTCATTTTCGTTTCCCATGCTCTCCGTGAGTTTCTGTTTAACAATAATGACGCGCTCCGCATCTCTTGTCAATCCATCGCGGCAGATGGATGCTAGATTCTGTTAAACACTTACTGAGGGGGAGTGATGGGACGGCCCGCCACCGGCCAGACCAAGGTCATGGGCTTCCGCCCGCCCAAGCCGCTGCGCGACGAGTTCGAGGCCCTGGCGAAGACCGACGGCCGCTCGCCCTCGGATGCGCTCATCGAGGCCATGCATGACTGGATCAAGAAGAAGCACCGTGAGCACAACACGGCGCCGCGATCCGAGAACGAGGCTGGACTCGACTGACCTGCGTTGACGTGTCGTTGTCAGTGCCACTGTTCACCATGGACGGTCATCAGCGAGTTGACGGTGACATGGGGGACGTATGCCTCAGCACGATGGCGGCGGGGAAACACGAACGCTTCAACGGCACCCTGAGACCGTGAGTCCGGCCGGATTCCGTAGACGCGGTGGCGTTCCGGTGGGATGCGGTGGTAGCCCTCACGTCCCGGGTAGCGATGAAGGCCCGTCGTGCGGCGTGGTCAAGCGCGGTGGTGGATGGGGCCGGATGGCCTGTCCGGTCCTCGTGGCCCACGCCGGAGCGCGGCAGCACGAGGACCAGGCGGAGCACCCGGAATACGGCATCGATGGTGCCCTTGCTACTCGCCCGCGCCCCCAGGGGTACGGGCCAGCAGCAAGGGCGTGGAGGAACTGGTTAGAGATCGGAAGGAAGTTCCATACCGGTCTCCGCGTCGTAGGCGATGCCGGTCGGAGACAGACGGACGGTCCGGGACTCCGCCCGCGCCCCCTCCCTCCAGGACCTCCCGCCAACCGCTATCCGGACCGTGACGTCAGCTAGCGGATCGGTGACCGGCAGCGCGATCTCAGGAGCCTTCGGGTACCAGCGGTCCTCCCCTCGGGTGGTGTAGGCGCTCTTACCGGCGCCGTCGATCCGCAGATACTTGGCGTTGCGGTCGGCATAGGAGCGCAGTTCCACGATGACGCGGTCCCTGTCGTGGTTCCACTGGGCCACCAAGTCCGCATCGACGCCGTCGATTTGGATCGACGCCCCAGACCTGCCCTTGTACGTGGCGGCTTTCTCCTGGCGGTCCTTCTGGTGCTGGGTGTCCTGCGCGTGCTGCCACACGCCTGCGGCGCCGATGGCCAGGGCTGCAGTTGCCGCGATGTAGGGCCAGGTGCGCCGACGTGGGGGTGCGGCGGGTGCGTCGTCGGGTGCCGCCGGTGCGGGCGGCTGCGGCTGGGGGCCGCTGTACCACGCCTGTGTGCTGTCGGCGGCTCCGGTCTGCTCGAACCATTCGACGTCTTTGCCCATGCGGGCGACGGTAGCGCGCAGTTGGGCTGCCTGGTCGGGGCTTCCGCCCAGTTCCGCCACACGGGCGCGGGTGGAAAGCCAGGAGGCTGCCTGGTCGGAGTTGATTCCGTGGGCGGTGATGTCCTCTCGTTCGCCGATGGCGGCGAGTTGGGCGGCCTCGCTGTAGCGGCCGTCCATCGCGGCCTGGAGGACGTCGTGGTGGCGGGTGTCGACGACGTCGACGACGTTGGGCGGCATGTCCCAGTCCCAGTCGCCCTCACGGCCGCTGTCGCTGTCGCTGTCGCCCGGGTCCTGCTCGACCGGCGCCGGCGGTTCCCCGTCCGGGCCGGGGGCTTCCTCGTTGCCGTCCGGGCTGGGCTCGCCGGCTGTTTCCTGTTCGACGGCCAGGTCCTGCGGGTCGTGGGCGACGGCCTGCTGTGCTTTGCGGCGTCGGGATGAGGTGTCGGTCAGTGTGGCCTCGTCGTCGGTCAGGACGGTCTGGATGATGTCGACGTAGTCGGGGCCCACCTTCCACACGGCCTGTCCGGGGCCGAGGGTGGGGATGGTGTCGACGGCCCACTGGGGCAGGCCCAGCAGCGTGCCGACGATCGCGGCTTCCTCGGGGTTCAGGCGTCCGACGTGGGCGATCTCGCACAGGCGCGCCAGGTCCTGGGCTTTGCCGTCGCCGAGGTCGGACAGGGTGTGCATCACCACGTCCAGGGACAGCGCGGCTTTGCGGCTGTTCTTCAGCTGTCGCTGGATCAGTTCGGCGGTGGCCGGGGAGAGCAGGATCTGCCATGCCTCTTCGAGGACCAGGTGCCGGTGGACGGCGGACGACTGGGGCAGCCATACGTGCTCCGCCCAGCAGGACACGGCCGCCATGAGGGAGGGGATCGCCGGCGAATTGCGGTCCAGGCCGGTGAAGTCGAAGCTCAGGATCGGCAGGTCCGTCTCGGGCAGGCTCGCGTCCTGGCCGTCGAACAGACCGCGCAGGGAGCCTTCGGTGTAGCGGGACAGCGCGATCGCGGCGCCCTCGCCCCACTCAGCGAGTTTCGCGGCCGGCCACCGGCCGTCCTGGGGGAGGACCAGGGCGTCCACGAGTCCGTTCAGCGAGGTCGCCTTCGGGTGGTTCAGGGCGTGCTGGAGGGCGTGGGTGGCCTGGTACGTGAGCGCGCCGGGCTCGACTGCCAGGATCAGCGACCGGACCAGCTGCTCACGGACGGCGGGCGGGAACAGTTCGGAGCACGGGTTGAGGGTGAAGGAGCCGGCCTCGATGACGCGGCCCCCCAGGGCGTGGACGACGGGCCGCCACTCGCCGTTGGCGCCGTCCTCGCCGAAGGAGTCGATGACGACGGCCTGGTGCCCGTGGTGGAGGATCTCGCGGTGCATCCGGGCCTTCGCCGTCGTCGACTTGCCGGATCCGAGGCCGCCCAGGGCGAGGGTGTTCGTGGACGGCAGGACGGCGGTGTCGGCCAGGACGGGGGAGAGGTGGAACGCGCGGCCGTCCAGCAGGGACCGGCCGATCGGGATGCCGGGGAAACGGGTGCTGGAGGCGACGAGCGGCGTGGTGATCGCGGCGTGGCTGGAGGGCAGGCGGATCATCAGAGGATCGCCCCTTTCCTGGTGGCGGCTCCGTGGGGGGTGGTCATCACGTGAGCGCGGTGCTGCTGGCCGGTGAGCCAGTCGAGACGGATGCGGTGCCGGTCGGCGGTGAGGGATGCCTGCCAGCGGGCGTCGGTGACGGCCTCGGGGCTGTCGCCCCACACCGTCATGTAGGCGTCGAGGTCCACGAGGGTCGCGCCCTGGACCAGCGCGCCGCGCGTGGCGCCGCTGGCGATCTCGTGCTCAGCGGCCTTGATCTTGTCGGCGGTGAATGCCTCGCGTGCTGCGTCCTGGAACTGCACGGACCTGCGGGACTGTCCGGCCGGCAGCGGCCGGTACAGGACGGCGAGGGACCGGTCGGCGGCGAACAGTGCGTCCTGCCGGTCTGCTTCCCCGTCGCCGAGGAGCAGTTTCGGCATGAGGGCGCCGTCGGTCTCGGCTGGCCATCCGGTGATCCGTGCCGTGGCCGCGTACCGTCCGTCGTCCAGGCCGACCCAGCCGGGGCCACGGTCGGCGACCGCGGGCAGCGGGGCGGGCTTGAGCGGCATCAGCGTGCCGAGCCGGGCGAACTCGCCTTCCAGGGTGCCGATGATCCGGCCGGGCTGCCCGGCCAGCCCCTTGGGCACGTGGACGGAGACGGTCTGGGTGTGGGTGGTGCAGTCGGCGACGGTGGCGTGGTGGGTGACGTGGACCTGGATGCCCGCGCCGCGGGCCTGCCCGCCCGCGAAGGTGAGGGCCCGGGAGAACGCGTCGTGGAAAGCGGCCCGGCGGTGGGTGTCCTGCATGGTGCCGTGTCCCGGGTACAGCGCCCAGGTGGCCGTCGTCCCGGGCTGCGCGGTCATGGAGTCGGGCACCGTGCGCTCGCGCAGGTGCCGGTAGCCGACCGCCGCCCACCGGGCGATCGAGCGCGGCCCGGGCGCGAGGTTGAGCACGGCCGCGGCGGCGCCGACCGCGCCGAACGTCCATACCGGGGGAGGGGTGAGCATCGCCGAGATCAGCACGGCGCTGCCGAGGCCGGCGTTCGCTTTCGTCAGCAGGGTCTCGGCAGGGCTGAGCCCTCGCTGGAGGGCAGGGATGCGGTAACCGGGTGCCAGGGAATACACGGGACGGTGCTCCTTCAGGTCTGTGGCCCGGCTGGGCCTGGCCCCGGCGCTCACCCCCTCCGCCACCAGGGCGGGTAGGGCGGGCGCCGGAGCCAGAGCAGCCGGTTCGTTACGGGTTGGAGGGCTGGCCGGGCGCCGGCCGGGGCGCCGGGGCCTGGGTACGGGACGGTGAACCCTGCCGCTGGGGCCGGGGGTTGGGTGTTCCGGTCGGGGCGGGGGGCGTCTGGGGCTGGAGTGCGGCCCGCGCCTGCTGGCGTGCCTGGCGGATCCGCTCTGTGCGGGCCGCGTTTTCCTGGACCTGGTCGACGACGGACGCCGTGGTGAGCTGGCCCGGACGCTGCCGCGTCTTGATGCCGTACGCGGCGAACAGGACGCCGGTGTCCTTGTGAGCCGCGCGTCCTGGCGTGTCCACCGTGCGCCGCCCGCGCGGGCCGTTCTCCGTCTCGTAGGCGTCCGGCACCCCGGCACGGACGGCCGCCCGTGCCAGCGGGCTGGACGTGTTGCGCTCGACCAGCGCCCGGGCGGCGCCGGCCACCTTCGGTCCGAAGTACGGAATCCCGTGGAAGATCATCCGCAGCATCAGGACGTCCGCGGCCACCAGGAGCACCGCGTCAACCACGAGGGAGCCCTTGGCGAGTTCCACGAACGGTGCGACCAGCAGCAACGCGAACGGGGCGAAGATCAGCCCCAGCAGCCGCATCGCCCACGCCCTGACCGCCGACGTGTCGCCCCCGCGTGCCATCGACGCCAGCACCAGCGGCGCCAGGCACACGAACACCAGGATCCCGAGGGAGCGCGTCATGAACACCAGCGCCGCGAAGGCCAGGGCGACGACCAGCGCGGAGATGATGAGCAGGAGCGCCAGCGGGTTCCCCGCGTCGGCCCCGTGCTCCATGTCGTCACGGATGACGGTGAACAGGGTCGACTCGTTGCTGTCGAACGCAGCCGTGAACGCGTTGCTCACGGCCTTGTTCAGCAGCATCACCGCGCCCGGGACCGACGCCATGCCGGCCACGGCCGCGAGCGTCCATCCGGTCGAGGCGCCCATCTGACGCAGCCGCGGTGCGCCCTGCCACGCGGTCAGGGCACACACAACGACCACGCACACGAAGATCGCAACGGCCAGATGCTGCCCCAGCCAAAGGAACTGCTGGTAGAGCCAGTTGTCGGACCGTTCGGGCGCCCATGCGTCTTTCGGCGCGACCAACTCGATGATCTTCTTGATGAGGCTGTTGGCGAGTTCCTTGACGTGGTCGGAGGCGCCGTTGGTGATGCCGCCTCCGCCACCGCCGCCGGAGGGGGCTTGGGAGTCCCCCCGGCAGTAGTCGTATCCCGGCGTGCCTTTCAGGAGGTCGCACGGGTCGTCGGTCGTGTCTGCCATCAGCTTCAGCCCTTGGCCTGGGTGACGGTGGAGAACAGGGTGTCGCCGTAGAGCGCGAGGATCACGGCGACGAACAGCGTGCCGACCGCCATCGACCCCTTGCGCAGGGCGCCCTTGGGGTCGCTCGACAGTTGGAGCAGCATGCGGACGGCGATGACGGCGATCACCGCGGCGATGCCCTTGGTGACCAGACCGCCGCCGGTGAGGCCGATGGTGTCGAAGAAGTCCTTGAAGCCGCCGGACATGTCGACGGGCTTGGCGAGGATGAACTTGGACATGGGTCAGATCTCCTTGTTGTGGCGGGGGAGGGGTCGGGCCATTGCGTAGAGGTCGGTCATCGCGTCCAAGGGGTCGACGCGGACCTTTGTGCCGGGCCGGGCGGCGTCGATCATGTAGCCGCCGCCGATGTAAATCCCGACGTGGTGAATGCCCTTGGGGCTATCACCGTAGAAAACGAGATCCCCGGGGCGTTGCTGTCCGGGTTTGACGGGTTCGGACGCGGCATACTGCTCGGCTGCCGTGCGGGGCAGGTAAATCCCTGCTTTCGCGTAGGCGTAGAGCACGAGCCCGGAGCAGTCGAACCCGGTAATGCTTGTCCCGGAACTGCCGTTGGGTGAGCAGCAGCCCCCTGTGCTGGGGCCGTTTGCGTTTCCGCCGCCCCACGAGTACGGGGTGCCGATCCTCCCGGATGCCGCGTTGATGACGGTGGCGGCCTGAGTGGTGGTCGTGGTTTTCCCGCCGGTCGGCTGGCTGGCGAGTGCCTGAATGGACCGGACGTAGTTCTGTGTCTCCTTGTAGGGAGGCACACCGCCGTATTCGAGGACTTTGTTACTTCCGGCGTTGTAGGCGGCCAGCATGTTGCTCTGCTTGTCGCCGGGGACGTTTTTGACGTCGTCGGCTATGTCGCAGAGGTATCCGGCCGCTGAGGGGATCGCGTCCTCGGGATCCCACACATTCCGTTTGCCGTCGCCGTTGCCGTCGATTCCGTGGGTCTCCCACGTGGACGGCATGAACTGCGCGATCCCGTCCGCACCGACCGGTGAATGGGCTTTCGGATTGAATCCGGATTCCTGCGTCAATAGTGCGGCGAGCAGGTTCGGTGTGACCTCGGGGCAGGTATGTCCCGCGTCCTCGATCAGCGATTTGTAGGCGGTGGGGACGGCCAGGCTGAGCGCCGTGGACAGCGGGCTGTCGCCGGCACCCTGTACCAGCGCGGCCACCACGACGGCCGCGGTCGCTCCTACACCGATCGTGACGGCCGTAGAGGCTCTCACGAGCGAAAATCTCCTTCCAGGGGACACAAGGGGCTGTTTCCACTGTTTGCGCAGGTCAGCGCGTGTTTTGTATCCGCCGGAGCATCCGCCAGGCATCTGCCGGAGGTGTGGCTCCCGGCGGATGCCCGGCGTTTCCCGGCGGATGTCCGGCGGATGCTCCGGCGGATGCTCCGGCGGATACGGCTGGGGTCACAAACCGGACTTCAGGGCGGCGACGAGGTCGGCGAGGTGGTAGCCGCGCACGCCCTTGTCGTCCTTGCCCGACGTGATGCCGAGCAGGGCAGAGAGTTTCCGTCCTTGCGTTACCGGACTTTGTTCGGTGATTCCCATGGCCGGGGCCAGATCAGCCGTGCACATGAAGTCCACGCCCTTATCCCGCATGAGTTCGATGGCCTGCTTCAGCGGGGATTCCGGGGCGGCGTCGAGTTTTTCCTTCTGCCTGACGTGGATTTCGTCGACGACGTCCCAGATGAAGTTGTCCTCGAAGTTGAATCCCCGGACGAGTGTGGAGCGCCCCTTCACGAAGAGGACGCCCTGTCCCTGGATGTCGGGGTCGAGGAGTGCCGGGTTGATCGGGGCGACGGTTTCGAAATAGGTGTCGCCGAGCGCGACCTTCGCGGTTCCCGCCGATGCCACGTAAAGGCACAGGCGGTAAAGGAACTGGTCCCGGACCATGACTGGGATGGCGTTCGTGGACGGACGCTGGGTCATGAGGATGGTGGAGATGCCGGATTCCAGGGACTTGGCGACCAGCGATCGTGTGTCTTCCGCGATCTGCTTCGCCTGGTCCTTTTCCTCGTTGGTTGCGCCGGAGGCGAAGAAGTCGGCCGCCTCGTCCACGATGAAGATGACCGGCTTGAACTTCGGTACGGGCTGCCGGTTGCGGACGGCTTCCTTGATTTGCGCGTACCGGCTGTCCGAGAGGTTGTTCAGCTCCCGGACCATGCTCCAGAAGACGGCCGGATCGTCGGACGACTCGTAGCGGGTGGCGATCGGTTCGAACCTGGTCAGCCCGCAGAATTTCCCGTCGAGGAGATACAGGTCGAATTCGCCGTACGCGATGAGCAGGCAGGTGATGAGCCCGTTGATCAGCGTGGTCTTGCCCATCTGCGTCATGCCCGCGACCAGGAGCGATGCCTTGTCGAAGGTGGGCACGCCGACGAGCTGGCCGGTGACGTCGTGGCCGAGAGGGATCCCGGCGAACGTCTCGATCTCCTGCCGGGTGGGCGCGGGGAACGAGTGGGTGAAAGGCGGTTCGTGCAGCTTGAGCAGCTTCACGCGGCGTTCGTTGTTCCGGCTGCGTTCCATCGTCATGTGCAGGCGGGTGACGTGGAACATGCCCGCGACGTTGCCCAGGCGCTTTTCGACGTCCTCGTAGGTGCGCCCCTCGGGCACGAGGAAGTCGTAGAGCGTACCGGTCGGCATGTCGGTGACGGTGGCCTCGTCGCGTTTGATGATCTGGTCCCGGCCGATGGCGCCGGCCGTGGTCAGGGCCGCGGTGAGTTCCGGGTGCGGCGGAGCGTCGGTCTCAGCCGGGGCCAGGGTGCCGTCCGCTTGCAACGTGACGGCCTGCGTCCCCGACGTTCCCGCAGCCGCCTGGGTCTTGCCGGGCTTGGGCTCGCGTGCCCACAGGCGCTTGAGGGTCGTTTTCGCCTTCCAGGCGCCGTAGCCGAGCGCGACCAGCATTCCGGCGGTGAGCAGGACGGTGGCCGGCCAGGACAGCCCCGTCTTGTCCTTGATGGCGGCGAGGATGCCGAAGGCGATGACGAGTACGCCGATGGCGCCTGCCGCCTGCCCGTAGGTGTCCTCTTTGATGGGGCTGGCCTGCTGTTTTCTCTTCCCCACACCCCTCTCCTTCTGCTTCCGGTCATGTGCGGGCGAGCACGGCTCGCGCGCGGATTCCTGGTCTGGTTTGTGTGGTGCTCACCGGGTCTGCTCCCTGGGTCTGCGAACGTGAAGATCGCTCGCCGGGTCACTCACCGGGTCTGCACCGGGACCGACTGCATGTCGTTCTTCCGGCAGTCGCAGCAAGGGCCAGCCCGCGTATTCCGGGCTGGCCCTCACTGGTGGTGCCGGACAAGGGGTGTTCAGACGTCCTGGTCCTCGGTCTCGTCCTCGCTCGCGGCGTCCTCGGCCACGTCGCCGTGACCCTCGTTGGCCATGAGCGCGGCCCACGCGTGACGGATCCGCTCCTCGCTGCCGACGTAGCCGGCGTGCCGGAAGGAGTCACGGGCCTGGCGGTAGGACGCGGGCGGATTGCCGGCGTAGCGCAGGTGCCGCAGCACCACGCCGATCTGCTCACCGGTCAGCTGCTCACCCGGCACGGGCACCGGCACGCCCGCCACGGCGGCGAGTTCAGCGAGCGTGACGGCGTCACGGTCCGCGTCACGCCCGCCGTGCCGCTCGCCGTCACGGCCCGAGGTGGCATCGCTCTGACCTGCGTGACTGCCGTCGCTGTCCGTGCCGGAAGCGGCACGCCCGGCGGGCAGAACAGGGACGTGCGTGCCGGAGCCGTCACTCTCGGCCGTGACGGGCAGGGCGGGCGCGGTGGGCGTCCACGTATCGAGTTCCGGCAGCCGGATCGCCGCCACAGAGGCAGGCAGCATCTTCTCGCTGACCGTCCTCTGTGTGTCCTCGGCCTGCCCATGCAGCTTCTCGGTCATCGTCTGCTGCATCTTGAGCTGGGACTTGCGGTAGGCGGTCTCCGCCTTGGCGATCCGCTCCTCCAGGCCCCTCGCGGTCCGGAGAAGCTCGATCCGGTGCGCGGCCTCGGCCTCCATCTCCTCCAGGCGGTCGGCGACCTGCTGACGCTTGGTGTCGATGGCCAGCTGGGTATCGGCCGACACCTTCCGCCCCAGCGAGGGCAGGACGATCCACCACGCGGCCTTCGTGCCGACGATCATGACTGGGGTGAGGACCACGGCCAGGTCGAAGCCGCCGGTCAGGATCAAGTCGGCGGTGGGGATGGCCGCGTTGACCGCCGTGAGCACCAGACCGGCCCACCCGACACGCCGGGCACGGGACCGGTTGTTGCCGGCCAGGATCTGCGTCGCCTGGAAGACGACCCACAGGACGTCCAGCGCGCCGACCGTCGGCGCGGACCACCCCCCGAACCGGGGAGAAAGGATCTGGTAGCTGACGTACACCGACAGCACGGCCACGCCCAGGGTGATGGCGCCCAGGACGCTGAGCACCACCCCCCGCCGGGTAAACCTGGCGGGCAAGGCCCGGATCTTGGATTTGTTCACGCTTGTTCTCCTCATAACGTGGGTTGCCGGCTGCGGACGGTGGCCTCAGCGGGCCAGCAGGACGGCGATGATGACGATGAGCGGGCTGGCCATGCCGAGCAGGTAGACGAAACGCATGGGGATTCCTCTTCCAGGGGTGGTGGAGGCGCGGTGGGCGAGTCGGCTGCCGGACCGGCCGGGCGGGTGGTGCCGGAGCAGGACCACGGCCAGGACCACGACGCCGGCCGCCACGCAGAGCAGGTAGGCGAGTGCCGTCACGACGGCCTCCTCCTGGACTTGCAGCGGGCGGCCGCCGCCTCGCAGACCCCGGCCATTCCGAGGGAGTACTCGCGGACTCGCGGGTCGGTGTAGCCGGGCGCCTGGTCGCGGTACCAGGCGGCCTCCGCCCGGTACCTCTCCGGGGTGCGGTCCTCGGTGCCCTCGATGAGGCCCAGTACTGCTCGTGCCAGTGCGCGACGTGGCTGTCGTCGGGGCCGGCCGCGGACGTGCGCGGCTCGACGACGGCGGCCGGCGCCTGGCGCGGCAGCCCGGACTCGTCCAGGGGCGCGCGCAACGGGATGGTGCGGGGCATAGAAACCTCCCAACGGTGGGCGGAGTGCGCGGGCTGCGCGGCTCCCCTGGACGCCGCCCGGACCGGCCGCCGACAGGGGCGGGCCGGGCGGGTCAGGCAGCCGTCAGACGGCGGGAGCGGGCCTGTGATCGGTGCTGTAGCCACAGGCAACCCGGGCGGCGGCCAGGTAGTCCGCGGCCTCGTCGTCGTCGATGCGCATCTCATGCCGGGCGAATGCCAGGCTCGCGACCTGCGCGAGGCTGACCTCTGCCCCCGCCGCCGCGTCCCGGACCAGGTCCGTGGCGACCCTCATCAGCCGGGCATGCCGCTGCCGGGCGCGAATCTTCTCGATCATTTCCGGGTCCTCCTGACGTGTGCCGGGCTGTCCGGCTCCCCTCACCGCGCCCGTACCGGCCGCCGGGGGAGGCCGACCGGGACGGACGTGGGAGGCAACCGACAGAGGTGGCGGTGCCGGCTGAGCGGGGTTGGCTCAGCGGGGGTTGCGCTTGCCGCGCTGATTGCGCTGGCGTTCGAGGTAGGCGTCCTGGAGCGTGGCGAGGCGTGCGTGGATGCGCCGACCGTCGCGGCATTGGGCGTCGCTGGTGCAGGTGGTGCAGGCGGCGCGGTGGTCCTTGTCCGCGCGGTGCGCGGCCATGTAGCGCTGGTAGAGGTCGTCAGGCACGGGGCCGTCTTTCGTGATCACGGGGGTGGAGCAGGTGGAGGTCGGTCACCCGGTGTCCCGCCTCCCACGCCGCGGCGGCGGCCATCGCGGCGGCCGCCAGGAGTAGGCGGGTGAGCGGGTGCGAGGGGCCGATCGTGCGGGCGGCCCGGGCCGCGCGGTGCTGCGCTGCCCGGGCCGCCTGTATGAGGTGCGGCACGGGCTACCCGTTGCTGCAGAAATCGCAGACGCCGCCGTTCCAGTCGTCGTACCAGTCACCGCACTTCGAGCACTGACCGGCGCCGCTCGACGCGGGTGCCAGGGCCGGAGCCGAAACACTCCCCGGCTGGCCGCACTTCCCGTCGCACAGCCAACTGCCGCACAGCCCGCAGGCGTCCTGCTCCTCCTCGTACAGGCCCGCGAGGCGGGCACGCATGTCCGCGGCGGTGCGCGGCGCGCGGCGGCCGGCGGGGATTGCGGCGTCCTGGCGACGGACGACGTCCAGGAGGTGCTCGCCGAGCGCGGCGGCCGGGGTGCTGTCGTGCAGCCGGGCCAATCGCGGCCGCGGGGAGCGGTGGGAGTTGATCGCGGCCAGCACCCGCGCGAACGCGTCGTCCGGCTCCAGGCCGTCCCGATCGTCCTCGGTGGTGACGTCGTCGATGGTCTCCTGCAGACCCGCACGAAGGGCACGGCCGACAAGGGTGTGCCGGTCCTGGCCTGTCGTACGGGGCAGAGCGCGTGTCATGATCGCTGTGGTCATGGGACTCCTACTCGGTTCCTGACCGGACAGCCCCGGAGCTCTCACCTTCCGGGGCTGTCGCCTTCTGACTGGCCGGACGGCCAGCCACGGCCCGCCTCCCACCCCTGACGCTCTGGTGGGGTGGGAGGGGGACCGTGGCGGACCGTCAGGCCGCCGAGGCCGTCGGGTAGACGATGGCCGCGGACGGCACGGCGACAAGCGGCACCGGGGGCATCCAGCGGACCCCGGGCAGGTCCATCCCGTACGGCAGCTCCCGGTGCCGGGACGCCTCCAGTCCGGCAAGCGCCTGGTCCAGGAGACCGGTCAGCACCACCCACGCGTGCTCGGACTCCGGCAGCGCAAGCAGCTGCGCGGCCAGGAGCCACACCTCCTGGGTGACGTCGTCAGCATCCGCGACCGGGTCGGCACCGATCTCGGCGAGCTGCTCGGCCGCGGCGGCGGCGAGTCGGGCGGAGTAGCGGGTGTAGAGGCTGGCCAGAGTGGTACGCATCGGGATCTCCTCGGGGCTCGTGGTGCGGTGAAGGTCTGTCAGGCGGAGCGGCGGGACGGGAGGGGCAGGCCGGGACCGTGGCCGATCGTCACGGTGTGCGGGTCAGACAGCGAGTGCGGGCCTGTGGCAGCGGACGGCGTACGCGGCGGCGGTCTCGCCCGGGGCCGGGGCGGGCAGCGCGGCCCTGACCGAGGCCGCCAGGGCGGTGTGCGCGGGCTGATCCGCCGGGGTCAGGGGGCGGCGCCAGACCGTGGCCAGGTGCGTGTAGGCGGCGCGGGTGAGGTGCTCCGCGAGGACGTCGCTCGCGCACCGGTCCTGGCTGGCGCCGGCCAGGGCGCGAAGGATGCCGGTGGCCAGGGCCTGGACGGAGCGGCGGTCCCCAGCGGTCTGGGGGATCATGGCCAGTGGGGCGCCGGCGGGTCCGTCGACGGCCGCACCGCGAGCCGTGGGGATAGCGTCGGCAGGGACCTTACGGGCGGCGTCGGCCCGGCGGGCAGCGGGCACCGCACGCTCCCACTGGGCTCGCCGGTCGGCGGGGCGCTCCTGGGGCTGGCTGACCTTGAGGGTCTGGACGGTGGCGCGGCGGTGGCGGGTGAGGTCGGCGGCGAGGCGCTCCTCGCGTGCCCAGTCGGTGTACTGGCGGCGCCAGGCGTAGTCGGTGATGTCCACGTCGACGAAGCGGTTGCTGGAGCGGCAGCGGATCGCGGTGTCCCTGTCGGCCCGCCCGGCGTGGTGCGGGACGAGCTTGAGCAGGTAGGTACCGCGGTTGGGGGTGACCGCCACCCACGTGCCGCAATCCGGGCACACCACCGAGATGCGACGGGTCTGGGTGGTCTCCACGGTCCGCATGTCGATGTGGCCGGGCGACAGCGTCGAGAGGACGATCGCGTCGAGGGGGCTGACGCGGGAGGTACGGGTGCGGCCCTTGCGCTTGGCGGCCTTGGGCATGGCGAGCTCGGACATGGCGACTCCTCGACAGGAAGGAAGAGGGGAGGGGTGTTCGCGGGGCGGATGCTCTCTCCGCCCACCAGGCCCACGAGCCAAAGCCCAAGGTGTCCTGGCGCACGGTCAGCGCATCAGCACGCTGAGGTCGTACAAACAGTCCTGCTGGCCGGGGGGTTTGGTGGTGCTACCGCCTCCGGCCACCTGCCCGCCTCCGAAGAGACGAGCCGCAGAAACTGCGGGTGGCACACATAGTTCACGCAACACAGATCATCCGATCGGACTGCATTGACCAGACAATGTGTGGCGAGATGACTGTGGCACTCCCTCATGGATCTCGTCAAGCTCATCGACCAACCCGATTGCATTGACTGGACAATGTCAGGGCGGGGCGGTAGACATGTCGGCATGAAGCTCACACCCGTCTATCAACAGATCGCCGATGATCTGCGCCGTCAGGTCGACGACGGCACATTTCCGGCCGGCGCTCAGATCCCCACCGAGGCTGAGCTGCTGGAGAAGTACGGCGAGCTGTACGGTGTCCGCTCTCGGCAAACGGTCCGGCAGGGTCTCGCTGTCTTGGTGAACGAGGGCCTCATTGAGGCCCGCCGCCCCAAGGGCTACTTCGTCATCGAGCGCAAGCGCCTCGTCTACCGGCCCCAGGCCGAGTTCCGGCGGAAGCCCCCCGAGATCGACATCTTCACCAACCTGATCCAGGAGGAAGACGGCCGGACTCCGTCACAGGACATCGAGGTCTCGATCGTCGAACCCAACGCCACCATCCGTGAGCGCCTAGGGCTCGGCAATGAGGAACTGGTCGCGGCACGTCGGCGCGTCCGCAAACTCGATGGCGTGCCGTACAACCTCAACGACTCCTACACTCGCCTCTCCCTGGTCCAGGGCAGCGACTGGATGCACCCTGGCGACGTCGCTCGTGGGACGAACGCGGTTTTGGGGGAGCTCGGACACGAGCTGGTCTACGGCTTCCACGAGTTCTATCTGCGGATGCCCACCCCGGACGAAGTGCAGCGGCTCAACCTCGGCCCCGGCGTCCCTGTCGCCGAGCATTTCTCGACGACGTTTGATGCCCCGGGTAACGCCGTACAGGTCACGGTCAACGTGATTCCGGGTGACCGGCACGTGATCGTGTTCGAGACGCACCGAGACGACGCCGAGGCCAGCCTCCCGCGCACCCCGTGGGGAGCCCCGTGATCATCATCCCGGCAGAAGAGGCCGACCTGCCACGGCTGCTCAAGTTTCGGACCGATGCGGCCTCATGGTTGAAGGAACGGGGGACTGACCAGTGGGCCAAGCCGTTTCCGGCCGAGCACATCCTCGCGTCGATCCGCCGAGGTGAGGTGTTCATGATCCGCGAGACGCCCCGCTCGGACGCGGCCGCCACCATCACGTTGGACCGTGACGCCGACGCACGCCTCTGGACTCCGGAGGAGATCGCCGAGCCAGCGATGTACGTGCACAAGCTCGCTGTCGATCGCGCCCACGCTGGCACCGGTCTCGGCGGTGTCCTGCTGGACTGGGCGGGCACCCAAGCCGCCCAGCAAGGCGCTCGATGGCTCCGGCTCGATGCCTGGAGCACCAACTCAAGGTTGCAGCGTTACTACCTCGCGGAAGGCTTCACGCACGTCCGCACCTCAACCGACCCGTCCGTGGTGTCCGGATGGGCAGCCCAACGTCCGGCCGGCCACCAGGAACATCCCGAGGCACCACACCCGACATGGCTACGGGAAGTCAGCGGCGACATTCCGGTCTCGCCCCTCTGACCCGCATGCAGCGACAAGGGGAAACATGCACGCCCGCGCCCCGTAACACCGAGGGCCGCCCTGCTGCCAACAGGACGGCCCTCGAACCCAACTCCTTGACTCAGCCGCTACCACACACCTGAGTCGTGTCCGGTGAGGTGACCTCGCCGGGGTGATGCCCGTGGGCCTCTCGGCCCTCGTGGTCACCTGTACCCAGAGTATGCGCCACCCGATCGCGCAACGCCACTACTCCGGGCCACCTGCCAGGTCACACCCGCTGGTCACGGCTCCCCTACCTGGGGAGATGCACCACCTTGCACCACCAGAGCGATACGCCGGATCCTGATGAGGCGCCGGGAGCGGCGCGGATCACCGGACGTTCCGCAGCTTTGCGCCCGTCGGTGCCGTTGTACCGGCACATGCTGTACGGCAGCAGCCTGAGCCACGCCCTCGACTTCCTGGTCCTCGCACACATCCACTTCATGTGCGAGGACGGCAGGCAATTCAGTGTGGACGACCTTGTCGCGGCACTGCGCCGTGAAGGGATCACCAGTTCCAACGGGAAGGGGCTGATCGGCAGCAAGGCTGTCTACGAGTCCGTCGCCCGGCTGCGCGAAGCTGGCTTCCTTCACCGCTCGCAGGACAACGGCGGAACCTTCGGAAAGGTCTCGTACACCTTCTACGAGTTCCCCGCGTCGAACCCACATTGGACACCTCCGCCACTGCCCGAATCGCTTGTTAATGACCCGCTTCCCCTGTCAGGAGAAGCGGTGCGCAACCTACCAACAGGTAACCATGTTTCCGCAGGTCAGACCGCTTCTCCTGACAAGGCACGCGCTGACAAGGCACGCGCTGACAGGCGAACCGGAAAGCGGCGCATTTCCGCAGGTCAGACCGCTTCTCCTGACAGGAGAAGCGCGAAGCCGTCCCCCCCACACCCCCCGGAGGAGGTAAATACCTCCTCCCCCTCCTCCCCCACAGAGCCCTCGCGGTCGCTTCCGTCACAGATGGAGGAGGAGGGGGAGAGCTTCGCTCCGAAGGACCTCCATGCGGCGGAGTCGTTCTTGCAGAAGCTGACGCCGCCGCATCACATGGGCGCGGTGTCGGCGCGGAAGTACGCGCCGCTGTTGCTGCAGTCGATGGGTCAGCAGGGCTGGCCGTCGATCTTCGAAGTTGACCGGGGTGTGCTCGCGCAAGAGCTGACCAGGGACCCGGAGGGATTCAAGCGGCCGTCGTCCCTGGTGCCTACGCGGATCAGGGATCTAGCCCGCTATGAGGTCATCGCTGCTGCGGGCAGGCAGCTGAGCAGTCCCGGGTCCGGCCGTGAGCGGTGTCCGGTTCATCCGGCCCGGTACCGGAAGGGCTGCTTGGACTGCGCGATGGCTGTGCCCGCCTGACAGACCAGTGCGGGCCGCTCCCATGCCGGGGAACGGCCCGCGATTTTCCCCTGAACGCTCAACCCGAACAGGAGACCTCCAGTGTCCACCAGCATTCCCGCCCAGCAGCACGACGCCCCCGGCGGCGACTCCGGAGGGCGGGACAGCGGGCAGTTGGCCGGGTTCACCCGGGTGCCGCCGCAGGACCTCGACGCCGAGCAGTCGGTCATCGGATCGCTGATCCTTTCCGGGAGCCCGGGCCCGTCGCACCGGTTCTTCGCCGAGATCCTGGAGACGGGCATCACCGCCGGGGAGTACTACCGGCCCGCGCATCAGACGATCCACCGCGCGATCTGCGCGGTGCATGCGGCCGGCGAGCCGGTCGACCCGGTCACGGTCGCCGACAGGCTCACCGAGCGCGGGGAACTCGCCCGTGTCGGCGGCCGGTCCTACCTGCACACCTGCGTGCAGGCGGTGCCGACCCCGGCCAACGGCCCGCACTACGCCGAGATCGTCCGCGCGAAGGCTTACCGGCGCTCGGTGATCGAGTCGGCACTGCGCATCCTGGAGTTCGCCTACAGCGAGGAAGGCGACGAGGACGAAGTCCGCGACCTGGTCGAGCAGCAGCTGACCGAAATCATCGCGGGCACGCCGGGCCTGCACGAGGCGCCGCCCGCGGTCGGCGACCTGTACCTCGACTTCGTCGCGGACCTGGAGGACATCCAGAACGGCAGGAAGGCCGGTCTGCCGTACGGGTTCGCCGACCTCGACGCCCTCACCTCGGGGATGCAGCCGGGCAATGTGACCGTGGTGGCCGCGCGGTCCGGCGTGGGCAAGTCCACCCTCGCGCTCAACGCCGCCGTGGCCGCCGCCAAGGCCGGCGGGAGGGTGATGTTCTCCTCGCTGGAGATGAGCGCCACCGAACTCATGCAGAAGATCGCCGCCGCCGAAGGGGACATCCCCCTGCACCACATGACGCACCAGGGCGTCCTCACCCCGGAGGGCTGGGAGAAGGTCTGGCGGCTCGGCCCGGAGCTGTTCCAGACACTGCCGCTGCGGGTCTACCGGCCCGACGGCGCATCCCTGGGCGACATCACCTCAGCCGCACGGGCCTGCGCCCGCGCGGACGGCCTGGACCTCCTCGTCGTGGACTACCTGCAACTCGTCGAAGTCGAGCAGTCCCGCACCACCACCCGCGAGCAGGCCGTCGCCTCCGTCTCCCGCGGCCTGAAAAACCTCTCCACCCAGCTCGGCTGCCACGTCATCGCCCTCTCCCAGCTCAACGACGACGGCCTCATGCGCGAATCCAGGGCCATCAAGAACGACGCCTCCCTCGTGATCAAGGTCGAACGCCCCGACGTGGACAACAAGGAATCGCCCCGGGCCGGCGAGGTCGACCTCATCATCGAGAAGAACAGGTTCGGGCCCACATGCACCCTGACCGTCGCCGCACGGCTCCACTACAGCCGTTTCGAAGACATGGGGTGACCACAACCCCCTCCTCAGCCCCACAGGCGCCCTGAGCGCCTCCCTCGCGGCCGATCACCCCCTCCGGCGTCAATTCCCTCGCCGGGCCGGGTGACCGGCGCTCACAAGCCCACACAGTCGATCTTGAAGGGAGGCGCCCGATGGGCCTGATCTCCGACGGCCTGGCCCGCGCCGTGCAGCAGGCATACACCCGCCCGATACCCAAGTCGGCCGGTGCGCAGATGCGTTACCTGGTCCGACAGCTCAAGGGCACCCGCCCGACAGCCGAGCAGCTCGGCGTCTCGCAGCGGACCGTGGAGCGGTACGTGCGGGATCAGATCCGCCGGCCCCGCGCCGACCTCGCCCGGCGCCTGGAGGACGCCGTGCGCGCCCGCTGGCAGCCCCGCGTCCGGGAAGCCGCCCGCCGGCAGGCCGCCACCAGCACCGGCCTGGTCGTCGACACCCGCGCCCGGTTTGGTTTCACCGCCGCGCCGGGCACCACCGACGACGCCCGGATCCGGCACCTCACCATCGCCCTGCCGCCGCACCACGCCGCCCGGCTGTTCGACGCCCAGGACGCCGGCGCGGGCGAGCAGCAGCTGCGCGACCTCGCGGCCGAAGCGCTCGGCGAGGTCTACTTCCGCGACGGCGGCCGCCGCGCCACTGGCCTGGAGGTCCAGTTCACCGATGTCGAACACGTGGAGTTCGACCTGTAGGGAAGGGACGCGGTGCCTGCTCCGCCCACCGTGACATAATCGAACGCTTATGCCATGATCGCTGAGGTTTCAAAAATCGGACCTTGAACCAGGTACGGTTTGTGAAACCAACCGCAGGGAGGGGATGCAGTGAGTGGCGATGAAGCACAGGTGCAGCAGGCGCGTTTAGCGCAGCTGGGGGTGACGAAGAAGCTCTTCCAGGACGCCTTGTCTCAGGCGACCAGTGAGGCCCGGATGTGCACGGAGCTCGACGCGCCGGCGATGCCAGGCATCACGTTTTGGAGCAGGGCCAACCGCTACCTCGCGGAACAGCTGACCGACCCGAAGAAGCAGGACCCGGACCCGGTGTGGAAGTACACCAGGCGTGACAGCATCTTGCGGGTCGTCCACCCCACCGGCAGCCACGCCATCACCGCGGTCAGCGGGGCCGGCGGCGTGGGCGATCCGGACAGCAAGGTCAGGTCGAAAAACCCCAAGGGCCGTGTCATGGCTCAGCTCGTCGAAGACAACGTCAAGTTCGAGCGCAGCGGGCAGGCCGTCATCGCCTCGCGTGACGAAATCATGTTCGGCGGCGAGCTCGATTCCATGCCTCTGTGGTTCCTCCTCTACGGACGAACCGAAGACGGTCGACTCGTTGCAGAACTGTCCCTTCCGGTAAAAATGGAGGGGAAGTACGTGAACGAGTGGAGTGAACGGATCCCGCTGTTCACTGGTGAGGATCCCGGATTCGACCTCGGCCTACTGGACTCGCCTGACGAAGGCGACGGCAGTGACGGCGGTGACCTCGACTTCGAGGTAAAATCCAAGCCGAATACATAAAGCACGACGGGAGTTGGGGAAAGTGTTCACCCCCGAAAGACTGGTACTGGCACGCAAGCGACGGCGCATGACTCTTGCGGCACTGTCCCGCGAATCGGGATACTCGCCGCAAAGCCTCACCGCCTTCGAGAACGCCAGAAAAACCCCTTCGGTGGAAACACTTTCCTCACTCGCCTCCGCGCTGCGCTTCCCCATCAATTTCTTTCACGCCCAGCCAGCACCCGACATGCTCCCCGGCGCCGTCAGCTTCCGCGCACCGTCCAAGATGAACGCGGCCGAACGCGACAGCGCCCTTAGCTGCGGCTCCATCGCCGCCACCATCAACCTCTGGTGTGAAGAACACTTCACCTTGCCCGAGCCCGACGTGCCGTCCTACTCCGAGCTGGACCCCGAAGCCGCAGCAGAACGAGTCCGCGTCGAATGGGGCCTGGGAGAAGCACCAGCCCCGAACATGGTCCACCTCCTCGAAGCACACGGCGTCCGCGTCTTCTCCCTCGCCCCCGACTGCCTCGACATCGACGCCTTCTCCACCATCAGGCACGGCACCCCCTACGCCATGCTCAATACCCGCAAGACAGCCGAACGCGGACGCTTCGACGCAGCCCACGAACTCGGCCACCTCGTACTGCACAGCGGCTACCAATCCCCCCGCGGGCCCGAAGCAGAAGCCGCCGCAGACGCCTTTGCCTCAGCCTTCCTCATGCCCAAGGCCGGCATCCTCGCCCAACAGGTCAACAACGCCGACGTCCTACGCATCCTCAGCGCCAAACGACGCTGGGGCGTCTCCGCCATGGCCTTTACCTACCGCCTCCGCACACTAAGCCTCCTCTCCGAATGGCGATACAGCCAAACCGCAAAACAACTTGCCCAGCTCGGATACCGAAAGGCAGAACCGAAATCATCCCTGGTCCGCGAAAGCAGTAAACTCATTACCAAGGTATTTGAGGTCATGCGAGCCGAGGGGAAAAGTCCTGTCGACATCGCAAAGGCCGTCGATATATTTCCTGAAGAGCTCAACGATTATGTTTTCGGGCTTGTCCCTATCGGCGTAGCCGGGGGCGAGCAACGAACGGCCCCGGCGCGCCCCGCGCTGAGCCTTGTGAGATAAAGGCCGCACGGCGTGCGAGTCGACGTACGCCACCGGCTTCGAGCCGAGCAGCGCCTGCTGCCGCACGCCCGCGAGATGCACGGCCAGCTCAGCAGCACCGGCCGACCGGCCGCCGCGCCGCGCCCAGTCGCGGTCCGCCATGCCCTCCAGGGCCTCGCTCACGCCCGTCACGCCTTCGTCCCAGCCGTCCGCGAACAGCGAGCCCCGAGAGGCCGGCGCCATGCCGTCCAGCTTGCTCTGTGCCCCGATGGTCGCACCGGCCTCCAGCGTGGCCACCAGGTCGTCCGCCTCGCTCGCAGGCACGCCCGGGTTCCCTGGGGAGGGGCGGGCCGCATGGGCCGTCAGGTCGTCGTGCAGTGGCTTACGGTCCGTCAGGGTGTCTAGCGGCTGCGGGCAGAGGGCCCGCTGGGGCCTGGATTCCGGTATGCGGGCGGGGTGTTGGCAGGGCTGCTAGGTGCTAGATGCCTGATCAGGGGCCCTGGCCTAGCGGCAGGGGGGTGCTAGGTCTAGCACCCGTGCTAGCGGCGGCGATCTGCTGGCCAGCTTGGGAACGGCTGTGATTGGTGGGCGGCTGCCGATCAGATCCGTTCGGCAGCCGGGTGATGGGGGTGTCGCGCGCGAAAGCGCGCACGTGCACGAGCACACGGCGAGAGGGCGCGGCCGTGGGTGTCCGCTGCCGCGCGTGCCGCGTGTTGCGTGCCGGGCGTGGCGCGGTGTACGCGTACGTGTGCGCGGGGACGCGCCTACGGATGCCGGTAGGGGCCGGCCCGGGTCGGCTGTGACAAAAGTTGTGTCACAGCGTCTGTCACAGCCCGGTTGGGTCGGGGCCGGCGCCGAGGGTGCGGCGCCCAGTCGGCCGTGGGGCGTGCTGCGGCTCGGCGGCCGGGGCGGCCGCCAGGAGGCGCTCGGCGGCGAGCTGGGCGCGCGGCGCGGGCGGCTCGGCGGGCAGTGGCTGCGGTCCGGTGCCCAGGGGGCGGCGGTCGTTCATTGTCGGATTCTCGCCCGGCGCGGGCTGTTCTTCTTCACCGCCGTCCTTCCGGGAGTCCGGTGGGCCAGGGCGCGCGCGTGTCGTGCGCGCGTGAGGCAGTGAACTCCGGCTCCCGGTCCCGCGGTCGGCGCCGCGCTGCCTGCCCGTCAGGCAATCGACTCCCTAACTTCCCTTTGAAGGCGCGGTGTTACTTGCGTCTGCTCACCAGCGCGGAGCGCTGACCTGCGTTTCGCGCCCTCTGTCTGGCCGCCTATCGGACCGGCGGCGCGCATTCAAGAACTGGGCCTGACGTTTTCGCAGGTCAGGAAGCCTTGAATTCAAGTTCTGAGCTGGCAGAGTCGGGGGTGCCGCAGCGCCGTGCCGTCCTGCCTCGCACCTGACCGTGTGTCCAGGCTCGCACCCGGTACTAAACGCGCTGGTCAGGCGGGAGTTGCGGGGCTTGCCCCCGTCTCCGGGATTCTGGCGCCGCCTTGTCCGGGCCAGCTGTCCGCGACCCAAGGGCCAGGGGTGCCAACACCCTGCGCCGCCAACTACCGCACGCCCCTGCTGCGTACCCAACCCTGAGGGGGAAATCCGTCATGTCCACGCTTGCTCTGCTGGTCGTCCTGCTGCTCGTCCTGGTCGTCCTGCTGGTCGTCTGCGCGCTCGGCTACGCCGTCTACCGTCGCCCGGTGCTGACCCAGCCGTTCACGGTCGCGCTGGCCGGGGCGGCGGTGCTGGCCGCCGTGGTCACTGTGGTCGTCACCGTCGGCAGTGCCGGCGCCGTCGGCCGGTGAGCCGGGACGCCAGCCCGTGGTCGGGGCCGCCGCCCGCCCCGACCACGGCCGGACCCGCAGGCCGTCACCGGAACGGGAACGAAGGCACGCCGCCGGGCCAGCCCTGCTCACCCCCTGCGTTCACCCCTGGTATTGCCCCTGCGTTCCCCCTGCGGTGCCCTGACCGCATCCGGCCCGTGTTTACACAGGTCACCGCGCGTTTATGGGCCCCGGCTGTGCCTCGACTCCCCTCTGTCCTGCATGATCGGGCAGGACAGAGGGCCGCCCCGCGGGAGGGGCCGGGCCGGGGAGGGAGGGACGGGTGGGCGGTTCGCGGGTGCGCCGGTACGGGTCGACGGGACGGACGCGCACGATGTGCCTGGCCGCGCTGGGGGTGGTGAAGATTGCGACCCCGGACCAGATCCGCCGGCTGATGTGCCCCGGCACGAAGGACGCGGCGACAGTCCGTGGCGGCCTGAAGGACCTGGAGGCCGAGCGGCTGACCATCTCGCCCGGCAGCGCCGTGCACGTCCGGGAGGACGGGGTACGGGTCACGGAGAAACTCTGGACGCTGACCCCGGCCGGGCTGGAGGCCGCCGCGGTGGTCCTGGACCGTCCCGCGCGCGAGATGGGCGGGACAGCGAAGGCAGCGGCAGCATCGGGGGCCAAGCACGCGCGAGCGGTCACCGAGGCCCTGGCCGCGTTCCTCCAGACCCCGCCCGAACCTACCCAGCCCGTCGTCCGCAAGCGCCAGCCCGCCTCCTCCCCCGCCACGGCGACGCCCACCGTCGGCGGCGCGGCGGCGCCGGCGGGGCTCGGGCCGCTCGCGGCCTGGTCGACCGAGGCCGTGCTGCCGGTCGGCGGGACGTTCCTGTCCCCCGCCCGCGGCAGCCTGCGCGCCGACCTGGTGTTCGCCTCCCCCGGCACCGTCGCGCCGCTGCTGTTCGTGGAGGTCGACAACGGCACCGAAGGCCCGCCGGTCGTCGCCGACAAAGTCGCCCGCTACGCCCGGTTCTTCGCCCGCCGGGCCGACCTGAACGGGCGGCAGCTGCCGCTGTGGCGGACCGTGTGGCCCGCCTCGCCCCGCGAAGGCCACCCCCCGGTCGCGCTCGTGTTCACCAAGAACGTCGGCCCCGCCGCGATACAGGCCCGGATGAGCGAGGTCGGCCAGCTCGCCCGCGAGCACTGGCACGGCACCTGGGAGGGCGACTACCGCGGCGAGGGCGAACAGCCCGACGGCTACCGCGACTACGACGGCAAAGTGCCCCTGCTGGCCACCACGCTGCGCCTGCTCACCCGGCACGGCCCGCACGGCCCCGTCTGGTGGCGCTACGGCCACACGGCCTGGCAGCCCCTCGACGACGCCCTCGACAACCCGGACGACCACCGCGCCCACTCCGCGCGCGAGGACGCCCGCCGCGCCGCCGAAAAGGCCGACCGCGAGCGGCAGCAGCGCGCGTACGAGGAGGAACGCCGCCAGATGGAGACCGCGAAATGGGTGTGCCCCACCTGCCGAAGCCGCGTCTACCCGGACGACGGCCTCACGCCCGGCGGCGAATGCCGGCCCTGCCTCAACCACCGCCAGCGCGCCGCCGCCGAAGCCACCCCGGAGCAACCGCCAACCGGCGGCATCTTCAGGCGCCGCCGCGCCTGACCCCGACTGTGAACAGCGCGCCGTGCGCTACGCCAGGCGCGGGTGCTGATCCAGTGCTGGAGGGTGTCGTCGGTAAGTGCTTGGCTCCCCGGCCAGGCAGCCGCCGTTCGTTCCAAAATTTTGGAATGAGCCGTCAGGGCTCTGGCTGTGGGTGGCGACCGCACAACAGGAAACTGTCGGGCTCGTTGGCAGTTCATGACGAACTCTGAGTCCTACGAGGCGCTCGTACGCTTCACCGCTGGCCAGGCGAACGATCAGCAGGGCCCCCCAGCTCCGGCCTCGGCACAGGTTCCGCCCGCTCCTGTGCGCGGGCGGCGGGCACGGGCCCTCGTGCAGCTCAATACGCGGGTGTCGCCACTGCTGGATGACCTGATGGCGCTGGTGGGAGAGCGGCAGGGGATGAGCAAACGTGACGTCATCGAGTACGCGCTGAAGACCGCCTATTCCCGCGAGTACGCCTCACTGGCGGAGCACATGAAGGTGCTCGACGCCGAATAGTGAAAAGGAAAGCAGCGGTCCCGAATCCCGCCCGGCGGATTCGGGGCCGCTGTCTTTTTGCTCGGGGGCGAGACTGTCATGAAGGCGGCACATCGCAACCGGGCCGCGGGCTGTTCTGCCCCTCCAGAACAACCCGGTTCACCTGGTGCTACCGGTCGCCCCGTGGCACGGTCGACCGCTCCGGCGAGGGATGCCCGCCGTTTGTTCTGCTGCTCCAGAACAATCCGGTTTAGCTAGTGCTACCGGCTTGATTGCGGGTGGGTACGACGAAGGCGCTGCACCCGGGGTGCAGCGCCTTGGGGTCCTCGCGGGGCCAGGAGCCGCTGGAGGGCTGGTGAGGGCCCTGGGCGGGGTGTTCAGCCGGTGGCGGCGAGGTTGGCTGTCTGGGCGGCGAACCGGGCCCGTCGCTGCTCGGTGAAGCGTCCGGGCTCGGCGGCTCGGATCTCGGGGACTGGCATGACGGGGGAGGAGACCGCGCCGCCGGTGAGCAGCGGGTGGAGCTGGTAGAGGCCGTCTTCGAGGCTCCAGGCGAGTCCGCACTCGCGGAGCTCCTTGAAGCCGCGGTTCACGGTGGGCTTGCTGGCACCCAGCTCGGAGCACATCTCGTTCTGGCTGATCGCGGCGGTGCCGGTGTCCGGGTCGCTGAGGTACAGCAGCTGGTCCAGGACACGTCGGCCGGCAGTGGTGATGTCGACCAGGGCCAGGAGGCGCAGGACGTCACGGGAGATCGTGACGGGTGCCTCTGTGGGAGGGCTGGGGACGTAAGAGCTGCTCACAGAGCCTCACCACTTTCGATCAGGTCGACGCTGTACCGAGGATATGCCGCGCCAGGTCATGCGCTCGCCTTGCGTACGGGCCGCCGCTGCCGGAGCGTGACGACCTTCTCCCTGCGGCGGGCGGCCTCGGCGGCCTTCTTCTCCGCCTCCCGCGCCTGGCGCCACTCGGTGGGGTAGTCGGCGTGCGGGATGATGCAGGCCGGGCCCTCCGCGTTGTTCCAGAGCGCCTGCCACTTCTCTTGCTCGCCGGAGGTGCCGGCCACCGTCAGCCACGGGTTCAGCTGGAGGATCCCGCGCTTGGCGGTGCGCATCCAGCCGATGTGAGCGAAGAACTGCGACGCCTCGTTCACGGAGGCCGCCGACAGGTGGCACCGGGCCTGGAGGTCGCGCTGGTTGGTCTTCACGAAGCCGCGGGCGGCGGCGCGGGTCTGGTCATCGGCGCGGTTGGCGTTCTGCAGCGCCACGAGCTTGCACCAGACCTGGAACCAGGAGCCGGGCATCTTCAGGCTGCCGAGCACGTCCATCAGCAGCCGGGCGTCCAGGACGTAGCCGCTGCACTCCGCGCTCGCGGCAAACTCGCGGCCCTTGATCTTCTCCACGCCCAGGATCAAGCCGCCCTTGCCGTCCGACCGCGCGACCACGCGCTCGCCGGGGCGGACGATCGGCAGCTGTTCCATCAGCACAGTCCTCCAGGGATGATCAACGGTTCGGGGAGCACGGTAGCACTAGGTAAACCGGCTTGTTCTGGAGGAGCAGAACAACCGGTGTCCCACAGTCATTTAACGACCCGTCAGATTCGGGGTGACTTTGTTCTAGATCTCCAGAACACCCGGGAGCCGTTTGTTCTGGAGATCTAGAACAAACGGTTTCGTATCACCGCAGGTCATCGGCCGTTTCGGCGCGGAACACTCTTATGTGTCACTAGACACTGGCTGACCCCTGAACCCCGGCCGCCACGCCGCGCACTGCACGGCACAAGCAGCTGGCAGCAGCGGGCGTGTCGCCGCTGACAACCACCGGTTCGAGGGGCGCCGGCCTCCGTGGCTGAGCTCGCTTCGCGTGCGGCACCGTGGCCCGGTGCAGGCTCGGGACAGCAGCAACGGCTCTGAGTCTCGGGTGGTATCGACCGTGACGCTCAAAAACACGGAAGCGTGGCCGGTGCCAGTGGGTGGTTCCGCCGCCCGGCCTGGGGGCCGTTCGGCTCCGGTACCTCCGCACGACGGAATTCACGTCTTCCGATATCTGAGGTACCGTTCTGTGGCCCGGGTCCGCAGCTTTCCAATTCGTTAATTCCTCGCCTGAGTGGGGAGCGCGGTGGTAAATACTTTCGTCGTTTTCTGCGCGCCTTCGTTCCTGAGATAGGGGGTTGCGATCTGCTCGTGATCCTACCCTCTGCATCACGTGATGAAGCGGGCGGATGATGCCGATGCATCAGTTTGGCTGATGTGTGCTCATGTGGGGTGCCGATAGTGCGTGTTGGTGTGCTATGGTCGGTTGCTGGTTGAGGGTGTGTGGCTGGCACGATGGCCTTGCTGGGACTCTTCTTCTGGTCAACGGTCTGGTTGATTCCGGGTCAGTTTGCCGTTGGGGTGCCCGCTTTCGTCTGGGGGGCTCTCTCTCGGGTGGGGGTCGGTCCTGGTTCGTGATCCTACCCGCAGGCAGACGCGATGCAGCTCCCTCCTGTTGCTGCCCGGCGTAGCCGGTTGGCCGGGAGCGCAGCGGACGGCCCACCAATTCCCGCTTGCGGGAATTGGTTTCCGGATTGGAGCGCAGCGGAAATCCGAATTCCCTTGCGGAGCAAGGGAATTGCTAAACTCGCGGAGCGGGTTTAGCGGAAGGTGCGAAGCACCTTCAACCCCCATGCGAAGCATGGGGGTTCACTTCCCAGCGCGCAGCGCTGGGGTACCCGCTCCGCGGG
>NZ_JBIAXM010000051.1:0-48909 GCF_042896695.1 Streptomyces sp. NPDC001270 | reverse complement strand
CAAGAACCCGGCCCAGGTCCAAAGCCGCGTCGACGCCTACCAGCGCTTCACCCAGATCCTCGGAGTCACCCCCGGCGGCAACCTCTACTGCTGACCGGCCGCCGCGTCCCACGAGTGAGGAATCCCGTGCGCAATCCCCTGTCCCCCACCAGGAACGGACCGCAGTCGCCACCCCGCCCCGGGCGGGTCCGGCGGCGGCTGTGGTCCGCGCTCGCCGCCACGACCGGCGCGCTCGCGCTGGTCGTGGCGCTCCCCGGCAGTGCCGGCGCGGACGTGCTGCAACTGCTCCCGCAGAACGCCGACGGCCTGGAGCAGACCTTCTCCCCGGCCTACGACTACGACGGTGACGGCTGCTACGCCACCGCGGCCATCGGCGCCGACGGCACCATCAACCCCGGCCTGAAGCTGGGCGGCGACGTCAACGGGCACTGCCACGACTACGCCCAGCTGGCCAACGCCAACACCTACTCGCGCGAGAAGTGCAACAACGGCTGGTGCGCCGTCGTGTACGCCAGCTACTTCGAGAAGGACCAGGCGACGCTGGGGCCCGCGGCCATCGGGCACACCCACGACTGGGAGCACGTCGTGGTGTGGATCAACAACAACGAGATCCAGTACGTGTCGGTGTCACAGCACAGCGGCTACCAGGTGGCGGCCCGCTCGGCGGTGCGTTTCGACGGCACCCACCCGAAGATCGTCTACCACAAGGACGGCGCCTCGACCCACTGCTTCCGGTTCGCGGGCGCCAATGACGATCCGCCCGAGAACGCCACCGGCGGCTGGTTCTTCCCGCGCCTCGTCGGCTGGAACGGCTACCCGTCCGGCTTCCGCGACAAGCTCATGAGCGCGGACTTCGGTGACGCGACGATCAAGATCAAGGACGGTGACTTCGAGTACGCCCTGGCGCACTCGATGCCCGCTGGCCTCCCGTTCGACCCCAACGCCTGACGAGCGGCAGCGAAGGCCCGCCACGCCTGACGCACCATGCCGAAGGCCCGCCGCAGCGTCCGGACGGGCCTTCGGCGCGTCCGGGCAAGATCAGCCGGCCGGCCGGAGGTCGGTGATCTTGAGGGTCCGGAGATCGGACCGTACGTCGATCTTCGTGACCTGGGCGCGGGGACCGTCGCTCCAGGTCAGGGTGACCCGGTTCGTCGCGTGGCCGCCGCCCGAGCCGGTGGCGGCGACCTTCCACTTCACCGGCACGTTCTGGGCGAACAGGATGCCGTCGGCGTGCTCCTTCGCCTCGTACGCCTCGACCTTCCTGCGGGCGTCGGCGGTCAGATAGAAGGCGCGCAGCGCCTTGGCGTCGGCGCCCGCCGCGGGGTCCTCGCCGTCCCAGACGGAGTCGATGTACGCACCGTAGAAGTCGGCCACCCGCTGGGTGGCGCTGCGCGGGTCGCCCTGGACGGTCGGCGCGGACGCGGCCCGGCCGCCGGTGTGGGCGGTGCCGGTGCCGGCCAGGGCCGGGGCGACGGCGGTGAGGGAGAGCGCCGCGGTGACCGCGGCGGCGGTGAACAGGGTCCTGCGGATTCGGACGGACATGTCGTCGTTCCCCCGGTTCGGTTGCGGCCGGTGCGGTCCCGGCCGTCGACGGATCGTAAGACCCCGTTCCACCCGCAAAGGTTCCGATACATCCCGGAAAACTCCATGTGATCCGAAATGGGGAATAAATTACGCCGGACTCCGGCCCACAGCTGTCCTTTCCGGTCGGATCAGGTCATCGGTGAGCTCCGTCCTCGACCAGCCGGGTGAGGTTCGCCAGGGACATCCGGGTGCCCAGTTCGTTGTCCTCGCGGGGGACGGCGTCCGGCAGGCCCTCGTGGACCATCAGCACATCCGTGGCACCGTCCGCCTCGGTGAGCGTGGTCGTCATCGTCATCGTGCCGCGCAGGGCCTCGTCGTCCGTCTCGAACTCGATCTCCTCGACGACCAGTTCGTCCGGCACGAGACGGGTGAAGCGGCCGTGGTAGGTGTCCGTGTGCTCGCCGGACTTTCCCGGCCCGCCCGGACCGGCGTAGGTGAGCGACACCCGGAACGCGCCGCCCTCCCTGGCGTCGAAGGTGTGCACGACGGCGGTCATGCCGTCCGGCGCGCGCCAGACGGCGACCGCGGCCGGGTCGAGGAGCGCACGGTAGACAGCGGCGCGGGGCGCCCTGACGCGCCCGGAGACTCGTGTGGCGTACATGCCGTCAAGTTACTGCTCCGCACTGACAGCCCGGGCCGGGCCGCGGTGCCCGGGTCCGCTGCCGGGGCCCGGGTGTCAGACGAGGTGGGCGAAGACCACCAGGTTCTCCGTGTAGTCCGCGGCCCCGCGGTCGTAGTCCCCGGCGCAGGTGATCAGGCGTGCCTCCGCGCGGGGCGCGTCCGCGTAGACACGGCGGTCGGGGAAGTCGTCCTTCTCGAACTTCTCGGAGCTGTCGACCACGAAGTCGGCGTCCTTCCCGTCCTCCCGCCGCACGGTGAACCGGTCCCCCGCGCTCAGCTCGTCCAGGCCGGCGAAGACGGCGGCGGAGGTCTTGGTGTCGACGTGCCCGGCGATGATCGCGGTGCCGGTCTCTCCAGGGGTGACGCCCTTGACGTACCAGCCCACGAGGTTCACGTCGTCGGCCGGCGGCGGCTGGAGTTGCCCCGAGTCGCTCAGCGACAGTTCGGTGAACGGGGCGTCGACGCCGATCTTCGGGATGAGCAGGCGCGTCGGCCGGGACCGGGGCAGTTGTCCGGCGGCCGGACGGGCGTGGGACGCGGCGCCTCCGGCATGCGCCGGCCCGGCGGCGCTGTCGTTCGTCTTTCCGCCGATCAGGCCGGCGGCGACGAGGACGATCGCGACACCCCACATCATCATGCGTTCACCGGAGAGCGGTTCCCGCTGGGCGGGGGTCGGGGACGACTCAGGAGCTGCCATCGGACACCACCTCACTCGCGCACGGCAGCGCAGCGGTCACGGCGGGCGGGCGGCCGGCCGCCGGCGCGGAGCGCTCGGCGGCCGCGGCCCGAGGATCGCCGTCGCGGGTCAGAACGCCGACCCGCCGGCGTGCTTGCGGCGCAGCGCGTAGACGCCGGTGCCGAGGAAGGCCACGACGGCCAGGCCGCCGGCGGTGACGCCCGGGTCGGCGAGCCCGCCGCCGCCGGTGTGCATGCCGCCGCTGGGCCGCTCCTCGTTCCACGAGTCCTTGTTGCGTTCGTTGTCGGAGCCCTTCTCCTTGTTCGAGCTCTTGTCGGAGTTGTTGTTCCGGTAGGTCTCGGGGTCGAACCTGCTGCTGTCGCCGCTGTCCGAGCTCCAGTCGCTGCTCGTGATCGCGGACAGCGCACCGCCACCGGTGTGCACCCCGCCACGCGGACGGTCACGCTCGCCCTCGTCACCATGGCCATGGCCCTTCGCCAGGGCAAGCGCACCACCACCCGTGTGCACCCCACCACGCGGACGGTCACGCTCGCCCTCGTCACCATGGCCATGGCCATGGCCCTTCACCAAGGCAAGCGCACCACCACCCGTGTGCACCCCACCACGCGGTTCGTCGCGCCCGCCCTCGTCACCATGGCCGTTCAGCCCGGTGAGCGCGCCGCCACCCGTGTGCACTCCGCCACGCGGTTCGTCGCGCCTGCTGTCGTCCCCTTGTCCCTTGTTGTACGAAGAATCATCACGGCTTCCTTGGTCGCTTCCCGAGGCATGGGCGCCAGGGGCGGCGAACGCGAGGGCGGCCGAGGCGGCCGCCGTGGCCAGGATCATGCGGGCAGAACGCATCTGGGAGTCCTTCCGCCGTGGCGCGGGCAGCCGACACCGCATCAGCTGAGATCACCCGGCTCCGACATGAACCACCGTCAGTCACACCTTCCGCCCGCACCATCCGGGCCGCCCAGCCGGGTTACCGCCGCACCCCACCCGGACCACTGTGTCCCGTTCCGGGGCACAGTGCGGGTATGACCTCGCGCGGCAGGAACCCACTGGCCGACGGCCGCGTGGCGACCGGACTCCCCCCCGCGCGGGATCTGGAGCGCGCACGGCGTTTCTGCTCCGAGAAGCTCGGTCTGGAGCCCGTCGACGAACGCCCCTGCGGCCTGCTCTACCGGTGCGCGTCCGGGGAATTCCAGCTGTTCCGGTCCGCCGGGGCCGCACCGGGAACGTTCACCCAGACGTCCTGGCAGGTCGACGACATCGAGACGGCCGTGTCGGAACTGCGGCACCGCGGTGTGGTCTTCGAGGAGTTCGAGCCGGCCGCGGTGTACGGAGGCGGCCGGACCGAGGACGGGATCGCCGAGGTCGAGGGGCACTTCCGCAGCACCGGCGCCCGGGGCGACCACGGCGCCTGGTTCCGCGACAGCGAGGGGAACATGCTGAGCATCGGCCAACCGCGGTACTGACCCCGCCCGGACCCCCATGACCGACCCGATCGGCTCCGCCTGCTCACCCGACCGGGACCCGTCCGCTCACCCGACCGGGCTCCCTGCTCACCCAGCCGGGATCCCGCGTCGGCGGCGGGTTCCGCTCAGTCCGCCAGGCCCGCCGCGACGGTCGCGCCCAGCTCCCAGCACGCCTCGATGTCGGCCTTGGCCGGCTCACCCGTCACGGTCACGGCCTCGGCCGCGTTGCGCCAGCCGAGACCGGTGGTGATCGACTCCATCCCGCGCACCGCACCGGTGACGTCGTTCCCGCCGTGCACGTAGTAGCCGAAGGGCCGGCCGCGGGTCTCGTCCAGGCAGGGGTAGTAGATCTGGTCGAAGAAGTGTTTGAGGGCGCCGGACAGGTAGCCGAGGTTCGCCGGAGTGCCGAGCAGGTAGCCGTCCGCGGCCAGCACATCGCTCACGGTCGCGGACAGCGCGGCCCGCCGTACCACCCGTACCCCCTCGATCTCGGGTGCCGTGGCACCGGCCACGACGGCCTCGAACATCGCCTGGCAGTTGGGCGACGGGGTGTGATGCACAATCAGCAAGGTAGCCACACTCCGCACCCTGCCGTGGCGGCGCGGCCCCGCGCAAACGGCGCCCCGGCGGCCCTCGGCGCGACGCCCTCGTCGCCCGGCCCGCAGCGCGGACGGCCGCCGTCGGGCCGGTCGGACGGGGTACGGCAGGCCCACCGGCAAGGCATAAGATCGGCTTATGGCGTCATAGATCGGACCCGCGTACTAACTTAGGTCTGCCTTAGCTTAGGCTTCCCGTTCGAGTCGCCTGTCATCGCTCGAAGGGAACCTGATCATGCCGCGCCCCCTGCGGGTAGCCATAGTCGGAGCCGGCCCGGCCGGGATCTACGCCGCCGACGCCCTGCTCAAATCCGAGGCGGCGGCCGAACCCGGCGTCTCCGTCGACCTCTTCGAGCGGATGCCCGCGCCCTTCGGTCTGATCCGCTACGGCGTCGCCCCCGACCACCCCCGCATCAAGGGCATCGTCACGGCCCTGCACCAGGTGCTCGACAAGCCGCAGGTCCGGCTGTTCGGCAACGTCGACTACCCGACCGACATCAGCCTCGACGACCTGCGCGCCTTCTACGACGCCGTGATCTTCTCCACCGGCGCGATGGCCGACCGAGAGCTGCGCGTCCCGGGCATCGACCTGGACGGCTCCTACGGTGCCGCCGACTTCGTCTCCTGGTACGACGGCCATCCGGACGTGCCGCGCACCTGGCCGCTGGAGGCCGAGAAGGTGGCCGTGCTCGGCGTCGGCAACGTCGCGCTCGACGTGGCCCGCATCCTGGCGAAGACGGCGGACGAGCTGCTGCCGACCGAGATCCCGCCGAACGTGTACGCCGGTCTGAAGGCCAACAAGGCCCTGGAGATCCACGTCTTCGGCCGACGCGGACCGGCCCAGGCCAAGTTCAGCCCGATGGAGCTGCGTGAGCTGGACCACTCCCCCAACGTCGAGGTCGTCGTCGACCCCGAGGACATCGACTACGACGAGGGGTCGATCGCGACCCGGCGCGGCAACAAGCAGGCCGACATGGTCGCCAAGACGCTGGAGAACTGGGCCATCCGCGATGCCGGTGACCGGCCGCACAAGCTGTTCCTGCACCTCTTCGAGTCACCGGCCGAGATCCTCGGCGCGGACGGCAAGGTCACCGGGCTGCGCACCGAGCGCACGGCCCTGGACGGCACCGGCAACGTCAAGGGCACCGGGACCTTCAAGGACTGGGACGTCACCGCGGTCTACCGGGCCGTCGGCTACCTGTCCGAGAAGCTGCCCAAGCTGCCGTGGGACATCGAGTCCGGCACGGTCCCGGACGAGGGCGGCCGGGTCATCGAGGAGAGCGGCGCGCACCTGCAGTCGACGTACGTCACCGGCTGGATCCGGCGCGGCCCGGTCGGTCTGATCGGCCACACCAAGGGCGACGCGAACGAGACGGTGTCCAACCTCCTGGACGACCATGCGAACGGTCGCCTGCACACACCGGACTCACCCGCGCCGGAGGCCGTCGACGCCTTCCTCACCGAGCGGAACGTCCGTTTCACCACCTGGGACGGCTGGTACCGGCTCGACGCCGCGGAGAAGGCCCTGGGCGAGCCCCAGGGCCGGGAACGCGTGAAGATCGTCGAGCGCGAGGACATGCTCCGGGAGAGCGGGGCGTAGCACCCGGCTCCGGATGAAAGGGGCCGACGGCATGCGCCGTCGGCCCCTTTCGTGCGTCAGCCGTCAGCCGCCCTGGCCGGCCCGGACCGCGAAGGGCCCGTCGGCGGCGAAGGCGTGTGCCGCGAAGCGTTCGGCCATCCGGCGGTGGGTGGCGGCGTCCGGGTGCAGTCCGTCGGGCAGCGGCAGTTCGGCGCTGTCGGACGCGCCGTACAGGTCAAGGCCGTCGAGGTGGTAGAGGTTCGGGTCGTCGGCCGCCCGCTGGGCCACGATCCGGGCCAGCTCGTCACGGATGACGGTCAGGGTCAGCTTGCCCGCGGCGCGCTCCGCCGGATCGCCCGCGGCCCGGAAGCTCAGCCGGCCCTCGCTGAGGGCGCCGTAGTCCGGGAGGCTGGGGCCGGGCGTGTCCTCGTGCAGGGGGCAGAGGATGGGCGAGACGACCAGCAGCGGCGTGGTGGGGTGGCCCTCCCGGACGGTGTCGAGGAAGCCGTGCACAGCGGGACCGAAGGCCCGCAGCCGCATCAGGTCGGTGTTGACGAGGTTGATGCCCAGTTTGAGGCTGATCAGGTCGGCCGGGGTGTCCCGCAGGGCACGGGCGGTGAAGGGGTCGAGCAGCGCACTGCCGCCCAGGCCCAGGTTGATCAGCTCCACGCCGCCGTGCGCGGCGGCCAGCGCGGGCCAGGTGGTGGTGGGGCTCGCGGCGTCGGAACCGTGGCTGATCGAACTGCCGTGGTGCAGCCAGGTCCGGCGGCCGTGGTCCGCCGCGGGCTCGACGGGGGCGTCGGTGCGCAGGGCCACGAGTTCGGTGGTCTCGTTGTGCGGCAGCCAGATCTCTATGTCCTTGGCGCCCTCGGGCAGCCCGGTGAACACGGCGGTGCCAACCGGGCCGGCCTGGAATTCCGTGGCGCCGGTGACCAGGTCGATGGTGAGTGTGTCGCCGCCGGACACGGTGGCCTGCCCTGCCGGACTGCCGTCGACGAGCAGGTCGTAGACCCCGTCGGGCCGGGGCGGGGCACCGGTGTAGACGCGCTTGGTGGGCACCGTGTCCAGGGCGATCGCGGTGGCCCGGGTGCGGAACACCACCCGTACGCCGGAGGGTTGGGCCTCCACCATGGCGAGCTGGGGGTCGGCGCACTGGGCGCGGGCCCGGGCGGGCAGCCGGTGGGGCAGCAGCCCGCGTTCGGTGCGCTCCAGGTCGAGGACGCCGCGCAGCAGCTGAGCGGTCAGGGGGGTGGTGATCCAGTCGTTGTCGGTGGTGCTCATGTTCCAGCCTGTTGATCGAGGTCGTCGTCGGGTGCGTGCGGCCCGTGCGGAGCCGGCGTCACTGCCGGGTCCGCACGGGCGGGTCAAGGTGCGGGCCAGCTCCGCAGCAGCGCGTCCAGGGCGTCCAGGACGCGCCTCCAGGTCACCTCGGTGTCGGGGGCGCTGTGGCTGAATCCGCCGCCGATTTCCAGGCTCACGTAGCCGTGGAGGACGCTGCCCAGCAGCCGGACGGCGTGGGTCTGGTCCGGTTCGGTCAGGTCGTAGCCGCGCAGCAGGGCGCGGGTCATCTGGGCGTGCCGGACGCCCGCGCTGGCGGCGGCCGTCTCCGGGTCGAGCCGGGCTGGGCCGCGGCGTAGCGGCCGGGGTGCGCCCGGGCGTAGTCGCGGTAGACGTCGGCGAGGGCGGTCAGGGCGTCCTTGCCCGCCCGGCCGGCCAGCGCGTCGGCGGCCCGGTCGGCGAGTTCCTCCAGGGCGAGCAGGGCGATGCGGGTCCTGAGGTCCTGGGAACTCTTCACATGCGAGTACAGGCTCGCGACCTTGACGTCGAAGTGCCGGGCGAGCGCCGAGACGGTCACCTGCTCGAAGCCGACCTCGTCGGCCAGTTCCGCACCCGCCCGGGTCAGTCGCTCCGGGGTCGGTCCCGCACGTGCCATAACCATCCTCCCATTCTCCGAGAAAGATTATGCATTTGCCTAAATCATTTAGGCAAATTAGCGTGGCCTTCATGAAGCCGCTGACCGAGCAAGAGATCCGTTCCGCGTTCGTGAACTGCACCAAAGGCGAGGCGAAGCGCCTGTCCGTCCCCCGTGATCTGGCCGACCGGCCCTGGGACGACCTGGACTTCCTCGGCTGGCGCGACCCGCAGGCACCCGACCGCGCCTACCTCGTCACGCTGTCGGACGGCGGGCCCAGGGCCCTCGCGCTGCGCACCTCGAACGCCACGTCCTGGCAGCTGCGGCGGAGCATGTGCTCGATGTGCCTGACGACCCACACCGGCGGCGTGTCCCTGATGGTGGCGGCACGGGCGGGGCGGCGCGGGCAGCAGGGCGACTCGGTGGGCGCCTACATCTGCAGCGATCTCGCCTGCTCGCTGTACGTACGCGGCAAGAAGGACGCGGGCACCGGCGGGCGGCTCCAGGAATCGCTCACCCTGGAGGAGAAGATCCGGCGGACGGTGACGAACCTGGACGCCTTCATCGCCAAGGTGACGGCGTGAACGGAGCGCGCCCCGAAGCGGATGGCGGGCGGGCCCCGTTCGACGGTCCGTTCTCGTGCGCCGGACGGTTCACCGGCACGGGTGAACCGGGGCCGGGTACGGCGCACCGCGCACACCCCGGGTGCGACGGGCACCACCGGCGGGCGGGACGACGGGACGCCCTGCCCGCGCAGCGGCTCGCGGAAGCCCCCTGTTCTTCCTGCCCAGGGCGCTTCGGCCGAGTCACGGCGCCGCGGACCCGCGGTGCTCGGGAGGGCCGTCGCCCACCCGTGTCCGAGCCGCCGCGAAGGGCCGTCACTCGCCGTCCGGCTGTGCGGACCCGGCGGACGGGCCGCGATCCGAAACGGTGATACTGGGTGGCGCACGCCGACTCCACCATAGATGGGCCCATGTCGAACTCCGCCAGCGACCGCTCCACGATCCCCGGCACGGTGTGGCAGGCCCGCGGCCGCCACGTCGGAGCCTCCCCGCAGGACGTCGTCCGGCGCACGCTGCGCCGGCACCGGGACGGCGAAGTCCTCGACGACTTCGCCGAACCCCCCGTGCCCGAGGGCGCGACCGGGCGGGTCTTCGAGGCACGTTGGCGGGTCGACGGCGACGTCCCGGTGCGGGCCCGCCTGACGTTCGTCCCCCAGGGCGGCCGGACGGACGGGCGGGAGTGGCGGCTGGTGGCGGAGGCGGAACGGCCGTGGGAGGACCACTGGCCCTCCCCCGCCACGATGTTCTGGCCCGACGCGGACGACGTCGCCTGGGACCACCACCACGCCGTCGCCGGACTGCGGCTGCGTGCCGTCAACCCCGTCCCCACGGACGACAAGGCCATGCGCCGCGTCCTGCGGGACGCCGTACGCGGGTCCTGGTCCGTCCAGTTGGTCGTGCACGAGGCCATGACACCGGACGAGCAGGGCAGAGGACCGCTGGCCCGGCTGCTGCCCCCGGGGCTGCGCCACCGGGTGCTGGAGCACCGGGCCGCTCCCCACCAACTGCGCGCCGTCAACTGGGCGTTGCGCGACCTCGGTGTGGAACTGCCGCGCGGTGGGGCGGTGATCCTGCCCCCGCAGCCCGCCCCGGACGGCTACGACGGCGGCGAGTACGCGGCGCGCAGCGTCTTCCTCGACGGCACGGAACCCGCCGACCTCGTCGACGTGCTGCGGCGCTTCACCGCCCTGCCGAAACCGCCGCCGGAGGGCGCCGCGGAGGCGCTGGCCGACCTGCGTGAGAACTGGACCCTGATCACCCTGGCGGAGGAACTGGCCCGTGCACGCGGGCTGGTGGCGATGTACGCCGAGGCGCTGGAGGCGATGACCAGGTCCCGCGACCTGTACCGGGAGGCCGCCGAGAAGGCCCACGAGGCACTGGCCGCCTACCGCGACGCGCCCGCACCGCCGGCGGAGCGGCCCGAGCCGCCCGAGCCCGCGGCGGCGTCCCCGCTGCATCAGTTCACGCGGACGTTCGCGCGGCTGAAGGTCGGCACCAAGGGACTGCGCGCCCCCGGTGGGACGGACACCGGACGGGACGGGGACGAGCCCGGAGAGGGGGACCCGCCGTCCTGACCGGCCGTCCGGGTGCCATGTCCGCCGCCTGACCGGGAAGAGAACGAAGTACGGAAGGCCGGGTAAGGCACGAGGAGGGCCGGAGAAGGCCGCGGCGGGGACGCGACAGGGACGGCAGACCGACGGGAGTTCCGATGGACACGACCACGACAGTGATCCTGGTCGCCGCCGTGCTCGCGGCCGCCGTGCTCGTCCTGGCCGTGGTGCTGCTGGTCCGGCTGGTCCGCGCCCGGCGGGCGCTCCGGCGGGCCGGGCTGCCCACGGGACCACGGTGGATCTTCTGGGGTGCCGTCCTCTACCTGGTCCTGCCGGCCGACCTGCTGCCCGACCCGGTGTACCTGGACGACATCGGCGTGCTGCTGCTCGCCCTGCGCAGTCTGCGCACCGGAGCGACGCCGGGGACCGGCGGCACACGGTCCTGAATCCTGCACGCGCCCGCGGGTGCGTGCCGCACCATGGGCTGATGCGTCCCCACTGCACCGGCATCCCCCGGCCCTCGCGCACGGACGCCCCACGGCTCTGCGCACCACCCGAGGTCGCCGTGGTCGTCGACGTGATGCGCGCCTTCACCGTCGCCGCCTGGGCCTTCCGGCGGGGCGCCGAGAAGATCGTCTTCGCGGCGACCCGGGCCGAGGCTCTGGCGCTGAAACACCGCCGCCCGGACTGGCTCACCGTCCAGGACGGTCCGCCGATGCCGGGGTTCGACCTCGTCAACTCACCCGCGCAGCTCCGGGACCTCGACCTCGGGGGCCGCACCCTCGTGCAGCGGACCACCTCCGGAACGGCCGGGGCACTCGCGATGGCCGACGCCCGGCTCCTGTTGTGCGCGAGTTTCGTGGTGGCGGAGGCGACCGCGGCCGTGCTGCGCCGGGCGCGGCCGGCGGAGGTCACGTTCGTGGTCACCGGGGACGACGGCCGGGCCGCGGAGGACCTGGCGTGCGCGCAGTACATCGCGGCGCGGGCCGCCTGCAGTGCCACGCCTCCCGGGCCGTACCTCGACCGGGCCCGGCGCTCCGCCGGTGCCGAGCGGCTCGCCGACGCGGTACGGCGCGGCCTGCGCGGCGTACACGCCGACGACGCGGAGCTGTGCCTGGTGGCAGACGCCTTCCCCTTCGCCATGGCCGCCGCCCGTGAGGACGGTCACCTGGTACTGCGGCCGACCCGGAACCCGCTCCCCCGCTGACCGCCGGTCAGCCGGTCAGCCGGTCAGCCGGACCGCAACGTCTGCGAGGGCAGCTCACCGAAGCGGGCCCGGTACTTCTCGGCGAACCGCCCCAGATGCCCGAAGCCCCACCGGTAGGCCACCTCGCTCACGGTCGTCGCGTCCGGGTCGGCGGCGCTCAGTTCGGCGCGGACCTTCTCCATGCGGACGCCCCGCAGATAGGCCATGGGCGAGCTGCCGATCTGCCGTCGGAACACCTCCTGGAGCCAGCGCACGCTCACACCGGCCAGGTCGGCGAGTTCCGTGGTCGTGTACGGGTGTTCCGGGCGGGCCTGGACGGCGTCCACGACACGTTTGACCGGGCGGGCGTAGCCCTGCGGGGCGGGCCGGTCGAGGGCGGCCCGGTAAGGGTGGTCGGCGGCCAGCAGGAGGCCCGTCAGCAGGGCGTCCCGCATCGGGGCCGCCAGCAGGGGGCGACGCAGCATCCCGTGCTCGTCGCCCATCTCCTGGACGACCAGCGCGACGAGCCGGCTCCAGGTGCGGCCGGGCCCGGAGGTCAGGTCCATGGTGGGCGCGAGCCGCAGCGCGGGACGGACGGTGTCGCCGGTGAGGGCCTCAAGATGGTGGACGAGGACGGCGGGCTCGACCTTCACCGCGTGCAGCCGGCACTCGCGGCTCCAGCGTTCCAGGGTGGTCCTGCCGTCCGGCTGGAACACCTCGGCCCGCTCGGGGGTGGCCAGCGACGGGTCGTGGGCGCCCTGCCGCCACAGCAGGTGACCGGCGAGGGGCAGATCCACGTGGTAGGCGCCCAGTTCCTCGAAGCGCATGCGCACATCGGCGCCGCAGCGCAGTTCGCCCACGGTGAGCGGGCCGAGCCGGGCCATGTCGAAGTCCGCGTCCAGGGACTGCTCCGGGTCGAGCAGGTCGATGAAGGTCGAGTAGAACATGGCCCCGATCGCGGTGCGCGCCTCGTCGAGGTCCGCCGTCCGCACGGCGAGGTGCGCACCTGCCGGGTCCGCGGGTTCCGGGAACTCAGCGATCTCCGCCACGGGACGCCCCTGCTCTGTTTGGTCTGGACCTGTCGAGCTGTCAAGGGTAGGCGTCCCCGGGCCGCCCGCCGGGGGACCCACGACCGACACCGGCCGCCGCACGCCGCCTGACCAGGGCTCCACGGCGCGTTGACCGCACCGTGGTCCGCGGGTCACCCGGGTGGCGGACGCGGCCCGGGCGGAGCCGACGACGCGTGGGAACGGAGAGCGGACAGACACTGGGCGGAGCCGACGACGCCCGAAAGCAAGGGACAGACAGGCAACCCGGCGGAGCCGACAACGACCGAAACAGGGAGCGGACAGACACTGGGCAGAGCCGACGACGACCGGGAACGGAACGGACGGCCCTAGGGCGCGGCACGGCCCTCGGGCGCGGCACGGCCGTCGGGGCGGGGCCGACCGGGGATGACCGCCGGGAGCCGGATCCCGCACCGCGCCGCCGGGCACATGCCGGAACGCCTGTTCCCCCGACGGCGTAGCCGCCTGCCCGGCCCCCGCGCCCGGCCCCGGGCAGCGCGCCCCCGCCCGGCCCCCGCCCGGCCCGTGGCGCGCCCGCTGCCACGGGACGGCGCGTCGGCGGCGGGGCGCAGGCATGCGCCCGAGAGGGGATCAACGGTCGTCACCTCGGGTGGCGCCTCTCGCCTCCTACGGCCGGGCAGTGTAGACATGGGCACATGGTCCGCCTGCACGGCCGGCCCCATCCACGGCCGCTCCATCCTCCCGGGGACCCGCACGCACGACCGGTGCCGCGGGAGCAGGGCGCGAACGGGCGGCGCCGCGTCGGCGGACGGCTGCGGTCGGCGCTGGGCGGGAGCAGCTTCGCCGCGCAGGTGTTCGTCTTCCAGGTGGTGATCGTGCTGCTGCTGGTCGTGTCGGCGGTGGTGGCACAGCTGCTCCAGGTGCGGCACGACAGCAGCATGGAGGCCCGCAACCGCTCCCTGGCCGTCGCCGAGACGTTCGCCAACGCGCCGGGCACCGTGGAAGGACTGCGCAGCCCGGATCCGACCGCCGTCCTACAGCCGAGGACGGACGCCGCCCGCACGGCGGCCGGTGTCGACTTCATCGTCGTGATGAACCGGGACGGGACCCGCTACACGCATCCCCAGTCGGACCGCATCGGCAAGAAGTTCATCGGGAACTTCGGCCCCGCGCTGTCCGGGCACATCGTCACCGAGCAGATCAACGGGACCACCGGCCCGGTGGTGCAGGCCGTGGTGCCCGTGCGGGCGCCCGACGGGTCGGTGGTGGGCGCGGTGTCGTCCGGCATCACGACCGCCCACGTCGGCGGGCTGGCCGACCAGCAGATGCCGCTCCTGCTGTCGTCCGCCGCCGCCGCGCTCGCCGTGTGCACGGCGGGCACGGCGCTGGTGAGCCGGCGACTGCGGCGGCAGACCCGGGGCCTCGGCCCGAACGAGATGACCCGGATGTACGAGCACCACGACGCGGTGCTGCACGCGGTCCGCGAAGGCGTGCTCATCGTGGGCAGCGACGGCCGGCTGCTGCTCGCCAACGACGAGGCGAAACGCCTCCTGGACCTGCCCGCGGACGCCGAGTGCCGGTATGTGCTGGAGCTCGGACTGGACGCGGACACCGCCGCCCTGATCGCCTCTGGGCGGGCCGCCACCGACGAGGTGCACCTCGTCAAGGACCGGCTGCTGGCGATCAACCAGCGGCCCACGAACCTGCACGGCGGTCCGATGGGCAGCGTCACCACACTGCGCGACTCCACGGAACTGCGCGCCCTGTCCGGCCGGGCGGAGACGGCCCGCGAACGCCTCGACATGCTGTACGACGCCGGGGTCGGCATCGGCACCAGCCTGGACGTGACCCGCACGGCCGAGGAGCTGGCGGAGCTGGCCGTTCCCCGGTTCGCCGACTTCGTCACCGTGGACCTGTACGAGTCCGTCCTCAGCGGTGAGGAGCCGCAGCCCGCTCTCGCGCTGTGCCGGGTGGCCGGCAACGGCGTCCGGCGCGACGCTCCGCTCTACCCGGTGGGCGAGCGCATCCGCTTCGTACCGTCCTCGCCCCAGGGCCGTAGCCTCGCCACCGGCCAGTCCGTGGTCGAGCCGCTGCTCGGCGAGGCGATCGGCTGGCACACGCAGGACGTCAAGCGGGCCGCCCAGGTGTTGGAGTACGGCATCCACTCGCTGGTCACGGTGCCGCTGCGGGCGGGCAGCCTGGTCCTGGGCCTGGCCAACTTCTGGCGTTCGCGCAGGCCCGATCCGTTCGACCAGGAGGACCTGGCCCTCGCCGAGGAGCTGGTCGCGCGCGCCGCGGTGTCCATCGACAACGCCCGCCGCTACACCCGCGAGCACAGCATGGCGGTCACGCTCCAGCGCAGCCTGCTGCCGCGCACGCTGCCCGAGCAGGGCGCGCTGGAGGTCGCCTACCGCTATCTGCCGGCCCAGTCCGGGGTGGGCGGCGACTGGTTCGACGTCCTGCCGCTGTCCGGTGCCCGGGTCGCGCTGGTGGTCGGGGACGTGGTCGGGCACGGGCTGCACGCCGCGGCCACGATGGGCCGGCTGCGCACGGCGGTGCACAACTTCGCCGCCCTGGACCTGCCACCGGACGAACTCCTCGGTCTGCTGGACGAGTTGGTGGGCCGTATCGACCAGGACGAGACACCGGCCGACCGCGGCACGGTGGTCACCGGCGCGACCTGTCTGTACGCGATCTACGATCCGGTCTCCCGCCGCTGTTCCCTGGCCCGGGCGGGCCATCCGCCGGCCGCCCTGATCCGGCCGGACGGCACCGTCGAGTTCCCGGACGTCCCGGCCGGACCGCCGCTTGGCCTCGGCGGTCTGCCGTTCGAGACGGCCGATCTGGAGCTGCCGGAGGGCAGCCGTCTCGTGCTGTACACCGACGGGCTGGTCGAGGACCGGGACCGGGACATCGACATCGGCCTCGACCTGCTGCGGACCGCTCTGGAGGAGGCAGGCGACTCGCCCGAGGAGACCTGCCGGGCCGTCCTCGACCGGCTGCCGGCCCGGCCCAACGACGACGTCGCCCTGATCGTGGCGCGCACCCGCGCGCTCGGCCCGGACCGGGTCGCCGACTGGCGGGTGCCGACCGACCCGGCGGCCGTCTCGGACGTACGCGCCGCGGTGATCAGGCAGTTGGCGCAGTGGGGGCTGGAGGAGCTGACGTTCACCACGGAGCTGATCCTGAGCGAGCTGGTGACCAACGCGATCCGCTACGGCCGTGCCCCGGTCGGCGTGCGGCTGCTCCGCGACAGCAGCCTGATCTGCGAGGTCACCGACGGCAGCACGACCTCGCCGCACCTCAGGTACGCCGCGAGCACGGACGAGGGCGGCCGCGGCCTGTTCCTCGTCGCCCAGCTCGCCGTCCGCTGGGGCACCCGGTACACCCCCTCCGGGAAGGTCATCTGGGCGGAGCAGCCGCTGTCGGCCCCGCTGTGAATCCCCGTCGGGACCGGGTCCGACAAGGGACGCCTCCGCTGGACCGCCGGCGAACCGACCCGGCACGAGGCGGCACCCGGGCCGGGTGGCGGCCGGTGCGGCGGGCCGGTCAGCCGAGGGCGCGGTCCAGGTTGAAGGCGGCGCTGATCAGCGAGAAGTGGGTGAACGCCTGCGGGAAGTTGCCCTGCTGCTCGCCGGTGCGGCCGATTTCCTCCGCGTACAGGCCCAGGTGGTTCGCGTAGGTCAGCATCTTCTCGAAGGCCAGCCGGGCCTCCTCCAGCCGTCCGGCGCGCACCAGCGCCTCGACGTACCAGAAGGAGCAGATCGAGAACGTGCCCTCGTCGCCGCGCAGCCCGTCCGGGCTGGCCTGCGGGTCGTAGCGGTAGACCAGGGAGTCGGAGACCAGGTCCTCGCCCAGGGCGTCCAGGGTGGACAGCCACTTCGGGTCGGTGGGCGCGATGAACTTGGCCAGCGGCATCATCAGCAGGGAGGCGTCGAGGACGTCGCCGTCCTCGTACTGGACGAAGGCGCCGCGCGCCGACGACCAGCCGTGGTCCATGATCCGCCGGTAGATCGTGTCGCGGCTCTGCCGCCACTGGGGCAGGTTGGCGGGGAGCCCGCGCCGGTTGGCGAGCCGGATGGCGCGCTCGATGGCGACCCAGCACATCAGCCGCGAGTACAGGAAGTTCTTGCGGCCGCCGCGGGTCTCCCACACCCCCTCGTCCGGCTGGTCCCAGTTGTCGCAGACCCAGTCCACCAGATGGCACACGTCGTCCCACTGGGCACTGGAGATGGGCTGGGCCCACTTGTCGTAGAGGTAGACCGAGTCGATCAGGGCGCCGTAGATGTCGAGCTGGAGCTGGTCGGCGGCGGCGTTGCCGACCCGGACCGGAGCGGAGCCGAGGTGTCCCTCCAGGTGGGGCAGCTCGCGTTCGGGCAGATCGGTGCGGCCGTCGATGCCGTACATGATCTGCAGCGGGCCGGAACCACCGCCGTCGCCGACGCTGATGTGCGTGGTCAGGAACCGCATGAACGCCTCGGCCTCGCCGGCGAAGCCCAGCCGCAGCAGCGCGTACACGCAGAAGGCGGCGTCGCGGACCCAGACGTAGCGGTAGTCCCAGTTGCGCTCGCCGCCGATCTGCTCGGGCAGGCTGGTGGTCGGGGCCGCGACGATGGCGCCGGTCGGCGCATAGGTGAGCAGCTTGAGGGTGAGCGCCGAGCGGTGCACCTGCTCCCGCCACCGCCCGCGGTACTGGGACTGGTGCAGCCAGTGGCGCCAGTACGCGACCGTGGCGGCGAACTCCTGCTCGGCCTCGGCGCGGGCGCAGCCGCGCGGCAGCACTTCGTCGCCGACCCGGTCGAGGGCGAACACCGCGGCCTCGCCCTCGACGAGCTTGAAGTCGGCGCGGACGTCCACGCCGTCGCTCTCCAGCGTCACGGTGGAGGTGAGGCTCAGGGAGAGATCGGCAGAGGCGAACAGGGCCGTGTCGCCCTGTACGCGCAGGGTGTGCGGGGCCGCGCCGTAGTCGAAGCGCGGGGCCACCCGGACCCGGAACGGAATCGTTCCGCGGACGCACAGGACGCGCCGGATCAGACGGTGCCGGTCGCACTCGGCGGTGGCGGTGGGATCCCCGGTGACCGGCATGAAGTCCTGGACCTCCCCCACCCCGTCCTCGGTGAAGAAGCGGGTGATCAGCACGTTGGTGTCCGGGAAGTAGAACTGCTTGGTCCGGGCCGGTACGGCGGCGGCCAGCTCGAAGGCCCCGCCGCGCTCGGCGTCCAGGATCGCCGCGAAGACGCTGGGTGCGTCGAAGGAGGGGCAGCAGTACCAGTCGATCGTGCCGTTCGTGCCCACCAGGGCCACGGTCTGCAGGTCGCCGATCAGTCCGTGCTCGGCGATCGGCAGATACCGGGAGTCGCCGGGCAGGTCCCGGTGGTATGGCATCTCGGACATAACGGCAGCCTCCCGGGGACGGGCGTGCGGGCTGCTACCAGCTTAGGAGCGAAGGTTCCGGTCCGGCACGGCCGCGGGCCGGGGGCCCGGCGCCAGCCCCCTTCCGGATGCACTCGGCGCCCCGGCGGTGAATCGTGAGAGTGTGCCGCTCTCGCGGCACGGGTGCCGATGCGGGCACACGGACCCCAGGAGGAGCCACCATGTCGACGTCAGAACCCGAGACATCCTGGTCGCCCGACGATCACTGCACCCCGGACGCCCTGCTGCACTCGGCCCCCAGCGCCGGTGTCGGCCCGGAGGACCTGGTCCTCGCGGCGGGCAGGGACATCACCCCGGCCAATCTCGAATGGGCGCGCCGGAAGCTGGACTCGGAGGGCCGGGCCGCCGTGGAGAAGCTGCTGCCCTGAGCGCCGGGCCGGGGGGCCGTGCCCGGGTGCGGCGCCGGCGACCCGGGCCGGGCGGACCGCCCGCCGCACCACCGTGCCGCGCCGCGGACGGTGATCGTTTCGGGTGCGCCCTTCCGGAGGGTGCTCCGGGGCTGCCAGACTCCGGTGGGTGCCCGACTTCGACTTCGACATGCTCGTCATCGGATCCGGACCCGGCGGTCAGAAGGCCGCCATCGCCGCGGCCAAGCTCGGCCGCCGGGTCGCCGTCGTAGACCGCCCCGACATGGTCGGCGGGGTCTCCATCCACACCGGCACCATCCCCTCCAAGACGTTGCGCGAGGCGGTGCTGTACCTGACCGGCCTCACCCAGCGGGACCTGTACGGACAGAGCTACCGGCTGAAGGAGGACATCACGGTCGCGGACCTGACCGCGCGCACCCGGCACGTGGTCGGCCGGGAGGTCGACGTCATCCGCAGCCAGCTGTCCCGCAACCACGTCTCCCTGTTCGCCGGAACCGGCCGGTTCGTCGACCCGCACACCGTGTCGCTGCGTGAAGCGGCCGGCCACGAGCGGCTGTTGAGCGCCGAGCACATCGTGATCGCCACCGGCACCCGCCCGGCGCGGCCGGACAGCGTCGAGTTCGACGGGCGCACGATCATGGACTCGGACAACGTGCTGTCGCTGGAACGGGTCCCGCGGTCCATGGTGATCGTCGGCGCCGGCGTCATCGGCATGGAGTACGCCAGCATGTTCGCGGCGCTGGGCAGCAAGGTGACGGTCGTCGAACGGCGGCCGGGAATGCTCGACATGTGCGATGTCGAGGTCGTCGAGTCACTCAAGTACCACCTGCGGGACCTGGCCGTCACCTTCCGGTTCGGGGAGACCGTCGCCGCCGTCGAACGCCATCCCCGTGGCACGCTGACCGTCCTGGAGAGCGGCAAGAAGATCCCCGCCGACACGGTGATGTACTCCGCGGGCCGGCAGGGCCTCACCGACGGGCTCGACCTGGACAAGGCGGGCCTGAGCGCCGACCGGCGCGGCCGGATAGCGGTGGACGAGCACTACCGCACCGCGGTGGAGCACATCTACGCGGTCGGTGACGTCATCGGCTTCCCCGCGCTGGCCGCGACCTCGATGGAACAGGGCCGGACGGCGGCCCACCACGCCTGCTCAGAGCCCGTGGGGCGCATGCACAACCTGCAGCCGATCGGGATCTACACCATTCCGGAGATCAGTTTCGTAGGCCGCAACGAGAACCAACTGACCGAGGAGCGCGTGCCGTTCGAGGTGGGCGTGGCCCGCTACCGGGAGCTGGCCCGGGGGCAGATCATCGGCGACTCGCACGGCATGCTGAAGCTGCTGGTCTCCCCCGAGGACCGCGCGCTGCTCGGTGTGCACTGCTTCGGCACGGGCGCCACCGAACTGATCCACATCGGACAGTCCGTGATGGGCTGCGGCGGGACGGTCGACTATCTCGTCGACGCCGTCTTCAACTACCCGACGCTCGCCGAGTCGTACAAGGTCGCCGCTCTCGACGCGACCAACAAGCTGCGGCAGATCGACCGGCTGGCGGACTGAACGCCCGCCAACGGCGTTCTTCCTGGTGGGAGTTGGGCCGACGGGGGAAACACGGGATTTCCCGCTGATCAATCTTGCAAGGGCGAAGGGCACCGCTATCATCACACCCACACTCGGTGTAACCGAGTGCCGACGCTGGGCTCATCGGTGGCCACCGCCCCTCTTTCCTCCTCCGGCCCGCCTCCGACCCCGAGGCCAACCCTCTCCGGGTCACGGGCGGGTCCCCCACCCCCCCCACTCCGTACGTCCTCGGGCCGGGCCGCCCGGGCGCCGTGCACAACCGGAAAGCAGCGCAACCATGAGCAACAACAGGGGCAGAGGGCTGCAGGCAAACGCCCTCGGTATGTTCGACACCGTGGTCATGGCCGTCGCCGGCAGCGCACCGGCGTACTCGCTGGCCGCGACCACCGCCGTGCTGGTCGGCGCGGTGGGCCTGGCGAGCCCGGCGGCGCTGTTGTACTGCGCGATCCCGATGCTGGGCATCGCACTGGCGTTCGCCCAACTGAGCCGGATCGACGTGAACGCGGGCGCGAGCTACTCCTGGGTGGGGCGCACGCTGCACCCGTCCCTGGGCTTCGTCAGCGGCTGGGCGCTGGTGGTCTCGGCGACCATCTTCATGGTGGCCGGTTCGCTGCCCGCGGGCGCGATGACGCTCGCCCTGTTCGACGAACGGCTCGCCGACGACACCGCGCTGGCCACGGTGGTCGGCGCCGGGTGGTTCCTGGTCATGCTGGGTGTGGTGCTGGGCGGCGCCCGGATCACCGTACGGGCCCAGTTGCTGATGTCCGGCGTGGAACTCGTCCTGCTGACGGTGTTCGCCGCGCTGGCCGTCTTCCACACCGGCAACGCCCGTCCGTTCGACTGGTCCTGGCTGGGCTTCGGCCAGTTCGACGGGTTGTCCGGGTTCGCGGCGGGCGCGCTGATCGCCGCCTTCTACTACTGGGGGTGGGACGTCACCAGCAACCTGAGCGAGGAGACCCGCAACAGCCGGCGAACGACCGGACTCGCGGGGCTGATCGGTCTGGGTGTGGTGTTCCTGCTGTTCGAGGTGTTCACCATCGCCGCGAACGTCGTCCTCTCCTCGCAGCAGATCGCCCGGAACGGGGCGAACGTCCTGGCCGTGCTCGGCGAGGAGATCCGGCCCGGCTGGGGCGGCAAGCTGCTGGTCGTCGCGGTGATGCTGTCCACCATCGCCACGCTGGAGACGACACTCATCCAGGTCACCCGGTCGCTGTTCGCGATGGGCCGCGACCGGACCATGCCGTCCGTGCTGGGCCGGGTGCACCGCACCTGGAACACCCCGTGGGTGGCGATCGTCGTCGTGGGCGCGGTGGCTCTCGCGATGCTCGTCGCCGCCAACGCCCTCGGCACGGTCGGTGAGATCCTCTCCGACGCGATCTCCGCGATCGGTCTGCAGATCGCCGTGTACTACGGCCTCGCGGGACTCGCCGCGGTCGTCGCCTACCGCAAACTCCTGTTCACCTCGGTGCGCCATCTGGTCCTGGGCGGGCTGTGGCCCCTGTTCGGCTCCCTGTTCATGTTCTGGATCTTCGTCGAGTCGCTGGACGAGCTGAGCGGCGCGGCCGTCACCATCGGCATCGGCGGCCTCGCCGTCGGGCTGCTGCCGATGTTCTGGTACTGGCACAAGGGCAGCGACTACTACCGGCCGGCCAGACTGGACGCCACGCGCACGGTCGAGGCGGAGTACGTCATGGACGACCGCACGGCCGCGCGCTCCCGCGTCCACGAGGGCCTCCCCACCGACTTCTGAGGGGCGAGCCCGATGGCGCGAGACCGGTTCACACCCGAATTCGACCCCGACTGCGGGGACGCTCTCCTCACCTCCGCCCGCCAGGACATCGTGATCGGCCGCTGGCAGGGGCTCCGTGACCTGCTGCGGGCCACGGGTGGCGACTGGCCGTCACGGGGGCACCGGATGCGGCTGCTGGCGCAGTCATGTGCGGGCAGTACGACGGTGGAGTCCTGGCTGGCCGCCGAGCCGCACAGCCCCGACGCGCTGGTGCTGCGGGCGGCGACGGAGACGGCCCGGGCCTTCACCCTGGCCGTCGCGGCGGGCCGGGGCGTGCCGATCGACCGGGAGCGGATCGACGCGGCCGTACTGGCCTGCCTGCGGGCCACCGAGGCGTGGCCGGCCGACCCGACGCCCTGGGTCTCGCTGATCTCGGTGGCCCGGCTGTATCCGACCGGGGTACGGCGGCGGGAACTGGCGCGCTGGTGGGACGAGTTGCACCGGCGCGACCCGTACAGCGTGGAGGGCCACCTCCAGGTGCTGCACTACTACTCGGCGCGCTGGCACGGCACCCACGGCCTCATGTACGACTTCGCCCGGGACGCGGCCGGAGTCGCCCCGCCCGGCTGCGCGCTGCCGGTGCTGGTGCAGTACGCCCGGGTCGAGGAGTTCCGTTACGCCCAGGACGGCACGCAGGGCCGGCGGTCCGCGGTCGGTCTGGGCCAGCACTGGGACCACGACGGCGCCGTCGGCGATGTGCGCCGTACCTGGCAGCGGTGGGTCGTGGGCCGGGGCGACGGCGGCGTCGTCCCCGCCGAGCTGCGCGACCTGAACCACCTCGCCCATGCGGCGTGCCACGCGGGCAGCACGGACATCGCCTCCGCGCTCCTGCGCATGCTGGGCCGCCGCGCCACCCGCACCCCGTGGTCGTACACGGGCGACCCGGCGCAACAGTTGCTGCGGTGGCGCCGTGAACTGGGCCTGCGGGGGTGACGGCGGCCGAGTCCCGGCAGAACCGGGCGCACCCCGTAAGGGGCGTGCGGGTCCGTCCGCGCCCCGGAAGGAGCGCGGCCCTGACATACCGCCACCGCGACCGCGGCCCGAAGGCCGCGCGTCACGACCCCTCGGGCGGAGCGCCCCGCCCGAGATGGGCCGTCCACTTCTCCTCGATGCGGCCGAGCCGCCAGACCAGCAGGGCGACCACCCAGGTGACGACGAACAGGACCGCGATGACGATGCCGAGGGTGTTGAGGTCGAGGCCGCCGATCCAGTCCCAGAAGGGGCCGTGCAGGTGGAGCCGGTCGGCGAGCAGGCCGAGGAGTTCGGCCGTGCCGATGAGCAGGGCGACGGCGACGGACAGACCGGTGACCGTGAGGTTGTAGTAGACCTTGCGGACCGGTTGGGAGAACGCCCATCCGTAGGCGAAGTTCATGAACGAGCCGTCGATCGTGTCGAACAGCGACATGCCCGCCGCGAACAGCACGGGCAGGCAGAGGATGGCGTACCAGGGCAGGCCCGAGGCGGCGCCGGATCCGGCGAGCACCAGCAGCGCCACCTCCGTCGCCGTGTCGAACCCGAGGCCGAACAGCAGGCCCAGCGGGTACATCTGCCAGGGCTTGGTGATCGACCTGGTGACACGGCCGAGGAAGCGGTTCATGAAGCCGCGGGCGGCCAGTTGCTCCTCCAGGGCGGCCTCGTCGAAGCGGCCGGAGCGCATCCCGCGGAACACCTTCCCGATGCCGACCAGCACGACCAGGTTGATCGCGGCGATGACGTACAGGAACGTGCCGGAGACCGTCGTGCCGATCAGTCCGGTCACCTCGTGGAGCCGGGAGCCGTCGTCCCGGACCGGTCCGGCCAGCGTCTTCACGCCGAGGGAGAGCAGCAGGGCCAGCCCGAAGACGATGCTGGAGTGCCCGAGGGAGAACCAGAAGCCGACCGACAGGGGCCGCCGGCCCTCGCCCATCAGCTTGCGGGTGGTGTTGTCGATGGCCGCGATGTGGTCGGCGTCGAAGGCGTGCCGCATGCCGAGCGTGTACGCGGTCACGCCGATGCCGATCCCGAAGGTCTTGGTGCCGAGGCTGTAGTGGTGGGGCGCGACGAGCGCCACCAGCGTGAACCAGCCGACCACGTGCAGCCCGATGACGGCGGCGGCCATCGCGCCGGCCCCGGCCCACTCCTGCCGCGTCAGGGAACCACGGACGCGCTGCCGGACCGAGGGTTTCGCCCCGGACCGGGCGGGGACGGGCGGAGTGGTGCCGGGAGCGGCCGTCATCGGGAGGTTTCTTCCATCCGGTCAGTCGTGTGCGCACGGCTGCCGTCGACAGCCACTCACCATCCTTACGTACTTGCAAATGATGTGCAGTAAAGCCCGCGGCAGGCGTTGACCATGGAACCGGAAAGTCAGGCCGCCAGCAGCCCCCGGCCGAGCCAGTCCCTGGAGTCCCTGACGCCCGGCAGCGCGAAGAAGTAGCCGCCACCGGTCGGCGAGATGTAGTCGACCAGGGGTTCGTCGATCAGCCTGGTCTGGGTGGCCTCGAACTGCCGCCTGACGTCCTGCTGGTAGCAGCAGAAGACCAGGCCCATGTCGAGGTCGCCGACGCCGTCGACGCCCCGGTCGTAGTTGTAGCCGCGGCGCAGGATGCGGGTGTCGTCACTGGCCGAGGTGCGCGGGTTGGCGAGCCGGATGTGCGCGTCGAGCGGGATCGCCGTGCCGTGCGGGTCCTTGGCGTACTGCGGTGCGTCGGTCTCCTTGGCGCCGTCCAGCGGGGCACCGGTGTCCTTGCGGCGGCCGATCATCTTCTCCTGCTCGGTGAGCGAGACCCGGTCCCAGAACTCCACCAGCATCCGGATGATCCGGACCACCTGGTAGCTGCCGCCGGTCGCCCACTCCGGCTCGCCCTGCCCGGCGTCGACCCAGATGAGGCGGTCCGTCTCGCGGGCCGAGGTGACGTCCGGATTGGCCGTGCCGTCCTTGAAGCCGAGCAGGTTGCGCTGGGTGCCGGTGGGGCGCGGCACGTTCTGGAAGCCGTCGACGCGCCACTTGATCTGCATGGCTCCACGGGTGTGCCGGGCGATGTCGCGCAGCGCGTGCAGCACGGTGTCCTGGCGGTCGGCGCACAGTTGCAGCGACAGGTCGCCGTGGCACTCGGCGGCGTTCAGGTGGTCGTTCGGGAACGTCTTCATCGGCGTGAGCCGGCTCGGCCTGGCCTTCGCCAGTCCGTAGCGGTCGTCGAAGAGGGAGGAGCCCACGCCCACCGTGACGGTCAGCGCGTCGGCGGGGACCTCTGGCCCCAGGATGCCGTTGTCCGAGGGCGGCGCGCCGACGCCGAGGTCGTCGGGGGCGCCGCCGGCGGTGAGGAAGCGGGCCCGTTCGGTGAGGGTGCGCAGCAGATCGGTGAGGCCGTTGCGGTCGTCGGCGATCACGTCGAAGGAGACGAAGGCCGCGGCGGCGGGCGCGGGGGTGACGATGCCCGCCTGGTGGGCGCCGTGGAAGGGCACCTTGGTGTCGCCGGCGGCGCCGTCCGCCGCCTGTGCCTGTCCGGCCCCGCTCTGGCTCAGCGCGAAGCCGCCGCCGGCCAGGGCCGCGCCCGCCGCCCCGGCGCCGAGGGCGGTGCGCACGAAGGTGCGGCGGCCGTGGCCGGCGGGGCAGCCGCTGTGCGGGGCGGGCGTTTCGGCGGACGGCATGGGGGTGTTCCCTTCGGGGCGAGTGGTGTGATCCGGGGCCGGGGAGCGGTCCGGGGCGGCGGTCCGGTCCGAAGCCGCGGGGCGGTGCGGCGTGGCCGGTCGGTGCGAGGTGCGCGTGTCGGGTGGCTGCCCGTGCGGGCGCTCGGTGCTCATCAGGCGGCCTTCCGGATCTCCAGCAGGTCCGGGATGGGCGCCAGATCCTCCAGGAGCTGGCCGGTGGCGCCGTTGAGGCGGGCCCGGTCCGTCGCGTCGAGCTGCGCGACGGGCGTCCACCGCGCGTCCTGGTGGGCCGCGTCCAGGAGCTGCTGGACGCGGGCGATGTCCGCGTCGACCGTGGGCAGCAGCTTCGGTGACCGGCTGGTCAGCAACGGCCGGAGCAGGGTGAGCAGTTCCCGGGTGCCGTCGAGATTCGCGTCCGCGGTGGCGAGGTTGGTGCCGCTGCCCTCGTCGGTGTCGCCGGTCAGCTCGAACTGGAGGGTGTTCTCCAGGATCTCGTGGGCGCGCAGCGGCAGGTCGCCCGGGGCGAAGTCCTGGGTGGGGAACGCCGTACGGAGGCCCACTACGGCGTCGGCGAGTTGCTGGGCGGGCGCTGCGAGCTGGTCGGCGGACTGCCCGTGCCACAGTCCGTACTCGATCCGGTGGAAGCCGGTGAAGTCCTGGTCCTGCACGCCGCCCGCCAGGCCGTCGGCCCGGCCGTCGATCCGCTGGGCGTAGTCGGCGAAGGTGCCGTAGGCGGCGCCGAGGGAAGAGTAGGTGAGGTGGGCGGTCAGCCAGTCGGCACGGGCCCGGTCGAGATCGCCGCCCGCGATGTCGGCGCTCAGCGTGCCGGTCTGCGTGACGAGCGTGGCCAGGCCCTGGTCGACGTACTGCTGGTATGCCTTCAGGGGTCCGGCGAGGTCGCTCTCCGAGACCGGTACGACCGGCTTGGCCGATCCGCCGCCGCTGACGCTGACCGGTTCGGAGGTGACCGCCCGGCCCGTGCTCGGGACGCAGCGCCAGGCGTACGTGCCGCCCGCGACCGTGGCGACCAGAGCACGGGTGGTGCCGGGGGCCAGGCCCTCAATCTCGCCGTAGACCGCGTTGGAGGCCGGGTCGATGAGGTACACCTCGGAGGTCTTGCTGCCGGTGTTGTGCATCTGGAAGGTCTGCCGGCCGGGTTTCGGGGCGGCGAAGCCCTTGCCGCACTCGGTCTCGGAGACGGCGACGGTCTGGTCGCCGGCGGGCTTGGGACGGCCCAGGGCGACGGCCAGACCCGCGACAACCGCGGGTACGGCGACGACGGCGACCGGGATCACCCAAGCCGGCCGGCGACGGGCGGCGGCCGGCTGCCGCGCGGGCTCCGACTCGCGCTCGGGCCGCGACTCGGGCTCGGCGGGCTCGGGCTGCGCGGGGTCGATAGGGTCGGGGGCTTCGGCGGGGTCGGACCGCGCGGAGGCGACGGGGTCGGGCTCGCCGACCGCGTCGGACGCGGCCGGCTGCGGCTCGGCCTGCCCGGTCGCGGACGGCTCGGAGGACTGGGACGACCGGGGCGTCGCAGACGACTCGGATGACTCGGTCGATGCCGTCGATGTGGTCGATGTGGTCGTGACGGTTGATGCGGTCGGCTGGGACGCGGTCGGCTCGGGTCCGGTCCGCCTGGGTGCGGCCGGCTTGGCCGCGCCGGCGCGTAGCCCGCGTACGAACAAGGTCATCACCACGGCGAGATAGACCACGTAGGCGGCCGTCTGGAGCCAGGTCATGGTGGGCGTCAGGTTGAACACACCCTGCACCAGGGTGCTGTACCAGGCGCCGGCGTCGACGCTGCCACCGAGGTCCACGGCGTACGCCGTGCTCCCGGGCAGGACGCCGCCCTCCTGGAGGTCGCGCAGGCCGTAGCCGAGGACACCGGCCGCGATCACGATGAGGACGACGCCGGTCGCGGTGAAGAACTTCGTCAGGTTGATCTTCAGGACCCGGCGGTACAGACCCCAGCACAGGCCCGCCGCGAGGACCAGGCCGATACCCGCACCGGTCAGCGGCCCCGCCGACTCACCGGCGGCCTGGGCGGTGGTCCACAGGAACAGGGCCGTCTCCAGACCCTCGCGGCCCACCGCGAGGAAGGAGGTGACGACGAGCATCCCCGCGCCCATGGCGAGCGCGCCGGTGACCTTCTCCTTGATCTCGCCCGAGAGGCTGCGGGCGGAGCGGCGCATCCAGAACACCATGGCGGTGACGAACGCGACGGCGATCACGCTGAGGGTGCCGCCGAACGCCTCCTGGGCGGTCGCGGAGAGGGACGCGGCGGTGAACGTGAGAACGGCGCCGAAGCTCATCGCCAGCGCGACGGCCGCGAGGACGCCGGTCCACACCTGCGGCAATCGCGACCTGGCGTCCGCCCGGACCAGGGTGGCGACCAGAATGGAGACGATGAGTCCGGCTTCGAGCCCCTCCCTCAGTCCGATCAGGAAACTCGGAAACGCGTCGTCCCACATACCCTGCGGCCCCTTCCCTAGTTAGCGAAGGCATGCCTTACCTTCGTCGACCATGATGACTACACAGATGTAGTCATCAGGTCACGAACCGGCAATGGAGCGGCAAAAGCCGGGAACGCAGAACGCGCGCCGATCGTCTACAGTTCAGTAGACCGTCTACAGATATGTAGTCACCGAAAGGGCGCGACGTTGATCCCTCCCCCACACCTGTCGTCGCAGCTCGCTGTCAACGTGCTGGATGCCCACTCGCTGCTGGCCGCCTTCGGCGTGCTGGGCGTCGGTGTGGTCCTCTTCGCCGAGACGGGGCTGCTGATCGGATTCTTCCTGCCGGGCGATTCGCTGCTGTTCACGGCGGGCCTGCTGTGCACCGGCACGGCCGACCAGGGCCTGCGGCTGTCCTTGGGGCCGCTGCTCGTCGCCGCCGCGGTGGGGGCGCTGACCGGCTCGCAGTGCGGCTATCTGCTGGGCCGCAAGGCGGGCCGCCCCCTGCTCGCGCGCAGCCGCTCGGCGCGGTTGCAGGAAGGCGCGCAGCGCGCCGAGGAACTGCTCGACCGCTACGGCCACGCGAAGGCGATCGTCCTCGCCCGGTTCGTGCCCGTGGTGCGTACGGTGCTCAATCCGATGGCCGGGGCACTCGGCGTGCCCGCCCGGACGTTCACGGTGTGGCAGGTGATCGGCGGCCTGGTGTGGAGCGTCGGACTGACGCTCGCCGGGTATGCGCTGGGCTCCACCGTCCCGAACATCGACAAGTACCTGCTGCCGGTGATCGCGGTGATCGTGGTCGTGTCCCTGATCCCTCTTGTCGCCGAGGTGCTGCGCTCGCGCAAGGCGGCGAAGGAGGCCCGATGATCCTGGCACTCACGGGTTCGGCGGTGGACGGCGCGGCGTACAAGGACGTGGTGGGCTGGGCGCACCACGCGCCCGGCTGGTTCAACGGCGCGGTGACGGCGTGGTCGGCCTACGGCCTGGCCGTCTTCGCGGTGCTGATGGCGGTCGGCTGGTGGCGCGCGCGCCGTGAGGGAGCGACGGCGGCCATGACGGCGCTGGTCGTTCCGGTGAGCGTGCTGGTGGCCTTCGCCGTGGACACCGGCCTCAAATCACTGGTGGCGGAGAACCGCCCGTGCCAGAGTCTGCGGGTCAGCACGCTTGAGGCGTGTCCGGCGCCGGGCGACTGGTCGTTCCCGAGCAATCACGCGGCGATAGCGGCCGCCGCGGCGGTGGCGCTCTGCTTCGTCTCCGGGCGGCTGGGCGCGGTGGCCGCCGTGGCGGCGGTCGCCATGGGGGCCTCCCGTGTGTGGATAGGGGTGCACTATCCGCATGACGTCCTCGCGGGGGTCGTGGTCGGCGGACTCGTCGCGCTCGCGTCGATGACGGTGCTGCGGCGATGGCCGAGAGGACTCGCCGGGCGGCTGTCGACGACCTGGCTGCGCCCGCTCCTGGTGTCATGAACCGCAAGGGCATCACCGAACCGGCCGGCAGCACCGGTCTCGGCGCCTGGGCCGCCTTCGGGGTGCTGACCCTGATCGTGGCCGGCGCCCACGGCGCTCCGCAGTTCCTCGACGACGGCCTGCTGCACTGGTCCCTCGGCCACCGTCCGGCCGTGGCGGTGGCCGTGGCCCGTGGGCTGACCGCCACCGGCACCGGCGTGGTGCCGTACGCCCTGGTCCTGTCGGCCGCGCTGCTCACGGGGCGTACCGCGCGACAGCGGCTGGCGGCCGCGCTGCTCGGCGCGGCCTGCCTCGGCGCGGGGCAGGCCGCGCGCTACGGCGTCATGGAACTGGTCGCGCGGGCCCGCCCGCCGCGGTCCGACTGGCTGACCCACGCCTCGGGCTGGTCCTACCCCTCGGGCCACAGCACCACGGCGGCCCTCACCGCCGGGCTGGTGATCCTCGCGATCTGTCTGCGGGCGCCGCGCGGCAGGACTCCGCTGTGCCTCGCCGTCGGCTGCTGGGGCGTACTGGTCGGGCTCACCCGGGTCTATCTGGGCGTGCACTGGTTCACCGACGTGCTCGGCGGCTGGCTGTTCAGCGTCGGCTGGCTCGGCGTCTGTCTGTGCGCGGCGGCCTGGTGGCTGCCCGCACGGTTCATGTCGAGCGTCGCGAGCACCCCGGGTACCCGAGGCGCCGCGAGCGCGTCGGACATGACGGGTACGCCGGGTACGACGAGAGCGACGGGAACTCCGGGCGCGAGGAACTCGGCAGCCAGTACGCCGGAGGCACCGGCCACCCCGGACGCACCGGGTACGCCGAGGACGCCGCGCACGACCGGCACACCGGGCATCACGGGCACGGCCGACACGGCGAACTCGGCGGGCACGGCGGCGGACGTTCCGCATGCTACGGACGCCACGGATACCCGTCACACGGCCGCTGCGGGCGAACCGACCGGCACGGCGGAGACGACCGGAACGACCCGCACGACCGGAACGACCGGAACAACCGGACCGAGCGACACAAGCGGTACGACCGGAACGGCCGAGGCGGCCGGAGCGCCGCGCATGGCCGGTTCTGTGGACACAACGGATGCGGCGGAAGCGCCGGCGGAGGAACATGCGGCCCAAGATCCTGGTCGTCGAGGACGATCACGCCCTGCGTGACGTCCTGCGGCGCGGCCTGCACGACGAGGACTTCGAGACGGTGACCGCCGCGGACGGCGCCATGGCACTGCGGCTGGCGACGCCCGACGTGGCCGCGGCGGTGCTGGACGTCGGGCTGCCCGACGCGGACGGCCGGGACGTGTGCCAGGCGATGCGCGCGGGCGGATTCCTCGCCCCCGTCATCTTCCTGACGGCGCGGCACGGTCTGACGGACCGGCTGTCGGGGTTCTCCGCGGGCGGCGACGACTACCTGCCCAAGCCCTTCCACCTCAGCGAACTCGCCGCCCGGCTGCGGGCCCTGCTCAAGCGCTGCGCGCCGCGGGCCGCGGTCCCACCGGCCGCCGCCACGGCGGGCGGTCTGGTCCTGGACCCCGTACGGTACGGCGCCACCGTGGACGGCGCCCGGATCGCGCTCACCCCAACGGAGTTCCGGCTGCTCGCGGCGCTCGTCGCCGCGAGCGGCGAGATCGTCCGCCGCCGCGAACTGGTCAGGGCGGGCTGGCCGGAAGGAGCACGGGTCAGTGACAACACCCTCGACCAGTACCTGACCCGGCTGCGGCGCAAGCTGCGGACGGCGGGCAGCGGGCTGACGGTCGGCACCGCGCGCGGGATCGGTCACCGGCTCGTATGAGGATCCCGTTCCGGTGGGCGCCGCGGACCCTGCGTGGCAGGCTGTCGCTGATCGCGCTGACGACGGCGGCGCTGCTGATGGTGATTCTCACCGTGGCCTTCAACACCGTGGCCAGGCATCGTCTCCAGCACGAGGCCGACGACGAACTGCGCACCCGGGCGGCGGCCGTCGCCGGCACCGTCGACGTCCACGGCGGGACGGTACGGGTCCTGGAGACCGCCAACGACGCGCCCCTGGACACCAACGTGTGGATCTACGCGGGCCCGCGGCTGCTCGAACGCCCGGCGTCCGCGACCCGCGCCGGCGCCCTCACCGGGGCGGCCGGGGCGCTGGCCCGCGGCGGCCGGGGCTGTGCCACCGTGGACGGGCCCGATCCGGTCCGGCTGTGCGCCGAACCGGTCCCCGGCGCGGGGGCGAAGGCCGCCACGGTCGTCACGGCCCTGGACCTGTCGCCGTACCGCAGTTCCGCCGAGACGCTGCTGCTGGGCTCCTTCGCTCTGGACGTCCTCATGCTCGCCTGCACCTACGGTCTGACCCGGCTGGCGGTCGGCCGGGCGCTGCGGCCGGTGCGCACGATGACGGACCAGGCGGCACAGTGGAGCACCACGGCCTCCGACGAGCGGTTCGGCGACGTCGGGCGGCCGGCCGAACTCGCCGGGCTCGGCGCCTCGTTGGACGCCCTGCTCGACCGCATACGGGCGGTGCTGCGGCACGAGCGGCAGCTCACCGGGGAGTTGTCGCACGAGCTGCGGACACCGCTGAGCCGGATCGTCGCCGAGTTGGACTGGTGGCGTGCCCGGCCGCGGTCGCCGGCCGAGACCCGGGCCGCCCACGACGTGATCGCCGAGGCCGCCCAGTCGATGCGCACCATCTGCGACACCCTGCTCGACGAGGCCCGCGACGGTCTCGGTCCGGCCCCCGGCACGGCCGACGTGCTGCCCGCGCTGCGTCGTCTGACCGCGGCCCTGGACCCGCCCGACGGGATACGGGTCATCGTCCGCGGTCCCGACCTGCCGCTGCGGGCCGGGGTGCAGTCCGCGCTGCTGGAACGGATCGTCAGCCCGCTCGTCGCCAACGCGCTGCGCTATGCCCGCGCCGACGTCACGGTCACCGCCCGTCCGACGGCGGGCGCGGTGTGCGTCGACGTCGCGGACGACGGTCCGGGCGTACCGGAGTCGTTCACGGACCGCCTCTTCCAGCCGGGCCGGCGCGCCGATCCCTCGGACGGGCACGGCGGAGCGGGCCTCGGGCTGCCGCTCGCGCGGCGCCTGGCCCGCTCCGCCGGCGGTGAGGTGTCCTACGACCCGGGACACGCCCCCGGGGCGCGTTTCGTGGTGACGCTGCCCGCCGGATAGGGACGGCTCACGCAGACGGACGCACAGCCCGCTGCTCGGTGACGTCCTTGCGGCTCACCGTGAGGTACCCGACCAGGCCGAGGATGACCGCGAGGAACAGCACGCTGGTCACCACGGTGCCCAGGCCCAGACCGCCGTCGCCGGTCGGCTGCGAGAGGTAGTCGCCGACGGAGGCCCCGAGCGGGCGGGTGAGGATGTAGGCGATCCAGAAGCTCAGGACGACGTCGAGGCCGAGCGCGAAGTGGGCGACGCCGACCGCCGCGATGGCGAGGGCGAACAGCACGGCGGACAGCCAGTAGCCGAGGTTCATGCGCTCGGACACCAGGTCGCCGGCCGCGGTGCCGAGGGCGAAGGTGAACAGCACGGCGAGCCAGTAGAAAGCCTCGCGGGCGCCGGTGTCGATGCTGTGGATCGACAGGGTCCGCTCGCGGCGGTACCAGAGGGCGAAGGTGACCGCGAGGAGGACCGCGAACACCGTGGTGCTCGTCGTCAGCGGCACGCCCATGTTGTCGGTGAGGTTGTCGCTGATCAGTGTGCCGACGACGCTGATCAGGGCGACGGCCGTCCAGTACACGCCGGCCCGGTAGGCCCGGGTGCGGAACTGCACGACGAGTACGACCGCGAGCAGCGCGCTCATGAGCACCGACACACCGGTCAGGCCGAGGCCCGCCTTCTCGTTGAGCAGGTCGGCCGCGGTCTCGCCGACGGTGGTGCACAGCACCTTGATCACCCAGAAGTAGACGGTGACTTCGGGCACCTTGTTCCAGCGCGGCCGGCGGCCGGGCGCCGCGTCCGCGGTGTCGGCCGCAGGGATCGGGGAGGTCTCTGATGTCATGGGGCCCGACGGTGTCACCGGGCGCCTGAACGCATCCTGACCGCTCGCCGCCGGTCGCCGTCCGGTGTGCCGCCACCGGTCACCGCCCGTTGTGCCGCCACCGGTCAGCCGGCCGGCCCGAGGGGCACCAGCAGGGTGAAGGTGGTGGGCGCAGGGCGGGCGAGGGAGAGTCTGCCGTCGAGCGAGAGGGCCAGGTCGCGGGCGAGCGCGAGGCCGATGCCGGACCCGGTGCCGCCGGTGTGCCCACGTTCGAACAGCCGCGTCCCGTCCCCGGCGACCGTGCCCTCGTCGGCGACGTCGAGGGCGAGCGCGTCGCCGAGGTCGCGCACGGTGAGCCGTACCGTGCCGCGGCCGTGGACGCGGGCGTTGTCCAGCAGTACGCCGAGGATCTCGGCGACCGGCGCGCCGGGCACCAGCGCCTCCTCGGGCACGTCCCGGGCGGCGCAGACCAGGCGGCGTCCGTCGCGGGCGAGCGGCCCGTGCCAGTGTTCCTCGGCCTCCCGCAGCAGCCGGCGCACCGGCCGGTCCGGGACCGGTGGGCGGTGCAGGCCGTGGGCGCGCGCGAGCCGCAGTACCTCCTCGACCGTGCGGTGCAGCCGCCGGGAGGTGTCCAGGGCCTCCCGCAGGACCGGACGCAGCCCCGCGTCGTCCTTGGCGAGGCCGGCCTCCAGGGCGAGTTGCAGACCGGTCAGCGGGGTGCGTAGCTGGTGGGAGGCGTTGGCGGTGAAGTCCCGTTCGTGGCACAGCAGTTCGGTCAGGCCGTGCAGCATCTCGTTGTGGGTGCGGGCTACCTGGTCGACCTCGGCGATGCTGCTGGGCGCGGCCCGGGCGCCGAGGTCGCCCGCGGTGACGGCACGGCAGTGCCGGGAGAGGTGTTCCAGCGGGGCGGCGAGCGCCCGCGCCTGGCGTCGGGCGACGAGGACGGCGACGGCCAGGGCGAGGGCGCAGGCCCCGGCCAGGGCGCCCCAGCCCAGCAGGATCCGGCCGCGTACCGCGGAGACCGGTGAGGCGGCCCGTACGACGCCGATGACCTGCTCGGCGTGGGAGACGGGGACGGCGACGACCAGTTCGCCGCCGGTGCCGGTGCGCGCGACCACGGCCCCGAGCGCCCGCCGGACCGCCGGGTCGCCGGTGCTGGGTCCGGTGCCCTCGCGCAGCCCGAGCCGCGGATCGTAGAGGCCGATGCGCTCCCCGGGGTGCGGCGCGGGCAGTTCCACGGGATCGCCGGCGGTGTAGTCCGGGCTGACCCGCACCGCGGCGGACAGCGCCGCGCGCTCCAGGGCGTCGCGCTGGCCGGCGTACAGGGACGACCTGATCGCGAGGGCGAGCGGCACCGCGAGCAGGACCAGGGCGACCAGGACGGCGGTGAGGGCCACCCGCACCACGCGTTGTCTCATGCTCCTCATCATGCGGGACCCGGCAGGGGCGCAGGGGGTCCGCGGCAGGCTTTTGCCGTCGTCTAACCCGCGCCGGTCAGGGCGTTAACCGGCCCCCTCCTAGCGTCGTGGCCACGGCCGCCCGGTTCGCGGGCGGCCCCGGAGAACGGCCCAGGAGGGCAGTGGCCATGACACGCGCACGCAGTCTCGCCGTCGTCTCGTTCACGCTGGTGGTGGGGGTGACCGGTGTCGGATGCGCCACGGGGGCCGCCGCACCGCCCGCACGGCAGGGGTCGGCCCACGCCCCTTCGGCGCCGCCTCCCACCGAGTCCAACCCGCCCGGCGACATCCCCGACAACCAGGCGTACGTCACCTTCCAGGGCAACGGATTCACGGTGCGGGTGCCCGAGGGATGGGCCCGCGGCACGCAGGGCGCCGACACGGTCTACACGGACAAGCTGAACACCGTCCGGATCACGGAGACGACCGCCGCCGCGGCACCGACCGTCGCCTCGGTCGGCAAGGAGGTGGTGCCGCGGCTGCGCGGACAGGTGCCCAAGTTCGCCGCCGCCGAGGTGTCGCAGGTCAGCCGCAAGGGCGGGCAGGCCGTCCGGCTCACGTACCGGGGGGACTCCGCCACGGACCCGGTGACCGGGAAGGTCGTGCGGGACGCGTTCGAGCGGTACGCCTTCCACCGCGCCGGCCGCGAAGTGGATCTGACGCTCTCCGGCCCGGTCGGCGCGGACAACGTGGACCCGTGGCGGATCGTCACCGACTCCTTCACGTGGCGGTGAGCGGGATGACCGCCGAACGGCCGGAGGACGCCCTCACCGCCCGTGGGCTGTACCGGTTCTTCCGGGCGGGTGAGGAGGAGACGCCGGCCCTGCGCGGGGTGTCGCTGCGGGTGCGCCGGGGCGAGACGGTCGCCGTGGTCGGGCCGTCGGGTTCGGGCAAGTCGACGCTGCTGGCGTGCCTGGCCGGGCTGGACGAGCCGTCCGGCGGGGAGGTCCGGGTGGCCGGGGTGCGCATCAGCCACCGGCCGGAGACCGAACGCGCCCGGCTGCGGGCCCAGCACGTCGGTGTCCTGTTGCAGTCCCGCAATCTGCTGCCCCACCTGAGCGCCCGGGACAACGTACGGCTGGCCCAGAGCGCCGTGCGCGGCCGGCCGGCGGCGTCCGCCGGCCGACTGCTGGAGCGGGTGGGGCTCGGACACCGGGCGCAGGCGCTGCCCCGGCAACTCTCCGGCGGCGAACTGGCCCGCGCGGGGCTGGCCGTGGCCCTGGCGAACGATCCGGCGGTGCTGCTCGCCGACGAGCCGACCGGTGAACTCGACAGCGACACCGAGCGGTTGGTCCTGGAGCTGCTGCGCGACCGGGCGGCGGACGGCTGCGCCGTGCTCGTGGTGACCCACAGCGGCCAGGCCGTGCGGATCGCGGACCGGGTGCTCGAACTGTACGACGGACAGGTCCGGGAGGGCACGTCCCGGCCGGAGGAGGTACCGGATGTCAGGGGATGACGTGTGGTCACGGAGGCGGACCGCCGCACCCGGCCACACCGTGGCGGAGGGCGTCCACGGCGCTGCCGCCCGCGCGCGGGAGGTGGCCCATGGCGCCGGATGACGTGCTGGTCGAGTGCCGGGACGCCGCCCTGACCTTCGGGCGGGGCACGAACGCGGTGGTGGCCGTGCACGGTGCCACGCTGACCGTACGCGCCGGGGAGCGGCTCGCGATCGTGGGGCCCTCGGGTTCCGGGAAGTCGTCGCTGCTGCATCTGCTGGCCGGTCTCGAACGGCCCACCGGCGGCACGGTGACCTGGCCCGCACCGGCCGGGCCGCGCGACATCGGGCTGGTGTTCCAGAGCGAGAGCCTGATCCCGGCCCTCGACATCGTCGAGAACACCGCGCTGCCGCTGGTCCTTTCCGGGGTGCCCGAGGAACGGGCGCGGCGTGCCGCGCTGGACGCACTGGCGCTGGTGGCGGCCGACGACCTGGCCGAGCGGCTGCCGGAGGAGATCTCCGGCGGGCAGGCCGGGCGGGTCGCGGCGGCCCGTGTGCTCGCCCAGGCGCCCCGGCTGATCCTGGCCGACGAGCCCACCGGCCGGCTCGACCGCACCACCGCCGGCCGCGTCCTCGACGCGCTGCTCACGGCGGCCGGACGGACGGGCGCCGCGCTCGTCGTCACCACCCACGACCCGGCGGTCGCGGCCCGGCTCGGCGCACACCGTGCCATGCGCGACGGCCGGCTGCTGGTCGCCGAGGAGGCGTCATGATCATTTCCTGGGCGGGCGGTCTCGCCCGCCGTCGCACCGGACGGCTGCTGGCCGCCGCGGCCGGGATCGCTCTCGCCGTGGCCCTGATCGCCGCGCTGGGCTCCTTCCTGACCGCCTCCAAGGCCACCATGACGCAGCGTGCCGTCCGGTCCGTCGCCGTGGACTGGCAGGTCGAGGTGGAGCCGGGCGGTGACCCGGGGTCGGTGCGGAACCTGGTGCGTTCGACCCCCGGGGTGCGTACCGCGCTGCCGGTGGGACTCGCACCCAGCAACGGCTTCACGGCCACCGTGCGGGGCACCACACAGACCACCGGGCCCGGCGTGGTGCTGGGCCTGCCCGACGGCTACCGCACCGCGTTCCCCGGTGAGCTGCGCGCCCTCAGCGGCAGTGACACGGGCGTGCTGCTGGCCCAGCAGACGGCCGCCAACCTGCATGTCGTGCCCGGCGACCGGGTCGGCGTCAAGCTCCCCGGAACGAGTGGTACGCGCCAGGTCCGGGTGGCCGGGGTCGTCGATCTGCCGCAGGCCGACCAGTTGTTCCAGAAGGTCGGTGCGCCCACCCAGTCCCAGCCGACGGCGCCCCCGGACAACGTGCTGCTGCTGCCGTCGGCGGAGTTCGCCTCGCTGACCCGGACCGCCACCGGCGTCGGCACGCAGATCCATGTGGCCCGCGACGGAGCGCTGCCCGCCGATCCGGCCGCCGCGTACACCTCGGTCACCCGGGCCGCGCACCACCTGGAGGCCAGGTCCGCGGGCGGTGCCGTCGTCGGCGACAACCTGGGGGCGGCCCTGGACGCGGCCCGGCAGGACGCGCTCTACGCGCAACTGCTGTTCCTGTTCCTCGGCGTGCCCGGTGCCGTGCTGGCCGCGGCCCTGACCGCGGCGGTCGCCGCCGCGGGCGGTGAACGGCGCCGTCAGGAACAGGCGCTGCTGCGGCTGCGCGGGCTGCGGCCCGGCCGGATCGTGGCGCTCGCGGGTCTGGAGGCGGCGCTGGTGGCGGCCGTCGGCGGCCTGGCCGGGCTGGGCATCGCCGCGCTGACCGGCCGGATCGCCTTCGGTACGGCCTCCTTCGGTGCCGGGGCGGGCAGTTGGGGTGTCCGGTACGGCGGCGCGTTCGCGCTCGGTGCCGCGGTGGCCGCGGGCGCGGTGCTCGTTCCGGCGGTGCGCGACCTGCGGACGGTGACCGTGGCCGACGCCCGGCGGCCGGGCCGCACCGGCCGCACTCCGTGGTGGCTGCGCTTCGGCATCGACGTCCTGCTGCTGATCGGCGCCTGGCTGGTCTTCCGGGCCTTGGCCGGCAATCAGTACGCCCTGGTCCTCGCGCCCGAGGGGGTGCCGAGCATCTCCGTGTCGTACTGGGCGTTCCTGGGCCCGGCGCTGCTGTGGGCCGGGGCGGCGCTGCTGCTGTGGCGGCTGACGCTGCTGGCGCTGACGTACGGGCGGCCGGTGCTCGCCCGGCTCGCCCGCCCGTTGACCGGGACGCTGGCGGGCACCACGGCGGCCATGCTGGCCCGCAGGCGGCGCCCGCTGGCCCGTTCCGTGGTGCTGCTCGCGCTGGCGGCGGCGTTCGCGGTGTCCACCGCGGTCTTCAACGCCACCTACCGGCAGCAGGCGGAGGTCGATGCCCGGCTGACCAACGGGGCCGACGTCACCGTCACGGAGCCGCCCGGGGCCGGCGTCCCGCCCACCGCGGCCGACTCCCTGCGGGTCGCCGGGGTACGGCATGTCGAGCCGCTCCAGCACCGGTTCGCGTACGTCGGCTCGGACCTTCAGGACCTGTACGGGGTGCGGCCCGACACGATCGCCTCGGCGACCTCGTTGCAGGACGCGTACTTCTCCGGCGGCACCGCCCGGGAACTGATGCGGACACTGGCCGAGCGGCCCGACAACCTGCTGGTGAGCGCCGAGACGGTGACGGACTTCCAGCTCTCCCTCGGTGACACGGTCAACCTGCGGATCCAGGACGCGGGCACGAAGGCGCTGCGGACGGTCCCCTTCCACTACGCCGGGATCGTCAAGGAGTTCCCGACCGCGCCGAAGGACAGCTTCTTCGTCGCCAACGCCTCCTACCTCGCGCGGGCGACGGGCAGCGACGCGACGGGCGCGTTCCTCGTCGACACCGGCGGCAGCGGGCAGCGGGCGGTCGCCGACCGGCTGCGGCAGCGCCTGGGCACGGATGCCACGGTCACCGATCTGACCCAGACCCGGGGCACCATCGGGACGAGTCTGACCTCCGTCGACCTGGGCGGGCTGACCCGGATCGAGCTGGTGTTCGCGGTGCTGCTGGGGGCCGGGGCGGGCGGTCTCGTGCTGGCGCTGGGGCTGGCCGAGCGGCGCCGGACGTTCGCGGTCGCCACCGTGCTGGGCGCCACCCGGCGCCGGCTGCGCGGCATGGTCCTCACCGAGGCGGCGCTGCTCGCGGTGGGCGGTCTGGGCGGCGGGGCGCTGATCGGCTGGGTGCTGTCCGAGATGCTGGTGAAGGTGCTCACCGGGGTCTTCGACCCGCCGCCCGCCGCGCTCTCGGTTCCCGGCGGCTATCTCACGCTCGGCGCGCTGACCGCGGTGGCGGCGGTGTTCGCCGCCGCCGTGGCCGGTGTGCGGCAGGCGGGCCGGCCGGCCGTGGAGGAACTCCGCGAGCTATGAGGGCACGGACCGCCGCCTCTACGCTGGCCGACATGCGCATACCCGCGGTATCACCGGACCCCCGCCGTTTCCGCGTCCTCGTCGTCGAGGACGACGACACCATCGGCCGGCACCTGGAGACCGGTCTGCGCGCCAACGACTACGAGCCGACCTGGAGTCGTACCGGGTCGGGTGCGCTGGCCGAGGTCGAACGGGCGCCGTACGACGCGCTGCTGCTGGACCTGGGCCTGCCGGATCTGGACGGCCTCGACGTCGCCCGGAGGCTGCGGGACCGGTTCCCCCATCTGCTGATCGTCGTCCTCACCGCCCGTACGGACGACATCGACGTGATCGCCGGGCTGGAGGCGGGCGCGGACGACTATCTGGTCAAGCCGTTCACGCTCAGCGTGCTGCTGGCCCGGCTGCGGGCACACCTGCGCCGCCGGTACGTCGCGGCCCCGCTGGACGAGCCGGTGCTTCTGGGGGACCTGGTCCTCGACGTGCCGGCCCGGCGCTGCACCCTGGACGACACGGAAGTCCCGCTGCGGCCGAAGGAGTTCGACCTGCTGGCGCTGCTCGCCCGGTACGCGGACACGGCCGTGACCCGGGAGGCGCTGATGGCGCGGGTGTGGGACGAGAACTGGTTCGGCTCGACGAAGACCCTCGACGTCACCATGGCGAGCCTGCGCCGCCGGCTCACCGACGCGGCCGAGTCCGTGCCGCGTGCGGTACGGCTGCCCCGGATCACCACCCTGCGGGGGCACGGCTACCGGCTCGAAACCGATCCGGCGTAGGCATCTCGCCCGAGGGCCCAAGGCCCAACGCCGAAGGTGACGGCGACGGCGGAAGCCGGAAACCGGAGGACTCCAGGGCCCGAAGTCCCGAAGACGCACAGGCCCGAAGGCGCGCAGGAACGCCCGGCCGGCGGGGCGGGCCGACCGGACGGACCGACGGGCCGGGTCCGGTGGCAGGCCGGGCCCGCGCGGGGTTCCCAGTGGCTCAAGGTGACTCAGGGCGGCTCAGGGCGCGACGCCGGGCCCGTCCGGACGGCTGCGGCGTTGCTCGATCATGTCGCGGCTGAGCCCTTCCGTCTCGGCCTCGGGCAGTCGCTCGAAGCCGTCCTCGGTGATAACCGAGACCACGGGGAAAATCCGGCGGTTGAGGTCGGGGCCGCCGGTGGCGGAGTCGTCGTCGGCCGCGTCGTACAGCGCCTGGAGGGCCGCCAGGGCGGCCTCCCGGCGGGGCAGGCCCGGCCGGAACAGTTTCTTCAGCGCGCCACGGGCGTACGGGGAGCCGGAGCCCTCGGCGTGGAAGCCGGACTTCTCGTAGCGGCCGCCGGCCACGTCGAAGCTGAAGATGCGGCCCCGTCCGCCGCCGGGCGCGGACCGGTCGTAGCCGGCGAGCAGGGGGACGACCGCGAGACCCTGCATGGCCTGGCCGAGGTTCTGCCGGATCATGCCGGCCAGCCGGGTCGCCTTGGCGCCCAGGGTCATGGGGATGCCCTCCACCTTTTCGAAGTGGGCCAGTTCGACCTGGTAGAGCCTCACCATGTCCAGCGCGAGCCCGACGGTGCCCGCGAAGGCCACCGCCGTGTGATCGTCCGCGGGATGCACCTTCTCCAGGTCGCGCTGGGCGATCAGGCTGCCCAGGGTGGCCCGGCGGTCGCCGGCGATCAGTACGCCGTCGCGGTAGACGAGGGCGAGGATCGTGGTGCCGTGCGGGAACCGGTCGGAGTCGGCCCGCACCCCGTCCGGGAAGGGACGGCGCGTCGGCAGCAGCTCCGGCCGGTGCGCGGCGAGGAACTCGGTGAAGGACGCGGTGCCGGGTGTGAAGAATTCCGCCCCCAGCCGCCCGCCGGTGTCCTCTCCTGTCATGGCATGCCCCCTTCGTCGTCGGCAACGGGGTTCCTACCTTTCGCGGGCGCGCGGGAAACGCCGGTCCGCTCACAGGGCCTTGCGGCGCACCAGCAGCCCGAGCACCAGCAGTCCCGGAATGAGCGGCAGCCACACGGTCAGCAGGCGGTAGCCGAGGACGGCGGAGGCCGCCGCGGCGCCCGGGGCTCCGTCGGCGGTGAGCGCGAAGGCGAGTGCGGCATCCAGGGAGCCGAGGCCTCCCGGGGTGGGCAGCAGGGCGGCGGCGCTGCTCGCGGCGAGGTACAGCAGCGCCACCCGGACCGGGGGCAGCGGCAGTCCGACGGCCTGGCAGACGGCGATCAGCACCAGGGCGTGCGCCGTGGCGAAGGCCAGCGAGCCGCCCCACAGGGCGGCGGCGCGGGGCGGGTTCGTGTGCACGGCGCGGATGTCGGCGAGCACCATCCGCAGGGCCCGCCGGCAGCGGGGCCACAGCCTGGAGCGCAGCAGCACGGCCAGCAGGACGAGGGCGGCCGGTCCGACGGCGAGCACGACCGGGGAGACCCTCGGCAGGCTCAGCAGGCCCGGACAGGCCAGGGTGAGTGCCGCGACGAGCGCGCCGCGGGCGACGCCGCCCGCGGTGGCCTTGACCGCGACGGCGCTGGCGGCGCGTCCGGCCGGGAGGCCGCAGCGCATCAGGAAGCGGAGGTTGACGGCGCCTGCGCCCAGCCCGGCGGGCAGTACGTGGTTGGCGGCGGAGGCGGCGAACTGCGTGGCGACCAGCCGGCCGCCGGGCAGCCTGCGCGGGACCGCGCCCTGCTGGGCGAGCGCCGAGAACGCCCAGGTGGCGATCGCCGCCGTGGCTCCCACCAGCAGCCAGCCGTGGTCGGCGACGGCCAGCCGCGCGGCACCGGTCCGCACCGTCGGCCAGTGGCGCCGCGCCAGGTAGGCGGCGACCGCCAGGACGGCGAGGGAGCCGGCGGTGTGCCAGTAGGCGCGGCGGCGCCCGGCGGCGGGGGCGAGGTCGGCCGGGGCCGTCATGAGCCGGCCGCCGGAGTGGCGTAGTACAGGCGCAGTCCGCCGACGGACGTGGACGGCCAGGAGCGGGCGTACGCGGGTGGCCGGTCGCCGGCCGTGACGAGTGCGGCCACCGGGGTGCTGCGCGCGGTCCGTTCGATGTCGGCCCGGGTCGAGTTGGCGTTGTGGCCCGAGGTCGCGGCGGAGGAGCAGCCGGCGTAGAAGGCGATCGGGATGGCGTCGTGCCCGGTGAGCAGACAGGGCGCGCGGACGCCCAGGCGGTGCAGTTCGTCCGCGGTGCGCGACCAGTCGCGGCGGGCGGCCGTGGTGCGGCCGACGGTGTTCTCCAGGACGGCGAGCTGCACCGCGAGGTGGGCGGCGAGTCCGATCGCGACGAGGGTCACGGCGAGCGGCCGCCGGGCCGGGGCGGTCGCGGTCACCAGGTGGCCGAGGGCCGCGGCCACCGGGACGGCGAGCAGGGCGTAGGCGGGCAGCAGGAAGCGGGGCGCCGCGTAACCGATCATGAACAGATAGGGGAAGGCGGCGGTCGCCGCGCAGGCCAGCAGCAGCGCGGTGGGAGCGCCGCGCCGGGCCCGGACGGCGACGGCCAGGCCGTACAGGGCGAGCGCGGGGAGCACGAACCACCACACCATGACCACCGGGTGGGGCATCGCCCCGGTGCACGGCCGGCACAGGGCCCGTCCGCCCAGGCTGCGCAGTTGGTCGGTGACGGCGAAGTGCCAGCCGAGGCCGCCCTGGATCGCCGAGCCGTCGGACAGCCGGCGGGCCAGGCCGCCGTAGCTCACGTACGCCTCGGCCACCCACTCGACGGCGCCCGCGGCGAGGCCCGCCAGGAGTGCGACGAGCGGGCGCCAGTGGCGGCGGCCGACTGCCAGGGCGAGCAGTGGCAGGCTCGTCCAGACCGCGTCGGTGGGCCGCATCCAGGCCATCAGCGCGGCGCTCGCGGCCAGTCCGCACAGTGCGGCGCGGTCGGCCCGGTCGGCGCGGGCGCGCAGGAAGCAGGCGACGGCGGCGAGCGCGCCGACGGCGACCCAGTAGTTCGGCATGGCCTGCGGGCCGTAGAAGAGTGTCACCCAGAGCGAGGCGAACAGGGCGCCCGCCAGGGCCAGGACGCGCACCGGGAAGAGTCCTCGCCAGGCGCGCAGCGCCAGGAACAGGGCGAGTCCGGAGAGTAAGGCGAGGTAGCAGCGCAGCAGGGGCGTGTTGGAGGACCATGCGGCGACGGGTGCGACGAGCAGGGAGATGCCGCGGGCGCGGGGAGCGCTGAAGAAGGCGGCGGGGGCGTGGCCGCTGACCTGGCTCACGTACACGGTCTCGTCCCAGCCGAGGCCCATTCCGGGGCGTACGAGGACCAGTTGGGCGAGGGTGAAGGCGACCGCCACGAGAGCGAGGGGGCGCCGGGCGCGGGCGGCGTCGGATCCAGGTCGCCGTCGGTCGCGGCCCGCCCCGGCGAGTGTGACGTTCGCGCTGCCGGCCATCATCCACCCACCCCTCCACCCCTACATCGTGTAGGGTTTCTGACACCCTACAGGCTGTAGTACCGAGGGTGGGAGTCGACGACAAACACGATCAAACTAACCCGCATCGGGCGGCCGTCGGTGGCGGACACGACGGGCCGGTCGATGGCACTACGCACTGTAAGGTTGGGGGCATGGCTGGCACGGGTTCCCGCGACAGGGCGGAACGGCGCAGCGCCGGGGAGTTGGAGAGCGAGGTGCTGGCCGCGCTCTGGGCCACCGAACGGCCGCTGACCCCCGCCGAGATCCAGGCGGAGCTGGACGGCGGACTCGCCTACAACACGGTCCACACCATTCTCAAACGACTGTACGACAAGGGGCTCGTGCTGCGGGACGCCGACGGGCGGCGCGGCGCGTACCGGCCGGTGAAGAACGCCGCCGAGCTGACCGCCGAGGCGATGCACGAGGCCCTGGACCGCGGGCCGGACCCGATCGCCGCCCTCCAGCAGTTCGTGTCCGGACTGAGCGCCGAGGAGGAACGGGCGCTGCGCCACCTGCTGGGCGGCGGCGCCGCATGAGGGTCGACGTGTACACGCCGCTGCTGCTGTCGCTGCTGCTGCCCGTCGTCAGCCCGGCGATCGGGCGCCGGGTGGCCCCGGCGCTGGCCGCCCGCGTACTGGCCGCCGCGGCCGTGCTCACCGCCGCGGCCACCACCTGGTCCCTGGTCCTGCTGGCCACCACGCTGGTCGGCAGCGCGCCCTCGGCGGTCGCCGAGGCCAGGGAGGACGGACACCGGCTGGCCGACCCGGTGCCGGAGGCCATCGGGGTCGCGGCGTGCGTGGCACTGGCCGCCGTCGCCTGGCGGGTGCACCGCGCCGTGCGGGCCGAGCGCGCCACCAGGCGGGCCCTGCGGCACCTGTGCCAGGGGCATCCTGCGGACACCGAACTGATCGTCGCCGCCTCCTCGGTGCCGCAGGCGTTCGCCATCCCCGGGCGGCCGGGACGGATCCTGGTCACCTCCGCGATGCTGGGCGCCCTGGAACCGGCCGAGCGCCGGGTGCTGCTCGCCCACGAACGCGCCCACCTCGCCCACCGCCACGGCACGTTGGTGACGGCGGTCACGCTCGCCGCCGCGGCCGATCCGCTGCTCGCCCCGACCCTGCGGGCCGTCGTCTTCCTGGTGGAGCGCTGGGCCGACGAACAGGCCGCGGCCGCGGTCGGGGACCGCACGGCCACCGCCCGCGCGCTGGCCCGCGCCGCGCTCACCGCGTGCCGCAGCCGGCCACGGCGCGCCCTCGGCTTCACGGACCGGTCCGTCACCCGCCGGGTCGCCGCCCTGCAGACGACCCCGCCCCCGCGCCTGTGGTCCCTCGCGCTCGCCGTCCTCGCCCTCGGCGCCCTGTCGGCCGTGTGCGCCGCCGACGCCACGGACGACCTCTTGGCACTGCTGGCGAGCGTGCTGTTCTGAGGACGCCCCGGCAGGCGACCGGCGTTTTCCCGCCGGGGCCGGGCCCCGCCGGGAAAACGCCCGCGGACGTCCCCGCCGTCAGGCCCGGTCCGGGCGGCGGTGCAGCGGCTGCGTGGGGGCCGGGCGCGGTCCGAGGGGCGGGACCGCGCGGATCACGGGTTCGTCGGTGCTCACGGTCAGCGGCTCCCCGTGGTGGTGGAGCGCGAGCGACGGCCCGTCCAGCAGCGTGTAGCTCACCTTGTCCGCGCGGATCTCCACGCGCAGCGTGCGGCCGCGGTAGGCCAGGTTGAAGGCGAGCCGGCTGATCCGCTCCGGCAGCCGCGGGGCGAACCGCACCCCGCCCTCGCGCCGGCGCAGCCCGCCGAAGCCCGCGACGAGCGCCATCCAGGTACCGGCCAGCGACGCGATGTGCAGTCCGTCACGGGTGTTGTGCTCCAGGTCCGCCAGGTCCATCAGCGCGGCCTCGGCCGCGTAGTCGTGGGCGAGTTCCAGATGGCCCGCCTGGGCGGCGATGACGGCCTGGCAGCACGCCGACAGCGAGGAGTCCCGCACGGTGAGCGCCTCGTAGTAGGCGAAGTTGCGTGCGACGTGCTCCTCGTCGAAGAACTCGCCGCAGGTGTACATGGCCAGCACCAGGTCGGCCTGTTTGATCACCTGCTTGCGGTAGAGGTCGAAGTACGGGAAGTGCAGGAGCAGCGGGTACTGGTCGGGCCGGGTGCGCTCGAAGTCCCAGCGCCGGTGCCGGGTGAAGCCGGCGTGCTGTTCGTGCACGCCGAGTTCGTGGTTGTAGGGGACGTACATGGCCTCCGCCGCGTCCCGCCAGGCCGAACTCTCCTCCGCGTCGACGCCGAGCCGGTCCGCCTCCCGCGGGTGGCGTTCGACGGCGTCGGCGGCGGCCAGCAGGTTCTCGCGGGCCATGAGGTTGGTGTACGTGTTGTCGTCGACGACCGCGCTGTACTCGTCCGGGCCGGTCACGCCGTCGAGGTGGAAGGCGCCGTGCGGGTCGTGGTGGCCCAGGGAGCGCCACAGCCGGGCGGTCTCTACCAGCAGTTCGACCCCGACCTCGCGCTCGAAGCGCTCGTCCCCCGTGGCCGCCGTGTAGCGCAGCGCGGCGATCGCGATCCCGGCGTTCACGTGGAAGGCCGCGGTGCCGGCCGGCCAGTAGGCCGAGCCTTCCGAGCCCTCGATGGTGCGCCAGGGGAACGCGGCCCCGTCCAGGCCCAGTTGGGCCGCCCGCTCGCGGGCGGCGGGCAGGGTGTCGTGCCGCCAGCGCAGCGCCTGAGCAACCGTCTCGGGCGCGGTGCAGGTGAGCACGGGCAGCACGAACATCTCCGTGTCCCAGAACGCGTGCCCGTCATAGCCGGACCCGGTCAGGCCCTTGGCCGGTACCGCCCGCCGCTCGGCGCGGGCCCCGGCCTGGAGCACGTGGAACAGGGCGAAACGGACGGCCTGCTGGATCTCCTCGTCGCCGTCCACCTCGACGTCCGCGCGGCCCCAGAACTCGTCCAGGTAGGCCCGCTGCCCGGCCAGCAGTCCGGACCAGCCGTCGTGTGCGGCGGAGGCGAGGGCCGCGTCGACCTGGTCGCTCATCGCGGGCCGGGAGCGGGTCCCGGACCAGCCATGGGCGACCAGCTTCTCCACCCGCAGCCGCCGGCCCGGCTCCAGCACGGAAGTGACCGTCAGCCGGGCCACGTCGGCGCCGCTCTCGCTGCTGGACGTGGTCCCCTCCGGACCGTCCACCACGTGATCGGCGGCCACGGCGACCCGCAGGCCGCTGCGCCGGGTGCGGTGCACCAGCCGCAGCCGGTGGCCCGAGGCGAAGTCCGTCTCCGGCTCCAGCGGCGACTGGAGTGCCATCGCCGCCCTCGGGTCGCCGTCGGACTCGGGCAGTTGCTCGTTGGCGACCAGTTCCGACTGGATCACCACGCGGGTGCTGCGTCCGACGGCCTCCACCTCGTAGGCCACGGCGGCGATCGCCCGCTGGGTGAGCGAGACCAGCCGGGTGGAGCGGACCCGCACGGTGGAGCCGGCCGGCGAGGTCCACTCGCAGGTCCGCTCCAGCACGCCGCGACGCAGGTCCAGCTTCCGTTCGTGGGAGACGAGCCGGCCGTAGCGCAGGTCGAACGGCTCGTCGTCGACCAGCAGCCGCAGGACCTTGCCGTTGGTGACGTTGATGACCGTCTGTCCCGACTCCGGGTAGCCGTAGCCCGCTTCGGCGTACGGCAGGGGGTGCACCTCGTGCACGCCGTTGAGATAGCTGCCGGGCAGCCCGTGCGGTTCGCCCTCGTCGAGGTTGCCGCGCCAGCCGACGTGCCCGTTGGACAGGGCGAACACGGACTCGCTCTGCGCCAGGACGTCAAGGCCGAGGTCCGTCTCGCGTACGGTCCACGGCTCGACCGCGTACGAACGGTGAGTGATCATTCCGTGCCCCCCAACTCCGCCAGATCCGCGACGACCACGTCGGCGCCGTGCGCGTACAGCGCGTCGGCGTGTCCGACCCGGTCGACACCCACGACATACCCGAAGTGGCCGCTGCGACCCGCGTCCATGCCGGCCAGGGCGTCCTCGAAGACGGCGGCCTGTACGGGCGGTACGCCGAGATCGGCGGCGGCGGCCAGGAAGGTGTCGGGGCGCGGCTTGCCCGGCAGCCGGCGCTCGGCGGCGACCACCCCGTCGATCCGGACGTCGAACAGGTGCTCGGCGTCGATGGAGCGCAGCACGTCGAGCGTGTTGGCGCTGGAGGAGACGATCGCGGTGCGCAGCCCCCGCGCCCTGGCGGCCTCGACATAGCGCAGGGTGCCCGGGTACGGCTCGACGCCCTCGGTGCGGATCTTCGCCAGGAGCAGGAGGTTCTTGCGGTTTCCGAGCCCGTGCACGGTGGCGGCGTCGGGTGGATCGTCGGGCCGGCCCTCGGGCAGGTCGATGCCGCGCGCGGCGAGGAAGGTGCGCACGCCGTCGGCCCGGGGGCGGCCGTCGACGTACTCGGCGTAGTCGGCCGCGGCGTCGAACGGGCGGAAGTCCTCGCCGTCCCGTTCGCGCAGGAAGGCGTCGAACGTCTCCTTCCACGCGGCGGCGTGGACGGCGGCGGTCTTGGTGACGACGCCGTCCAGGTCGAAGAGGCAGGCAACGATGGGGGCGGGCAGGCCGAGCTGTGTCATAGCAGCACTCTTCCCCACGGAACGCACCCCAGCGGGTGGCGTGTGCCACACCGGGCACGCTTGTCAACAAAGTCACATTCGCCGGGTATGTACGTGAATGCCGACGGAACGGCGCGTGCTTCTAGTAGGGCTTTGTTAGGTCTTGTGGTGGGGTTCGGGTGTGGGCGCGGGTTGGCCGCATATCGAGCAGGCGCCGGTCCAGGTGGCCAGGATCTT
>NZ_JBIAXM010000050.1:0-49714 GCF_042896695.1 Streptomyces sp. NPDC001270 | reverse complement strand
CACCAGGCCATGGATCTGACCCTGCGCCACATCCAGATCGACGCCGTCGAGCGCGACGACCTCGCCGAAACGTTTCGCGATGCCGCGCGCCCGGACTGCCGGGGGTGTGTCCATGAGTCCCTTCCTTCGAAAGCCTCAGGAACCCTAGGTGGGACACACATCGTTTGGCATGGACAGCCGATTGAACGTTCGCGGAACGGATCGTCAAGGAGGGTCAAGAATCGGCAAGGTGTGTGCAGACGCGGCTTGCGACCGGCCTGATGTGGGCACACGTGTCCGGACGTCTCGGTTCGGTGTCACGGGCCGGGAGTGACCGTGGTCGCCTCCGGGCGGTGTACAGCGAAGGTCCAGCGGTTGGCGGCCAGGGCGTCGTGGGGTTCCGGGCGGGGGCCGCGACCCAGACGGTGGCTGAAGTCGAAGGGGGTACGGGTCCGCGTCTGCCAGCCGTGGCGGGTGAGGTCGGCGGCCGAATCCGGCCTCGGGTCCGGGTCGAACAGGCCGAGGAGATCGACTCCGATGCGGTCGCGGGCCGCCGTGTAGACCGGGGAGTCGCGGACCGCGGCCGTCTCGACGCCCCGTTTCACCTCGTACACGAGGGTGCTCCCGGCGGCGCTGTGGGCACTGACGGCGGCGAGGACGCGGCGTTCCGCGGCCGACGGGAGATAGAGGAACAGGCCCTCCGCCACCCAGGCCGTCGGACGGGCCGGGTCGAAACCCGCGGCGGTCAGGGCGTCCGGCCAGGTGTCCAGGCGCAGGTCCGCGGCGATCGTCACGCGAGTGGCGCGGGGTGTGGTCCCCAGGGTGTCCAACGTGCGCTGTTTGAAGGCGAGTACCGGTTCCTGGTCGATCTCGAAGACGGCGCTGCCGTGCGGCCAGGGCAGCCGGTAGGCGCGGGAGTCCAGTCCGGCGCCGAGCAGGACCACCTGCCGGATGCCCGCCTCGGCGGACTCCAGCAGGTGGTCGTCGAAGGCCCGGGTGCGCAGCCCGAAGTAGCGGCCGAGCCTGCCCCACAGCGGGTCGGCTTCCCCGTCGGGCACCTCCTCGGGGCGTATCGGCCAGCCCGCGCAGGCGGGGGCGGCGCGGACGAAGTGCCCGGCGTACTCGTCCCGCGCCAGCGCGTCCGGTCTGCCGGTCTCGACGGCCCGCGCGGCGGCCACCATGAGCGCGGTCAGTCCGACGCCTCCGTCGACGCCTGCGGTGTCCGGGACGGGAGCGGCCATGACTCCGCCTCCTCCTCTTCTTCTGGGTGTCGGGTCCATACGGCGGTGCGGTCGTACGGGGTGACGCGGGCGCCGTAGAGGCGGCGCATGAACCGCAGGATCTGTTCATCGGGGGTGTGCAGGGCGGTGGTGCAGTCGTCGAGGACCGTGATGTGGAAGCCCTTCTGGAACGCGGTGCGGGCGGTGCTGTCCACGCAGACGTCGGTGAAGAGGCCCGCGAAGGCCAGGTGCCCGGCGCCGCGGCCGACGAGGTGCCGCTCGAAGCCGTCGCAGAGGAAGGCGTCGAAGCACGCCCGCTTGGTGAACACCCGCTCGCCGGGAGCCGGTTCGAGCGGGGCGGCGAACTCGGCGCCCCAGGTGCCCTCCAGGCATTTGGGCGGCCTGTCCCGCCGGGCGTCCCGGTGCCGCCAGGCGGGCCCCTGGTGGGCGGGGTCCCCGACGAAACGGACGTGCACCACCTCGGTGCCGTGGGCCCGGGCCGCCGCCACCGCACGCGCGGTGTTGGCCACGACGGTGCGCAGCGCCGCCGGGTCGCCGGGGTACCGGGAGGCGGCGAGCGGGCCGGTGCAGAAGTCGTTCTGGACGTCGACGACGACCAGGGCCGTACCCCTGCGGGCGGTCGAAGCCGCCACCGAGTACGGGGACGGAGAGGGTGAAGGAGAAGGAGCCGGGGACGTCATGGGGTGGCCGCCGGTCGGGCGGTGGGCGCGGCTGCCCGCGCCTCCGCGCCGGGTTCCAGGGCGTCGAGGAGCGCGGTCACCACCTCCGTCGTCGTGTGGTGGCCGCCGAGGTCCGGGGTCAGGATGCCCGCCTTCCGGACACGGACCAGGGCCCGTTCCGTCGCGGCCACCGCGCCGGGGCAGTCCGCGTACCGCTCGGCGATCGCCGCGGCGGCCCGTACGGTGGCCACCGGGTTGACGAGGTCGCGTCCTGCCAGGTCGTCGGCCGAACCGTGCACCGTCTGGTACTCGACCAGCCCGTGCACCTCCGGGTGCAGATGCACGTTGCGGGTGCAGTGGTCCTCCTGGCGCCCGGCGCCGAACCGGTCGAGCAGGACGACGTGCATGATGTCCGCCCACTCGTTGCCCGCCACCAGGACCGTACGGTCGGCGGGACCGTGTGCGATCAGGTTCCGGTTGACCGTGTCCGGCTGGAAGACCCGCACGTCGATGCCGTGCCGCTCGGCGAACTCGGCCGCCCAGTCGTCCAGCGCACCGTCCAGCAGATGGAACTTGTACGCCATGACGATCCGGTCCGGCCCCTCGTCCGGCCACTCCCGGCGGGCCCGGCGCAACGCGTACTCCAGGACCTGCTCGGTGACCTCCCGGCTGAACTCCGTGACCCGCCGGACGTAACCGGGCCGGTGCTCGTTGTCACCGGTGTAGAAGCCCTGTGCCTGGTCCCGGACCAGCAGCAGCCTGGCTCCCCCGGCGTTCAGCGTGTCCACCTTCACGGCCCGCAGCCGCTGCCGCACCAGGTACAGGGTCTGGGCGTTGATCGCCGTACGGAAGATCACCGGGGTGCCCGCCGCGGCCCGCTCGCGGACGAACCGTTCGTAGTGGTCGGCGTCCCGCAGGGTCAGCCGGCGTACCTCTTCGGTGCCGCGGCTCTCCCCCTGGGCGGCGCACGGCCGCAGGGAGAGGTACGAGTGGTAGGTGCGCGGCGAGCGCACCACGGTTATGTGGCTGCCGTACGAGCGGGCGAGCCGGTCCAGGACCCGTTCGAAGACCGCCGCGATCTCCGCACCCGTACCCCGGCCGACGGCCAGCCCGACGACGTGTTCCGCGCTGCTCATGACGCTCCCGGCAGCCGGCTCAGGCCGCCGAGCCGGACCCGGTGACCAGGTGGTCCCCGGGGATGCCCGCCTTGTCCGGTGCGTAGTAGTCCCGGATCCCCTCCACCCAGGTCGGCACGGGGATGCGGTCCTCGGCCGTGGGGCCGAAGGCGTCGAAGAGGGCGTCGATGTTGCCGGGCTCGAAGCCGATCGCCGTCATCAGGGCCATGAAGTCCGGGCGTTCGATGAGCCCGTCGCCGTCCGGGTCGCCGAGGGTGGCGAGGGCCTCGGCGAACGCGGTGATCGTGGCGTCGAAGCGCTCCGGCGAGAGCACGCAGGCGGTGTACTCCTCGAAGCTGATCACGCCGTCGCCGTTGGCGTCCAACTCGGTCAGCAGCGTGAGCCAGTAGCGCTCGAAGGCGGCCCGCATGGCGTCCTTGGCCCCGTCGTCGGACCGGGGTGCCGCGGCGACGACCCGGTCGCCCATGAGCGTGAAGTCCTCGGAGTCCAGGACTCCGTTGCCGTTCGCGTCCAGCAGGGAGAAGACGAGTGCGACCCGCTGGGTGGCCTCTGCGCGCATGACGTCGTGACCTCTCTTGACACCGCGTCACGGAGCGGGCGCGGGCACCGCCGGCACCCCGCTCCGTACGGCCGGACGTCGCCCGGCCCGAGGGATGGATGTCCCCGGGCCGGAGGCGTATGCGAGCGAGCCGTCCGGTTCCCCGGAAAGGCTGAACTAACTTGCGTTTTACGGGTGTTCGGGTTAGAGGGGGCAGGAGGTGCCGGTGGGAGGGGGTGTGCCGTGGACGGCGTCGCTCCCGCGGGTGCCGCCGTCGCCACGGCCCGCCGCCGCCAGCGCCAGCGTGACCGCGAGAGATGCCGCCGCCAGCACCGTCATCGCCGTGCCGGGCGAGGTGAGCTGGGCCGCCGAACCGGCCAGCGCGGCGCCCACGCCCTGCATCGTCAGCATGCCCGCCGAGTGCAGCCCGAGGGCGTGACCGCTGAGTTCGTCCGGGGTCAGCGCCATCAGCCGCTCCTGCTGCACCAGGCTCGCGCCGAAGCCCACGGAGGCCACGGCGACGCAGACCGCGGCGAGCGGGACCGCCGGGTGCAGCGCGAACACCGTGTACGGCACCGCGAGCAGCACGAGCAGCGGAGTCGCCAGCCGGGCGCGGATCCCCTGGGGCAGCAGCCTGCCGACGGTCAGGTCGCCGACGAGCATGCCCAGCGCCGCACAGGCGAACAGGGTGCCCGCGGCGCTCGGGGCGTACGACACGTAGAGGGATTCGCAGCCGACGACCAGGCCGTTGGGCACCCACAGGCCCAGATAGGTCAGGCGGCGCGGGCGGGTGGACCACAGGACGGCGTTGGTGCGCCAGGTGGCCGCGACCGAGGGACGGCCGGCCGCCCGGGGCGGGCGCGCGGTCAGGCCCAGCCGCAGTACGAGGGCTCCGGCCAGGTACAGCGCCGTCGACAGCAGCAGCGAGGCGCGCGGGGAGAGGACGGCGACCAGGACCCCGCCGACCGCGTACCCGGTGATCTGCATGATCCCGCTCATCATGTTGAACACCGAACGCCCCAGCAGATAGCCGTCCTTGCTGAGGATCTCGTTCAGCAGGCCCCAGCGCACCCCGCCGCCGAGGGACGCGACCAGGCCGAGGAGGACCACGACGCCGAAGACCCCGGCGATCGGCAGATGGGGCAGCGCGAGGGCCGCCGTACCGGCCGCGAAGGCGACGGAGATGCCCACCAGGGCGGCCCGTGGGCGCAGCCGGTCGGAACCCGACAGGAAGAGGGTCGCGCCCAGCACCTGGGCGAGCGAGGGACCGAACATGCTCAGCGCGGACAGCAGCGGCGAGTCCGTCGCCCGGTACACGAGCGTGCCGAGGGCGAGGCCGCTGACGGTCTGCGCGGCGGTGTGCGCGGCGGTGGCGAGGAACAGCGGGGCGAACTCCGGGGTACGGAAGAGGGCCCGGAATCCCGGGCGGACGGAAGCGGCGCCGTCGGAGACCGGGTCCGTGGCGGAGACCGGGTCCGCGGCGGACACCGGGCTCGTGACGGATACCGGGTCCCCGGTGGGGTGCGTTGCGCGGGCGGGAGGTTCGGTGCTGGGCATGGACGGAGTCTTGGGGCGGGCGGCGCCCGCCGTTATTGTTTCGCCGGGGCGCGAAACGTCGTACGGGAGGAGGCCGCCGTGGGCTGGTGGCAGGTGAACGCCGACACGCTCGCCCGCAGCCGGTTCCTGCTCTCTCCGCTCGACGAGACCTTCGCGGCCCTGAAGCTGCTGCACGTGGGGGTGGGAGCGCATCCCGGTGAGACGGAGTGGCTGCGCACGCATCTGCCCGCGTACCGGGCGCGGCTGGCGGCCGACCCGGTCACCGCGCTGCTGGTGAAGGCCGGTCTGCCCCGGCCGAACCCGCTGCGCCCGCTCCCGTCGGGCGGCGGACCGTGGGCCGGCCGGGAACCCGAGGGGTGGATCGCGGACTTCCTCACTCCCCCGCCGCGCGACGGCGAGAGCTTCGAGGAGGCCGTGGCCCGGGTGCGGGCGGCCCGCCCCGAGGCGGCACGGGCGCAGCTGCGGGTGTCCCTCGGCGGCCCGGTCCCCGCCGAACTGCACCGCGACGACCTGCCCGACCGGGCGGCCACGCTCCTGGAGTACGTCTGGGCCGAGACCGTACGGCCGTACTGGGCGCGGCGCAGGCGCATCCTGGAGGCGGACGTGGTCGCGCGGACGGCGCAGATGAGCCGGGGCGGCTGGGCGGCGGCGCTGGACGCGCTCGTGCCGGGGCGCACTCGCTGGCTCGGCGAGAACCGGCTCCAGGTGAACCTGCACGAGTACCCGCCCCGGGAGATCTCCGGTGCCGAGCTGGTGTTCGTGCCGGTGACCGTGCAGACGGGGTGGGTGTCCTGGGAGGACGGGGACCGGTACGCCGTGATCTACCCGTGTGCGGGCGCGCTGGCCGACGTCCGGGACCGGTCCGTGCCCGCGAGCCTGGGCGCGCTGCTCGGCGCGGCCCGCGCCGAGGTGCTGGTGCTGCTCGGCTCCCCGATGAGCACAACCCAGCTGACGGCCGTGACCGGGCAGGCGCTCGGATCGGTCGGGCGGCATCTGAAGGTGCTGCTGGAGGCGGGTCTGGTGACGCGGCGGCGGGCCGGGCGGTCGGTGCTGTACTCGCGGACCGCGGCGGGCCAGGTCCTCGTCGAGGCCGGGGACTGCCGTGGGCCCTCGGCCACCGTTCCGGCACCTACCGGAGCTAGCATCCGGTCATGACGACCACAGAGCAGAACAACTCCGTGCTGAATGTCGAGATCGGTGCCCTCCAGGGCGGTGCCGCGGATCTGCCGCAGTACGCGGGCAGGGCCGTGCTCATCGTGAACGTGGCCTCCAAGTGCGGTCTGACTCCGCAGTACGCAGGTCTTGAGCGGCTCCAGGAGCGGTACGCCGCCCAGGGCCTCACCGTGCTCGGCGTGCCCTGCAACCAGTTCCTCGGGCAGGAGCCCGGCACCGCCGAGGAGATCGCCGAGTTCTGCTCCGCCACGTACGGGGTGACCTTCCCGATGACCGAGAAGGTCGACGTGAACGGGGCGGGGCGGCACGCGCTGTACGAGCGGCTGACCGGGTTCGCCGACGCCGAGGGGCACAGCGGGGACATCCGCTGGAACTTCGAGAAGTTCCTGATCGGGCGGGACGGCGCGGTCGTCGCCCGGTTCGCGCCGCAGACCGAGCCGGAGTCGGCGGAGGTCGTCGCGGCCATCGAGGGCCAGCTCGGCTGAGCGGCTGTCGCCCCTGCCCCTGGGGCTGGGCGCAGCGTCCTCCGTCGCCGGGCGAAAGGACCGTCCGGTGACGGAGGACGCCGTGCTGGGCGACGCCCCGCCCCCCCATCGGCGCGTGCGCCGCCCGGCCCCGGGACGGGCGCGTTCGACCTGGTCGGCGCGGTAGCGGCGGTAGCCGCCGGCCTCGTCGGCGTACGCGGGGACGAAAAGGGGCGAGCCCCCTCGGCAAGGACGGCGATCTGGTCGAGAGGGCTCTGGGTCGAGCTTGTGCAGTTATGGCTTGTGCAGTTGTCGTCGGAATCCGGCAAGGTCAGGGAAGCCTCCCTACGCCTTGACCCTTGCCACGAAGGCGTTCCACACGTCGGCGGGGAAGGCCAGGACCGGCCCCTCGGAAACCTTGGAGTCGCGTACGACGAGTCCTTCGACCGCGGGCGACTTGACCTCGACGCACGCGCCGTTCCCAGCGGAGTAGGAGGACTTCGTCCACGTCGCCGTGGCGCCCTGAAGCAGTGCCATGTTCACTCCTGTTGCGAGTTGCTCTGGTGTGATTCACGCCAACCCGGTCTTCCGATTGGCGTGATCGACGCTACTCGTCAACTCCCGTGTCCGGAGGGGCCGTTCACCCGACCGGATGGCATATTCGAGGCGAGCCTTCCGCTTATTCCTGAGGCCCGTGTACGATGCGGCGCCCGCCTGGCAAGCATCTCAACGAGCGTACGACTTCGCCACATTCCAGATGAATTGCCGGGATTGTTCCACATTCAGGGACTGTGCCCGCAGATGTTCGTACATCACCGCGTACCGCTGGACGTCGTGCGCCTTCTCCAGGTACAGGTCGCTGGTGACGCCCTCCAGGTACACCACGCTGGAGTCGGCCGCGTCCGCGAACTCCAGGATCGCGTACTGCCCGTTGAGCCCGGGATGCGCCCCGACCTCGAACGGCAGCACCTGCACGGTGACGTGGGGCAGCTGGGACATCTCGATCAGGTACTCCAGCTGCTCACGCATCACCAGGTCGGTGCCCACCCGGCGGCGCAGCGCCGCCTCGTCCAGCACCACCCACAGCCGGAGCGGGTTGTGCTCGGCGCTGATACGTTCCTGTCGCCGCATCCGCACCTGGACGCGCTTCTCGATGTCCTCGGTCGACGTCTCCGGCAGCGCCCCCTGCACCAGGGCCTCCGCGTACGCCCGGGTCTGCAACAGCCCGGTGACGAGCTGGGGTTCGTACACGCGCAGTGACTCGGCGTCGGTCTCCAGGCCGATGTACACGCTGTACGGGATGTCCCCGAACGCATGCCACCAGCCCTGCTGCCGCGAGTCCCGGGCCATCTCCATCAGCGAGTCGACGATCCGCTGGTCCTCGACCTCGTACACCCCGCACAGGTCGCGCACGTCACGCTGGCTGATGCTGCGCCGCCCGTTCTCCAGCCGGCTGATCTTCGACTGCGACACCAGCAGTCGCTCCGCCACCTCCTCCGCCGTCATGCCCTTGAGCTCGCGGAGCCTGCGCAGCTCCTGGCCCAACCGGCGTCGTCTGACGGTGGGATTGACATGGGACGCCACGGGTCGTGCACCTCCGGCTGACTGCCTGTACCTGGCACTTTGCGTATCTGCTGTTGAGCAGACTGCCACCAAGGTGCTTGCTACCGCTGGGAAACCGTGGATATACGGCGCGTACGCGTCAGTTCAACGGCGCACGACAGACGGTCGAGCGGGGCGGCGAGACAGACAGCGTCTCACCGCCCCGCTGCGACCAGCGGCTCCCGAACCGGGTCTGGGGACTGACGGTGCGGCATACGGTGACGCCGGCGCTCCGCGCGGCCGGGCGGCGCGCGGTGCCGTGGAACTGCGGCTCAGTGGAGCGCGGCACGCGCCATCGAACCGTGGTGCGGCTGCATCGGAACCCCGCGCGCGGGTTCCGCCGCCGGCCGGGCACCTGGTCCGGCCGGGCGACCGGCAGGCGGGGCACCGCGGCGCGGCTGGACCGCCACACCGTTCTGGACGTCCATCACGGCGTGCGCCACGAGGCCGCCCATCGGGTCGTGCCTGATCAGATCCCGCAGCCGGGAACGGGACGAGCGTCCCTCGTTGCCCGGATACAGGTGCTTGCCGAGGCCGACCGCGTGCGCCAGGGCGGCGAGCGCCGCGGTCCGCGGGTCCGGCGGTACGCCGGTGCGGATCGCGGAATCCAGCCGGGCACGGATCTCCCGGCTGATGGCGGTGTCCGTCGCCTGGTAGCGAGTCGTCGGCAGCACCCCGCACATCTGACCCGGTACGGCGTGCACCATGCCGCACCGCTCCAGATGCGCGAGGTAGATCTGACGGAGCCCCAGTCGGGGCCCGCCGATCCAGTGGACGGCACGCACCGGAGCGCCGCGCCTGCGCAGCAACTCCAACGCGCTGTCCAGCGTCGGATCTCCTGTCGGCCGTGGCACCACCACGGCGATACGATCCCCGTCTGGGGCTATCCGTCCGGCCAGCGCCAGCTCCACTAGCTGTGCTCCGGCCAGACCGAGATCGAGCGACTGCGGCTGTGCAGTGGTACCCGTGGTCGGGTCCAGTGCCAGCAGCAGAAGCTCCTCCGGAATAGTTCTGCGGCTCCTGCCCATCCATGCCTCCCCGCGTGGATGAATGACAGGGTGACCCCTCTCACATTGGTCTGTCGAGGGTGCGTGACCGGTTCGTAAGGGAACCGGTAGGTATGTCGTTCTCGTCTACCGCTTTGGTTTGGCCCACACACAGGACACTGGTACATGGTTCGGACAGCGGCAGGGAGGCGTGGTCCGGGCGGGATGTGCGGTCAGCAGCGGTCGGTTCGGCACCCGCACGGAGGACGTGCGGCACATGAAGGAGGCATCGGTGGCGGGCGAGTCCCCCGACAGGTCGAAGCAGCGCGAGTCGTCGGCAGAACAGACGTCGGGGAGCGGGGGTGCGGTTCCCGAGGCACGCGATCCGCGGGTCGCGGTGGCCCGTGAGTCGGAGTCACGCGGGGGCGTGGACACGGCGACCAAGGTGCTGTCGGTACGGGAGGCTCCGGCCGACGGCGAGCGCGACGGCGGGAAAGCCGGCGAGAACGAGAACAGGTCGGAGGCGGCCGACGGCGGCCCCGAGACCGACGGAACGGGCGAGGTCCGTCTGCGGGCGGCTGTGGCGGCCTGGGTGCGTCCCGGGGACTCCGCCGACGCCGCGGGCACGGAGTCCGCGGAAGGCCCCTCCAGGCCCCTTCCTGGGGCCACTGAGCCGGAAGCGGAGGGCTCCGCCCGCATCCCGGCCCCCTCCCGGCCGGCCGCCGCCCCTCAGGCGTCCACAGCGTCCGAGGAGGAGACCGAGGCCCCGGAAGCGGAGGCGGATGCCGGTCCGGAGGCGGATGCCGTTCGGGGCGCGAGCAACGAGGCCGACGCGACCGCCGACGGAGGCGAAGGCGGCGACGAGGACGCGGACCGGGACGGGGCGGACTCGGACGCGGGTCCGGACGCCGGGCGCGAGGGCGCTGCCGCCAACTCCGAGGCTGTCGCGGGCTCCGAGGCGGACTCCGGCCCCGAGGCTGGGTCGAGCCGCGCGGACGCCCCGCAGGCGCCGTCCACCGGTGACGACGAGCGTCGTACGGCCGGTGCCGGTGACGCGCGTGGCGAGGCGGACGCCGAGAACGGTGCCGAAGCCGCCGAAGCCGGCAAGGCCGCCGAGGACGATGCCGGGCCCGCCCGGGGCGGCGCCGGGCAGGACACCGGGAACGGCGCAACGGCCCCCCGGGCAGGCGCCGCTGGCGCCCAGGACGGCGAAAAGACCGCCGGGGACGGCGAAAAGACCGCCGAGGACGGTGGCAGCACCGCCGGAGACGGCGCCAAAGCCGCCGAGGACGGCGCCGAGGCCGCCAAGACTGCCGAGGCCGCCGAGGACAGCGGCAACACCCCCGGAGGCGACGGCAAGGCCGCCGGGGACGGCGGCAAGGCGTCCGCGGCCGGGAAGGACCAGCCGACCGCCGTCTTCAAGGCCGTGCGGGCGTCCGGGGAGAAGCCGCAGGTCGATCAGCCGACGACCACGCTCAAGGTCGGCGGCGCCAAGAAGCCCGCCGCCTCCGAGTCCGATTCCGAGCGCACCAGCACGTTCGTCGCGCTCAAGCCCCTCGACGACCCGGCCGCCCGCAAGCCCAGGCCGTCCCCCGCCGAGGCCACCTCCCAGGTCCCCCGGTTCGGCCCCGAGCGCACCGCCCAGCAGCCGCTCCCGCCCAAGCCCCCGCTGGACCTGCTGGCCGAGCTGACGAACACGCCGCCGCCTCCGCAGACCCCGGTCCGCACGATCATCCGCCGGGTCAAGATCTGGACCCCGCTGGTCCTGCTGCTCGCGGTCGTCTTTGCGGTCGTACAGGCGGTGCGCCCGCTGCCTTCCCCCCGGCTCGACCTCACCGCGCAGCAGACGTACACCTTCGACGGCGGCAAGGCGTCGCTCCCGTGGCCGTCCGCCGGGGAAGGCGCGCTCGATGTGCAGGGCATCGGCACGTTCGGCTCGTCCGGCACCCAGCGGCCCGTGCCGATCGCCAGCGTCGCCAAGGTCATGACCGCGTACCTGATATTGCGCGACCACCCGCTCAAGGGCAGCGGCGACGGACCGAACATCCACGTCGACCAGACGGCCGAGGACCAGGCGACCGCGGACGGCGAGTCGACGGTGCAGGTCCGCGCGGGCGACAGCATCACCGAGCGGGAGGCCCTCGAAGGCGTGTTGATCGCGTCCGCGAACAATGTGGCGCGGCTGCTCGCCCGGTGGGACGCCGGGTCGGAGAAGGCGTTCGTGGCGAAGATGAACGCCGCCGCGAAGGACCTGGGCATGACCCAGACGACGTACACCGACCCCTCGGGCCTGGAGAAGACGACGGTCAGCACGGCCGTGGACCAGGTGAAGCTGGCGAAGGCCGCGATGCAGGACCCCGCCTTCCGGGAAGTCGCCCAGATGATGGAGTACACCGACTACAAGGGCGCCACGCACAGCAACTGGAACCGTCTGGTCGGCTCCAACGGCGTCGTCGGCATCAAGACCGGCACCACCACCGCGGCCGGCGGCAACCTGGTCTTCGCGGCGACCAAGGCGGTCGGCGGCGAGACCAAGACCATCGTCGGTGCCGTGCTCGGCCAGGGGCCCGGCGGTTCGGACAACACGATCCTCAGCGGCGCCCTCGACGCGGGCGACAAGCTGATCCGGGCCGCGCAGGACGCGCTCCGGACGGCGACGATCCTGAAGAAGGGCGACGTCGTCGGGTACGTGGACGACGGGCTCGGCGGCCGTACCCCGGTCGTGAGCACCAAGGACGTCCCGGCGGTCGGCTGGGCCGGTCTCCAGGTCCGGCTCTCCTTCTCCGCCGACGCCGTGCCGCACTCCGCGAAGGCCGGCACCACGGTCGGCACCCTCACCGTGGGCGACGGTTCGAGCGGGGCGGTGAAGGTTCCGGTCGCGTTGCAGCAGGATCTGACGGAGCCCGGCTTCACGGACAAACTGACCCGTATCAGCTGATCCGCGGCGCCGGTCCGTCGGCGCACGCGGCTCGTCCCCGCCTCCGTTCTGCCCCCCGCACCCCGTCGACGGGGCCCCCACCCGGGAGCCCCGCGGCGGGGTGCGTGCTAGCGTCACGAATCGGGGCAGGTCGCCGGTCAAGGGACACGGCCGCGAACTGGCCGCCAAGCAGCCGGAAACACTGGGGAACCCGGCCGAGAACGGAAGACGGGACACGGGGAGTGCCTTCAGGTGGCCACTGCGGAGCCGACACACGCCGACGACGCCGAACCGGGCCCGGGATCCGGCCCGCGAATACGGCCGCCCTCGACTGACCCGGACGCTCCTCCTCCGCGCGGGAGCGCTCCCCCCGCCGCCTCGGACGCCCGCCCCGGCCGACGGCTCGGCCTCGCGGACGCTCACCCCGGCCACGCGGACGCTCACCCCGGCCACGCGAACGACGACTCCCGCCACGCGGACAACGACTCCCGTCATAGCGACTCCCGTCATACAGACGACGGCTCCCGCCACGCGGACGGCAGCTCCCCTCAGGCGGACGCCCGCTCCGGGCCCATAGCCGACAGCTCCCGTCCCCTGCTCGACAGCTCCGGCCCCGCGGACGCCGACTCCGGCCCCGCGGACGCCGGCTCCGGCCCCGCGGACGCCGACTCCGGCCCCGCGGACGCCGACTCCGGCCCCGCGGACGCCGGCTCCGCTCCCGAAGCAGCCGGCTCCGCTCCCGTAATCGCCGACTCCGTCCCCATAGCCGGCGGCCCCGCTCCCGCGGACGGCCGCGCGTCCCGCCGGGCGCGGCTGCTCGCCCGCGCCGAACCGCTGCGGCAGCGGCTGCTCCGGCATCCGGCGCTGTCCGTCACCGCGCTCGCCGGTGTGCTGCACGTCCTCTGGTTCTTCTCCTTCGCCAACAGCGGCGGCGACCTCGCGGCCCAGGACGCATGGGCCGAGTTCGTCGGCCGGCACCCGGACTCGGCGTACAACCTCGCCTGGTACGGCGGCATGCACCCGGTGTCGTACAGCGTGGTGTCGCCCTATCTGATGTCGGTCCTCGGCGTCCGTACGACGATGATGATCGCGGGGACCGTGTCGGCGGGCCTGCTGACCCTGGTCCTCATCCGCAGCCGGTCCGTGCGCAATCCGTTGTGGGCGTCGCTGGCCGGGGTGTTCGCGCTGATCTGCAACGCGCTGTCGGGCCGGGTGACCTTCGGTCTGGGCACGATGTTCGCCCTCGGCGCGGTCGCGGCCGTCCACTGCTGGCCCCACCGCTGGCGGCTCAAACGGTGGGCGAAGGCCCTGGTCGCGGCGCCGCTCGCGGCGCTCGCCACCATGTCGTCGCCGGTCGCGGGCCTGTTCGTGGGGCTGGTCGCGGTGGCGCTGTTCCTCCAGAGGCGACGCCCGGGGGCCTGGGCGCTGGGACTCGCCCCCGCCGCGGTGGTCGCCGTCTCGGCCTGGCTGTTCCCGTTCTCCGGCACCCAGCCGATGGGCATCGGCACCGTGATCCTGCCGCTGCTGTACGGGCTGCTCTGTGTGTTCCTGGTGCCCAGGCGGTGGAAGACGGTCCGGCTGACGGCCGGGGTGTACAGCCTGGCCGTCGTGCTGGTCTGGCTGGTCAGTTCGCAGATCGGGTCGAACATCACGCGGCTGGCGATGCTGTTCGCGGGGGTGGTCCTGATCGCGGCGCTGCCCTTCGCGATGCCGCGGTCACGCAAGTGGTACGTGATCGTCCTGTCGTTCCTGGGGTTCGTCGGCTGGGTCGGCTTCAAGTCGGTCGACGACATCGTGCACACCACTCCGGCGGCGTCGTGGGCGCGCGAGCTGGCGCCGCTGGTCCACCAGTTGCAGCAGGTCGGCGCCGAGAAGGGCCGGGTGGAGGTGGTCCCGGCCCGCTCCCACCGGGAGGCGTCCGCGCTCGCGCCGTACGTGAATCTGGCCCGCGGCTGGAACCGGCAGGCCGACATGGAGCGCAACCCCCTCTTCTACGACGACACGCTCAACTCGGCGAACTACCACGAGTGGCTCCAGCGCTGGGCCGTGCACTTCGTCGTGCTGCCCAAGGGTGAGCCGGACGGTGACGGCGGCGAGCGGGAGCGGGAGCTGGTCCAGCGCGGGATGCCGTATCTGACGCAGATCTGGGGCGACGCCAACTGGCAGCTGTTCCGGGTGACGGACCCGGCGCCGCTCGCCGAGCCCGACGCGGTCGTGGAGCGCGCGGAGCAGGGCGAGATGACCATCGACGTCCGCCGGGCGGGCCGGATCGTGATCCGCATCCCGTACTCGCCGTGGCTGAGCATCGTGGACGCCGACGGCAAGAGCCTGAAGCCGCCGCAGGAGACGGAGGCATCCAAGCATCGCGCCGCGGGCACGCCGAAGACGTACGACAACATCAACGGCTGCCTGATGGAGACGACCGAGGACGCCCAGGGCGACAAGTGGACCGAACTACTCGCTCCGCGGGCGGGGACGTACCGGCTGGCCTCGCCGTACCAGCTGCCGCGGGGCACGCCCTGCCCGGACGAGCTGAAGAAGTGACGGCGGTCCGGGCAGTCCGGCGGCACCGCACCCTTCCCAATCTGATGGTCCGTCAGCTAGACCTGGGGTATGACTGACGACGCGGTGCAAGCTGACGGGACCCGCAGTCACCTGTATGCGGAACTGGCCGCCGTCGGCCCCTACGGAGCCGATCTCGGGCACGCGCTGATCACCATGGTCGAGCCGCACCCGGGCCACGAGCACGGCTACAACCGGTGGTACGAGGACGACCACTACATCGCGGGCGCCATGGCGATGCCCTGGATGTACGCCGGGCGCCGGTGGGTGGCCACCCGCGAGCTGCAACTGCTGCGCTACCCGGAGAAGTCGGCCGTCGCGCAGCCCGTCACGGCCGGGTGCTACCTCTCCACCTACTGGATCACCGCCGGCCGCTACGCCGATCACATGCGGTGGACCGTCGGCATCAACAAGCGCCTCAACCGGGACCACCGCGTCTTCCAGGACCGTACCCATGTCTTCACGGCCTTCCAGGACCACGTGACGACCGTCTACCGCGACGGCGGCCGGGGCCCGCGGGACGTGCACGCCCTCGACCACCCCTACGCCGGGCTCGTCGCCGAGGTCGTCGAGGCCGGTTCGGCGGACGGCCGGGCGGACCTGCTCGCCTGGCTGCGCGACGACCACCTGCCGAAACGGCTGGCCGGCTCGCCCGCGGCCATGGTGACCGTCTTCGCGCCGACGCCGCTGCCGCTGGACCGGATGACCTACGTCAAACAGGTCGAGGGGGTCGGGACCCGCCTCACGCTGCTGTGGTTCCTCCAGCGCGATCCCCGCGAGGTGTGGCGGGAGCACTTCACGGACCTGGACACGGCGGTCGCCGCCGGCGGGCTGGGCCGCGTGGAGTTCGTCGCACCGTTCCTGCCGACCGTCCCGGGAACGGACCGCTACGTCGACGAACTGCGCTGAGCCGCCGCGGACCACTCCTCCGCCGCGAGCTGCCGTGAGCCGTGCGCGCGTGCGTCCCGAATATCGGGCCATCCTGGCCGCACCGCCGCACCGCCGCACGGCCGCACCTCCGCACCTCCGCACCTCCGCACCTCCGCACCTCCGCACCTCCGCACCGGCGGGCATCCGCACCTCCGCACCGGCGGGCATCCGCACCTCCGCACCGGCGGGCATCCTGGGGGCCATGGCCGATCACCTGTCGCCCGTACCGTCACCCGCGGTGCGGCTCACCCGATACACCCGTACCGAGCAGCAGGAGATCCTCGGCGACGGCGAGGATCCGTTCGGGGTCGCGCGGGCCGACCTCACCTGGCTGCCCAAGGAGGACCATGTCGGCATCAGGCTGGGCAGCCGTCTCGTGGCGCACGCCGGCCTGGTCCGGCTGCCCGTGTCGGTCGGCGGTGCGCGCGGCGAGGTCGTGGGCGTCGGCGGAGTGGCCGTCGCTCCGGACGTGCGGGGGCGCGGGCTGGCGCGCGCGGTCGTCGCGGCGGCCCTGGACCAGGCGCGGACGCTGGGGCCAGAACACGCGCTGCTTTTCTGCCGGGAGCCCCTCGTCCCCTTCTACGGGCGGCTCGGCTGGCGGGCGTTGGACCAGGACGTCCGGGTCGAGCAGCACGAGGGTCCGGTGGTGATGCCGCTGCGGACCATGGTCACACCGCTGCACGACGGAGCGGTCTGGCCGACCGGCGCGGTGCGCCTGCTCTCCTTCCCCATGTGACGGAGGTTCGGGTCTCCCCCAGGTGACGGGGGCTCGGGCTCCCTCAGGTGACGGGACTCGGGGGAGGTCCGGCGGTGCGCCGCCCGTCGGCCGTGGGCGCGGGGTCCGCGTACGGCCGCGGGATGCGCGCGCGTCCCCCTTTCCGGCGCCTCCTCTTCCGTACTCCCGCACCCGCCCCATATTCTGACGCACCGTCAGGTCCGTTCGATGTCGGGCCGGGAGAGCCAGGAGGGCCGTCATGTCACTGCTCGCGGGCAAGACCGTCGTGGTGTCGGGGGTGGGTGCCGGACTCGGACACCAGGTCGCGGCGGCCGTCGTACGGGACGGGGGCAACGCGGTGCTCGGGGCGCGCACCGAGGCGAACCTCGCCAAGAGCGCGGCGGAGATCGACCCGGCGGGCGGCCGTACGGCGTACCGGGCGACCGACATCGGCGACGAGGGGCAGTGCGAGGCGCTGGCCGGGCTGGCGCGGGAGCGGTTCGGGCGGATCGACGCCCTGGTGCAGGTGGCCGCCTGGGACTCCTACTTCGGCGGGGTGGAGGACGCGGACTTCGCGACCTGGCAGTCGGTGCTGGACGTGAACCTGCTGGGCACGCTGCGGATGACCCGGGCCTGCCTGCCGGCCCTGAAGGCGTCCGGCGGTTCGGTGGTGTTCATCGGGACGCAGTCGGCGGTGGCGGCGCCCTCCCAGGTGAAGCAGGCCGCGTACGCCGCCTCGAAGGGGGCGCTGACCAGCGCGATGTACTCGCTGGCGCGGGAACTCGGGCCGCACCGGATCCGGGTGAACACGGTGCTGCCGGGCTGGATGTGGGGGCCGCCGGTGCAGGCGTACGTGCGGTTCACCGCGGAGACCGAGGGGGTGCCGGAGGCGGAGGTGCTCGGCCGGCTGACGGAGCGGATGGCGCTGCCGGAGCTGGCGACGGACGGGGACGTGGCGGACGCGGCGGTGTTCCTGGCGTCGGACCGGGCACGCGCCATCACGGGGCAGTCGCTGCTGGTCAACGCCGGGGAGCTGATGCGCTGACCCGCATTCTCGAACCCCGCCCACAGTTCAGGTACATGAATCAAGGTCAGCAAGCCGAACATCTTTACCTGCCCTTGACCTTCCGTTGACTTGTCGTGCCCTCCTCAACACACCCACGATGAGCGGGCACTTCGCGGCCTTCCCAGTCCCCACTCCGCTCATGCGAAGTGCCGGCCAGCTGAGCGGGGTTCACAAGGCGGACCCTGGAAGGGGGGCACATGAACGGTCTCGACTGGGCCGTGCTCATCGCCTACTTCGGCGTGATGGTCGCGATCGGTGTGTGGTCGCACAAGCGCGTGGACAACGTGAGCGACTTCTTCACGGCCGGCGGCAAGATGCCCTGGTGGCTCTCCGGCATCTCGCACCACATGTCGGGCTACAGCGCCGTGATGTTCACCGGGTACGCGGGCATCGCCTACACCTACGGCGTCACCTCCTTCGTCACCTGGTCCTTCCCCATCGCCCTGGGCATCGCCATCGGTTCGAAGCTGTTCGCGCCGCGGATCAACCGGCTCCGCTCACGGCTGCACGTGGCCTCCCCGCTGGAGTACCTGAGGAACCGCTACAACCTCCCCACCCAGCAGGCGCTCGCCTGGTCCGGGATGCTGCTGAAGATCGTGGACGTGGGCGCCAAGTGGGCCGCCATCGCCACCCTGCTGTCCGTCTTCACCGGTGTCTCGCTGAACCAGGGCATCCTCATCACCGGCGCGATCACGGCCGTCTACTGCACCATCGGCGGCCTGTGGGCGGACGCGCTGACCGAACTCGGCCAGTTCGCCATCCAGTTGCTCGCCGGTGTCGCCATGTTCGTGGCGGTCGTGCTGAAGCTCGACGACAAGAACATCGGCTTCTTCGGCGCCTGGGACGAGCCCGCGCTGCACGGCCACGGCAAACCGCTGGTCGGCCCGTACGGCACGGTCTTCCTGCTCGCCTTCCTGTTCATCAAGCTCTTCGAGTACAACGGCGGCATGCTGAACCAGGCCCAGCGCTACATGGCGACGAACAACGCGCGCGAGGCGGAGCGTTCGGCGCGGCTGTCCGCGGTGCTGTGGCTGGTGTGGCCGGTCGTCCTGTTCTTCCCGATGTGGATGTCGCCGCTGCTGGTCCACGCGCAGAAGCCGGACGGCTCCGACTCCTACGCCCTGATGACCGAACAGCTCCTGCCGCACGGCCTGCTGGGCCTGGTCATCGTCGGCTTCTTCTCCCACACCATGGCGATGTGCTCCTCCGACGCCAACGCCATCGCCGCTGTGTTCACCCGGGACGTGGCACCGGTGCTGTCCGCGCGGGCGCGTGGCTGGGGCGAGCGCTCGGGCCTGATCGCGGCGCGCGTCACGACCGTCGTCTTCCTCGGCCTGTCCATGGCGGTGGCCACCCAGGTCAACTCGCCGACGTTCAAGGACATCATCACCGTCGTCATCAAATGGGTCGCCGGTCTGATGGGGCCGATCGCCATCCCGATGATGCTGGGCCTGCTGCGCACGTTCCGCAGGTCGGGCCCGACGGCCGCACTGGTCAGCTGGGCGGCCGGGCTGCTCGCCTTCTGGCTGGTCAACTACCCGATCAACTGGTCCGTCGACAGCGGTGTCCCGCTCCAGTACCAGGTCTCCGTACCGCTGGCCGTCTCCCTGGTGCTGTACATCCTCGTCGGCTACCTGAAGCCGGAGGACACCCCGGAGCGGATCGCGATCATCGAGCGGATCAACACGGACGACGACAGCGCCGCCGGCGCCCTGCCCACCCCCGCGCAGGCGGGCGACGACGCGGTGGGCGCACCCGCGAAGGACTGACCCTCACGCCCTCGGGTACCGGGCCAGCCAGCCCGGCGAGGACCCGGCGGGCCCGTGCAGCGCGGGCCCCTGGGTCATCTCCATCGCGAAGTCGTCCGCCAGTTCCAGGATCGTCCGACGGCCCTCCAACTCGGCCAGCCAGGCCGGCGGGAGGGCCGTCTCGCCGTGCAGGGCACCGAGCAGCCCGCCGGTGAGCGCGCCCGCCGCGCCGGAGGGGCCCGCCTGGTTCACCGCCAGGCACAGCCCGTGCCGTACGTCCTCCCCCACCAGCGCGCAGTACACGGCGGCGGCCAGCAGCCCGTCCGCCATGCCGTCCCCGGCCAGTTCCTCCACCCGCGCCGGGCTGGGCATCCCCTGCCGCACCGCGCCGAGGGCGTGCTGGAGGGCGTCCGAGACCGGCTCGTGGCCGGGGCGCGCGGCGAGCAGGGCGAGGGCCCGCTGGACGGCGCCGTCCAGGTCGTCACCGCGGGCCAGCGCGTGCACGATCACCGCGTACGCGCCCGCCGCCAGGTATCCCGTGGGGTGGCCGTGGGTCTGCGCCGCGCACTCCACGGCCAACTGCACCACCAGTTGCGGCTCCCAGCCGACCAGCAGCCCGAAGGGCGCCGACCTGGCCACCACCTCCGGGCCCAGCTCACCCGGGTTCTTGGGCTTCTCCAGCGTCCCCATGTGCTGGTCCCCGAAGCCGACCAGCAGCGCCCGCGACGGATCCCGCCGGGCGTACAGCCACTCCTCCCGGGCCAGCCAGCCGTCCTCCTCGCGCCGCTCGTCCGGGCCCCAGTCCCGCTGGGTGGCCATCCAGCGCAGATACGCCCGGTGCAGATCGGTCGGCGGATGCCAGGCGCCGGTGTCCCGGCGGACCTGGGCGCGGATCAGCCCGTCCACCGTGAACAGCGTCAGCTGGGTGTGGTGGGTGATCGTGCCGCGTCCGGCGCCGGCGACGGCCAGGTCGGTCAGGCCCTCCGCGCCGTACGAGGAGCGGATCTCCTCCAGCGTGAGCCCGTCGGCCGGAGAGCCCAAGGCGTCACCGAGGGCCGACCCCAGGAGGGTGCCGCGCACCCGGCTGCGGAAGTCCTGTTGTTCGGCACGGCCCCAGACCACACCGGCTGTCGTACCCACCCAGACCTCCCACGGCACCGACCGCACGCACGACGTTCAGCACTGTAATCGACCACGAACGGTCCGTTCAGGGGGCGGAACGGTATGCGGGAAGTGACAGCTATGACGGAACCCGTCCCGTTATGCCGTCCTGTTACTCGGTCAAACCGCCTTCGCCGCACGGTGAGACCTACGGCACTTCCGGCGGCGTGACCGAACCGAACCCGCTGTCAAAAAATCTCAGCAGGCGTGCAACGGGAGACCCCACCCGCCCCGTATGAGGGGTGACACCGGCAAGGGCCCCGCGAGAGAAAGTGCGTATCCGTGAAATCTGCTTCCGAGCGGGACCGCGAGTTCACCGAGTTCGTGCGGACTCGGCGCGCGGCGCTCGTGCGCGTGGCGTCGCTGCTGCTCTCGGGCGATCAGGCCAAGGCGGAGGACGTGGTACAGGTGGCGCTGACCCGCCTGTACCTGGCGTGGCCACGGGTGCGTCCCGGCACGCTGGACGCGTACGCACGGCGCTGCGTGGTGAACGCGGTGACGGACGACCGGCGGAGCCTGTTCCACCGCCGCGAGCAGGTCCGGGCGGAGCTGCCCGAGGTCGCGGCCGCGGACACCCCGTACACGGACCGGTCCGCGGTGCTGGCGTTGCTGGCGACCCTGCCGAAGCGCATGCGGGCCGCGGTCGTCCTGCGCTACATCGAGGGGCTCAGCTCCGCCGAGACGGCCGCGGCCCTGGGATGCAGTGAGGGCACCGTCCGGAGCCAGAGCGCCCGGGCCCTGGAGCGCCTGCGCGCGCATCTCCCCCAGCGCTCGGGCCACCTCGTCTGATCCACCCCCCATTCATCCACCACCTCGTTCATCCAGCACTGAGAAAAACGCGAATGGAGCACTGACGTGCAAGACGTGACCAATGTTCTGAGCACTCTGCGGAGCACCGATGACGTCCCGGCCGACGCCGAGACCGTCGCCGCCGACGTCGCCCGCGGGCACGGTGCGCTGGTCCGCCGACGCCGTCGCCGGGTCGCGGGCCTCGCCGCCGTGGCCGCGGTGGCCGCCATCGCCGTGGGCAGCGCGGGCCAGTTCGGCGGCGGCCGGTCCTCCGGGCCGAGCACGGCGGCGGCCCAGCGGACGCCGGCGACGGCCCAGCAGAAGTCGACCCCGGTTCAGCAGACGCCGCACCTGGAGTTCGCCGCGTACCACGGCCCCCAGCCGGCCGGTTTCACGGTCGACACGGTTCCGGCGGGCTGGAAGGTGGAGTCGTCGACCACGAGCGTGTTCGTGGCCGTCCCGCCCGGCACGCACACCCCCAAGCCGGTTCCCGGCGCCACCGACCTCAGCCGCGGGATCGCCGTCATGCTCCAGGGAATGTCGCGGCTGCCCGCCGACTCGCCCGTCACCAAGGTGACCGTCAAGGGCAAGGCGGGCTCGCTGGGCCTGACCGAGGACAAGGGGGCCAAGTGGCTGATCTACCCGGACTCCGCGGGCCACAACGTCCTCGTCCAGGTGCCCGTCGAACTGCGCCTCACCGACAGCCAGATCGTCCGGTTCGCGGAAGGCGTCACCGTCACCGGCGATGCGGAGGCGGCGGCGGGCTGAACCCCGGCGGGTCCGGGACGCAGGTCCCGGACCCCCCGACGGGCCGGACGCCACGGGCGCCGAACGTGGTCAGGAGTGCGCCCCGCACGGACGGCGGCCCGCTGCTCCCGCGGCCCACGGGTAGTCCGGCCACCGGTACGTCGACTGCGGATCCGCCGTGGCCGGTCCCGCAGTTCCCCGCACCCCTTCGAGGCACCGCACGACCGCACCGGACGTCGTCGTACCCGCTCAGTCGACGACGGCCACCGGCGTCTTCTCCGTCCCGAACGCCCACAGCTGGGCGCCGTCCGCCTTGTGCAGCCGGATGCCGCTGGTCTGCTTGCCGGCGGCCGGCGGCGGGGAGGACCCGTCGACGGCGTTGGAGAATGCGATCGACAGCCCCGCCTTGTTGGCGAAGTACAGAACGTGTTCGATCGCCACGCCGTCGCTGCCCTCCCTGGCGTCCACCCGGAGGGAGACCGCATAGGTGCCGAGGTCGGGGCTCACCGTCCCCGGCCACACGGCGAAGGTGCCGGTCGTCTTCCCCTTGTCGTCGACCAGCCAGATCCGTTTCTGGCCGAGCGAGTAGACGATGCGGCGGCCGGTGCCCGAGGCAGCCGGCAGTGCGGGGGGCGCCGTCCGTGTCGGTGCGGGCGCCGGGTGCGCGCTCGCCGACGCCGAGGCGCCGGGCCGGGCCGCCGCCGTGGGGTGCGCCCCCTTGTCGGCCTGCACGGCGAGGGCGGTCACGGCCACGGTCGCCCCCACCGTCAGACCGGTGACCCAGACCCACGAGGGCAGTCGGGCAGGCACGGGTACGCATCTCCTCCGCTACGGGCCCCCGTCGCTCGGGGGTCGGATCATCGTACTGTGACCGTCCCGCCCGGCCGCGCCCCGAGGGGCCCGGTCCCCGGTCGGTCCAGCGGTCAGTCCAGCACCGGCAGCAGCTCGGGCAGATGCCCGTCGGAGGCCGCCGCCGCCCGCTGCCGCTCCTCGGACACCTCCCCGTACAGCGTGGTGCGGGGCCGGGCGGGACGGCCCGCCGCCTCGGCCACCGCGACGAGGTCGCGCACCGACTTGTACGAGCCGTAGGAGGAGCCCGCCATGCGGGAGATGGTCTCCTCCATCAGCGTGCCGCCCAGGTCGTTCGCACCGGAGCGCAGCATCTCCGCCGCACCCTCTGTACCCAATTTGACCCAGCTTGTCTGGATGTTCGGGATGTGCGGGTGCAGCAGCAGCCGGGCCATCGCGGTCACCGCCCGGTTGTCCCGCACCGTGGGACCCGGCCGGGCGATGCCCGCCAGGTACACCGGCGCGTTGGTGTGGATGAACGGCAGCGTCACGAACTCCGTGAAACCGCCCGTCTCCTGCTGGATGCGGGCGAGCGTGCGCAGGTGACCGAGCCAATGGCGGGGCTGGTCGACGTGGCCGTACATCATCGTCGAACTCGACCGGATGCCCAGCTCGTGCGCGGTCGTGATCACCTCGATCCAGGTCGCCGTGGGCAGCTTGCCCTTGGTGAGCACCCAGCGCACCTCGTCGTCCAGGATCTCCGCCGCCGTGCCGGGAACGGAGTCGAGCCCGGCCTCCTTCGCGGCCAGCAGCCACTCCCGGATGGACAGGCCGGTGCGGGTGGCGCCGTTGACCACCTCCATCGGCGAGAACGCGTGCACGTGCATCCCCGGGACGCGTTCCTTCACCGCTTTCGCGATGTCGAAGTAGGCGGTGCCGGGCAGGTCGGGGTGGATGCCGCCCTGCATGCACACCTCCACCGCGCCCACGTCCCACGCCTGCTGGGCGCGGTCGGCGACCTGGTCGAGGGAGAGGGTGTAGGCGTCGGCGTCCGTACGGCGCTGGGCGAACGCGCAGAACCGGCAGCCGGTGTAGCAGACGTTGGTGAAGTTGATGTTGCGGGTGACGATGTAGGTGACGTCGTCGCCGACGGCCGCCCGGCGCACGTCGTCGGCGATCCCGGTGAGCGCGTCCAGCGCGGGGCCGTCGGCGTGCAGCAGGGCCAGCGCCTCCGCGTCGGTCAGCCGGGTCGGGTCGTCGGCCGCGGTCGCCAGCGCCGTCCGCACATCCGTGTCGATCCGCTCCGGGACCATCCCGGGAGCCGCCGCCTCCCGCAGCGCGCCCCAGTCGCCGTACACCTCGTCGAAGTCCTCGCGCCGGTCGCCGGTGCGGCCCTCGGTGTCGATGGTGCGGTGCAGGTCGGTGCGGCCGGTGGCGGTGAACGCCTCGTCGGGCTCCTGCCAGGGCAGCCCCGCCGGACGGGCCGCGGAGCGGGCGAGGCCGGTCTCCGGGTCGGCGAGCGCGGCCACGTGCGGGCGCAGCCGCGGATCGAGCCAGGGCTCGCCGCGCCGCACGAACTCCGGGTACACGCACAGCCGCTCGCGCAGTTCGAAGCCGGCCGCCGCGGACTTCGCGGCCAGTTCCTCGATCTGCGGCCAGGGCCGCTCCGGGTTGACGTGGTCGATGGTGAGCGGCGAGACCCCGCCCCAGTCGTCGATGCCGGCGCCGATCAGCCGCTCGTACTCGGCGTCGACCAGGTTCGGCGGGGCCTGGAGGCAGGCGCTCGGGCCCATGATGTGCCGGGCGACCGCGACCGTGGCGACCAGTTCGTCCAGCTCGGCGTCCGGCATGCCGCGCATCGCCGTGTCCGGCTTGGCGCGGAAGTTCTGGATGATCAGCTCCTGGATGCCGTGGTAGGCCCGGGAGACCTTCCGGAGGGCGAACAGCGACTCGGCCCGCTCCTCGTACGTCTCCCCGATCCCGATGAGGATCCCGGAGGTGAAGGGCACGGAGGAGCGTCCGGCGTCCTCCAGGACGCGCAGCCGTACGGCGGGTTCCTTGTCCGGGGAACCGTGGTGCGGGCCGCCCGGCTCGGACCACAGCCGGGTGGCCGTCGTCTCCAGCATCATGCCCATGGAGGGCGCCACGGGCTTCAGCCGCTGGAAGTCGGTCCAGCTCATGACACCCGGGTTGAGGTGCGGGAGCAGGCCGGTCTCCTCCAGGATGCGGATGGAGATCGCCCGGACGTAGGCGATGGTGTCGTCGTAGCCGTGCGCGTCGAGCCATGCGCGCGCCTCGGGCCACCGGTCCTCGGGCTTGTCGCCCAGCGTGATCAGCGCTTCCTTGCAGCCGAGCGCCGCGCCCTTGCGGGCGATGTCCAGGACCTCGTCCGGGGACATGAACATGCCGTGCCCGGCGCGGCGCAGCTTGCCGGGGACGGTGACGAAGGTGCAGTAGTGGCACTTGTCCCGGCACAGCCGGGTGAGCGGGATGAAGACGCTCTTGGAGTAGGTGATGACGCCTGGCCGGCCGGCCGCGTCGAGCCCCGCGTCCCGCACCCGGGCGGCGGACGCGGTGAGATCGTCGAGGTCCGCGCCACGCGCCTGGAGCAGCACGGCCGCCTCGGCGACGTCGAGGGCGACGCCCTCCCGGGCACGTTTGAGGGCGCGACGCATGGAGTTCTCGGTCGGGCCGGTTCCGGAGGTCGCGGAATTCGTCATTCTTTGAGCATACGTTCGGGCTGATCAGAGCGGAGAAGACGCAGCTTGTAGTGGACAGGTACCGGGCTCCGCTTCGACGGTTCACGTCTCGCCGAGGAGCGCGGCGCCCGCTACATTCGGCTTGGTCGCCTTGATCTTGCTGAGAACGCGCAGCCGTGTGGCTGAACTGGGCGCCGAGATCGACGCCCTGTGCACGACGTGACGAGAGGCGTTGGCATGTCGGTGACCGAGGGGGCCCGGGTTTTCCGGGAGGCATGGATCACGGGAGTGCGAAAGCACTTCCCCGGGGAACCGAAGCCGAGCTACGTGACCCCGTGGGACGACACTCCTCCCTGGGAACGGGAAGCCGCGGCTGCCGTGTACGAGCAGGTCCGTCAGTTCCTCGACCTGAGCGGGCGCCATGCCGCGCGGCTGACACGCGAGCAGAAAGGGCGCTTCGTCGCCACGTGCTGGACGGCCCAGATGTACAGGCACTTCGAGAACCCGAAGCCGGGCTACGTCGCCGACTGGCAGGATCTGCCGGACTGGCAGAAGGAAACCGACTCGGACATCTTCGCGGCCGTCGAGGACGCCACGAGCTGATCGGCCGGCCCGGCCCGCACCAGGTGCGCCGACGAGAGCGAGGCAGTCGCGGGCTTCGCCTCGCTGCACCGCGGGACCCTGACTCCGCTGCTCGACGGCGGGAGCGCTGGTTCTTGTTCGACGAGTGGGGGCGGGCGCTCCGGTGGTTCAGGAGGAGTGAGCAGTGACGGAGGCCCCGCCGAAGAAGCCGATCAGTTCCCGGCTCAGCTCCTCCGGGCGTTCCTCCGCCACATAGTGGCCCGCTCCGGGGAATCGCACGAACCGGATGTCCCTGGCCCGGTGCTCGTTCGACGCGCGGGAGATGTCCAGGAACTCTCAGCCCGGTACCAGGACCGGCATGGTCAGCTCGGGAAAACGGGTCGCTTCCTGGATGTCCTGTGAGAGCGTCCGGTACCAGCCGGCGACCGCCCGGATCGCCTCGGGCGAGTCGTACGCCCGCGCGTACATGGCGCGGCTCTCCGCGTCGATGGCCTCCGGATCACCGGCGATCTTCTCGGCGTACCAGTCGATCAGGATGCGGTACCGACCCGCGAGCAGGCGCTCGGGGAGGCCGTCGAGTTGGTTGAACCCGAAGTGCCATGCGTTGGCCTCCGCCGACGCGGGCAGCGCCGGGAGGGCGGCCAGTGCCGGGTCGGGTGCTCCCGGGTCCCACATCGCCAGCTTCGCCGTGCTCTCCGGATGGGTGGCGGCGAAGAAATACGCGATCCAGGAGCCGACGTCCTCGCCCGCGATGTTGACCCGGTCGTAGCCGAGGTGCCGGACGAGTGCGTAGATGTCCTGGGCCATAGTGGCCTTGTCGTAACCCGACTCGGGTTTCTCCGAGTCGCCCATGCCCCGGTACTCGCAGACGATGACGCGGAAATGCTCCGCGAGGGCGGGCATCATCTTCCGGTACTGCCACCAGGTGCGGGGCCACCCCGGGAGCAGCACCAGCGGGTCTCCCGAACCGCCCATCACATAGTGCAGCCGCACCCCGTTGACGTGCGCGTAGGCGTGTTCGAAACCGTCGAGTCCGGTCGACACGTTCGCTTCCTTTCTTCGCGGCCGGAACCGGCGGCGCCGTGCGGTCGCGGCGCCGCGCGCGTGCGGGCGGGCGAGCAGGCGGGGCGTCCGTCAGGACCCGGCAGGATCCGGCAGTTGCTCGGTGGCGTAGCGCACCATCAGCTCCGCCATGGGCGACGGCCGGAGTTCCTGGACGGAGGGGGCCACCCCGGGCGCGGCGGGCGTCGAGGAGGCGACCAGGAGTTCCTCTATGCCGCCGGGGGTGAAGAAGAAGATCATCCGCGCCGCGTGATACCCGCGGTTGATGAAGCGGTGCCTGGTGCCGCGGGGCACGAAGAAGAACCCGCCCGCGCCCGCCGTGACCGGCTCGTCGCCGTTGAGGAACTCCAGCTCGCCGGAGAGCAGGTAGAAGGCTTCGTCATGGTCGTTGTGCACGTGCGGGTCCGGTCCGCCGCCCGGCGGCACGGTCGCTTCCAGCAGGGCCAGGGACCCGTTGGTCTCCTCGGCTCCGGCCTTGAGGGTGTAGGTGTCCCCGGCGGCCCAGATGTTCCTGCCTCCCCCGGCGGGGACGTAGACGGCGTTCCTCTTCGTGTAGCGCGGGTCGGACGCATGCGGGTCCACCAAGCTCACGGCGCTTCCTCCTCGACGGACGACGAGTTTTGTAGCGATCGCTAGTAAACTATGAGTCGGCTGACGCCGCGTCAAGGCCGCCCGCGAGCCGATCCCCGAAAGGGCGCACGGGAGTTGGGTTCAAGCCACCGTGTTACGGTGGCGAACTCCGCTGGAGAGGTAGTGAATCGCCATGCCAGGTGGCCGTCCGCGCAGGTACGACCCGGATACCGCCCTGGACGCGGCCATGCTGGTCTTCTGGGCCCGCGGCTACGAGGGCACTTCCATGTCCGACCTGACGGCCGCCATGGGAATGAGCACCCCCAGCATCTACGGAGCCTTCGGCGACAAGGAGACGCTGTTCAAACGCGTCGTGGAGCGCTACCTCGCCGGGCCCGGCGGATACCTGGAGGCCGCCCTGGAACAGCCGACGGCCGCGGCGGTGGTACGCACCCTCCTGGACTCCGCCATCGACACGGTCGCCGGTGACCACACCCCGCACGGCTGCCTCACCGTCCACGGCGCCCTCGCGGTGGGCCCCCGCTCGGAACCCGCCCAACAACTCCTGGCCCACGTCGGCCGGAACAAGGTCCGGCTGCTGACCGACCGGCTACAGGCGTTCCGTGACTGCGGCGACCTTTCCCCGCAGTGCGACCCCGCCACGCTGGCGCAACTCCTCATCACCGTCATCCAGGGGCTGGCCGTCCAGGCGGCCTCGGGAGCACCGCGGGAAGCGCTGCACCGCATCGCCGACCAGATGATGGCCCTGTTTCCCCACGAGGGCTGATCGGCCGGCGGCGACCCGCGCCGTCCCGGTGACCGAGCCGTCCCGATGACCACGCCGTCCCGGGCAGGCCGGCCCGAGAGCCCCGCGCCCGCACCCCGGGTCAGCGCCGAGGGGCCTCCACCAGCGCACCGTACGCGTCGAGCACCCGGAGCACCTCCGCCTCCCCCGCCGGCGGCAACTGCACCACCGTCTCCTCGATGCCGAGTTCCGCGTAGTGGGCGAGCTTGCCGGGGGTGGGCTGGACGGCGTACGGCACGACCTGGAGGGCGGCCGGGTCGCGGCCCGCGTCCGTCCACGCCGCACGCAGCACGGGCAGCGACTCGGAGAGGCCGCGCCCGCCGATCGGCAGCCAGCCGTCGGCGTACTCGGCGATGTGCGCGAACAGCTTGGGTCCTGCGGCCCCGCCGACCAGCGTGCGGGGGCCGGTCACCGGGCCGCGCGGCTTCTGCGCCGGTTTGGGGTGGGCGTGGCTGGCCCGGACGCCGCCGAACTCCCCTTCGTAGGCGGTGGGTTCGTCGGCCCACAGCGCCTGCATGAGCCGTACCCGGTCGCGGGCCAGTTCCCTGCGGGTGGACCAGCGCACGCCGTGGTCGGCGGCCTCCTCCACGTTCCAGCCGAAGCCGACGCCCAGGGTGAACCGGCCGCCGGAGAGGTGGTCCAGGGTCGCGATCTGTTTGGCGAGGCCGATCGGGTCGTGCTGCGCGACGAGCGTGATGCCGGTGCCGAGGCCCAGCCGGTCGGTCACCGCGGCGGCCTGCCCGAGCGCGACGAAGGGGTCGAGGGTGCGGCCGTACTCACGGGGCAGGTCGCCGCCCATCGGGTACGGGGTCGTGCGCTCGGTGGGGATGTGGGTGTGCTCGGGCAGATACAGCCCCGCGAAACCGCGCTCCTCCAGTTCCCGGGCGAGGCGGACGGGCGTGATGGTCTCGTCGGTGAGGAAGATCGTGGCGGCGATACGCATGCCCCTTCTGTACCCGGCCCGTCCTCACTTGTCCATACCGACCAGTCGGCATTCGGCCGCCGCTCCACGAAGCCTCGCCTCGGAAGGGCGCCCGCTGTCCCCTTGAGGCGACCGGGCCGGCCGACGACGGTCTCGGATCGGCCGCCGGACTCCCAAGGGCAGGGACCCGACAACGACCGATTCCCTTCCCTTGTCCCGTGGTTCACGACCGTGTACGAGAGTGACCACGCCCCCCCACGTACACGACCCCACCCCCACGTGCACGACCCCGCACCACCACCCACGGCAGCCACCCGCGACGCGAGGGAGAGCAGCATGTGCGACGAGGACCACGGCGGCGGACACGGTCTGGGCCGGCGCGCCCTGTTCGTGACGGGAGCCGCGGCGGCGCTTACGTTGGGAAGCGTGAGTTTCGCCGCAGCGGACGGACAGCAGGAAGAGACCAGGACCGTACGCGGCACCCTGCCGCCCGGCGCCCCCGACTTCGTCTACGTACCCGTCGAGGTGCCCTCCGGAGTGCGGGAGCTGAAGGTCTCCTACACCTACGAGAGACCGTCGGTGCCGGCCGGTGTCCAGGGCAACGCGCTCGACATCGGCCTGTTCGACCAGCGCGGCACCGACCTGGGGGGCGAGGGCTTCCGGGGCTGGTCGGGCGGCGCCCGTACGGAGTTCTTCGTCCGGGCGGACGACGCGACCCCGGGCTATCTCCCGGGCCCGGTCGGCAAGGGCACCTGGTACGTCGTCCTCGGCCCCTACACGGTGGCGCCGCAGGGCCTGGCCTACGAACTCACCGTCACGCTGACCTATGGCCCGCAAGGGCAGGCCGTACGGCCGGTGTATCCGCCCGAGCGGGCCAAGGGGCGCGGCCGGGCCTGGTACCGGGGCGACTGCCATCTGCACTCCTGGTACTCCGACGGCCGCCGCACGCCCGCCGAGATCGCGGCGCTGGCCCGGGCCGCGGGCCTGGACTTCATCAACTCCTCGGACCACAACACGCACTCGGCGCACGCGCACTGGGCGGACGCGGCGGGCGACGACCTGCTGATCATGCTGGGCGAGGAGATCACCACCCGCAACGGCCATGTGGTGGCCCTCGGCACGGACCCGGGCACCTTCGTCGACTGGCGCTACCGGGCCAGGGAGAACCGGTTCGGCCGGTTCGCCCGGCAGATCCGCAAGTCCGGCGGCCTGGTCGTGCCGGCCCATCCGCACGCCACCTGCGTCGGCTGCGGCTGGAAGTTCGGCTTCGGCGAGGCGGACGCGGTGGAGGTGTGGAACGGCCCTTACACCCCCGACGACGAGGTCACGCTCGCCGAGTGGGACAACCAGTTGGTGGCGTCGGTACGGGAGAACCGGGCGTGGCTGCCGGCGATGGGCAACAGCGACGCGCACCGCGACCCGGACCCGGTCGGCTCGCCCCAGACGGTCGTCCTCGCCGACGACCTGACCCGCGAGGCCATCCAGGAGGGCATCCGCGCGGGCCGCTCCTACGTCGCCGAGTCGAAGGCCGTCACGATGACGTTCACCGCCACCGGCGGACGGGCCCGGCAGGCGGGCATCGGCGAGCGGCTCGAGGTGGACCCGGACACGCCGGTGACGGTCCGTCTGGAGGTCTCCGGCGCGCCGCGCTGCACGGTCCGCTTCGTCACCGACGAGGGGGTCCTGCTGGCCAGCGAGCCGCTGCCGGTGAGCGGTTCGGGGATCGTGGAGTGGCGGACGACACCGTCGTACGCGGCGTACGTACGGGCCGAGCTGCGGCACGAGACGGCGGCGGGCCCGGTACCCGGCGCGCTCGCGGGCTTCACGAACCCGATCTTCCTCGGCCGCCGCTGAGGTCATGGACCGGATGGTCCCGGGCCGCCGCCGAGGTCGCGGGTCCAGCGCACCTCGCCGTCCTGCCGCTCGTCGGTCGGTTCCAGACCGGCGGCGGCAGCGACGGCGGCGGACGCGTGGTGCCCGGGGTGCACCTGCGCGACGATCCTGCGCACCGGCCGCCCGGCGAGCCAGTCGACGAGTGCGCGGGCCGCCTCGGTGGCGATGCCCCGCCCCTGCCACGGCGTGCCCACCACCCAGGCGACCTCGGCGACCGCTCCCCCGTCGGCGGCAGCGGCGATCGTCGCCTGGACGGTGCCGGTGAGCCGGTCCTCGTCGCGCAGCAGGACCACCCAGTTCAGCCAGGTGACGGCGGGGTCGGGGGAGCCGGCCGTCAGCCGCCGGTAGCGTGCGCGCAGCTCCGGCGGGGTGAGCGGGGTGCCGCCGGTGAAGGTGTGCAGGGCGGGGTCGGACAGCACCTCGGCCATCTCCCGCGCGTGTCCGACGAGCAGGGGACGCAGCTCCAGCCGACGGGTGCGGATGGTCTCGGCCTCGACTCTCATGGGCGTACCTTCGCATGAACGGTCGACGGCGCACCGTCCCCCGACGCTCGCGGGCGTACCGTCCCTCCCACCACACCGATTCCGCAGTCCTGCCGTCCCGCAGTCCCGCCGTCCCGCCGTCCTCAGGAGACCCCGATGTCCAGCCGTCCCGAGCTGAAGCACCGCATCGTCACCCGCTTCCAGCGTCATCTGGCCAATCCGCTCACCCGGCGGCTTCCGTTGCAGACGGTGCTGGAGACGACGGGCCGCACCTCGGGCCTGCCCCGGCGGACACCGCTGGGCGGGCGGCGCGTCGGCGACTCCTTCTGGCTGGTGTCGGAGTTCGGCCTGAAGTCGCAGTACGTGCGCAACATCCAGGCCGATCCCCGGGTCCGGGTCCGGATCAGGGGCCGCTGGCACACCGGTACCGCGTACCTCCTCCCGGACGACGACGCCCTGGCCCGGCTGCGCCGGCTGCCCCTGCTGAACAGCACCGCGGTCCGGGCCTTCGGCACCGACCTGCTCACCGTCCGGGTGGACCTGACGGACTGAGCGGGCCGTATGTGAAGGGCGGTACGCGAAGGGCCGTATGCGAAGGGCCATACGTGGGGCGGCCGGGCGTGCGCCGGTGGTTCACCCCGGCCAGACCAGCGCTTGGACCTCGCTGTAGGCGTGCAGGGCGTAGGAGCCGACGTCCCGGCCCACTCCGCTCCGTTTGAAGCCCCCGAACGGCGCCTCCATGTTGCGGCCGACGGTGTTGATGCCGACCCCGCCGGCCCGCAGCCGCCGCGCCACCCGGAAGGCCCGGGCCACATCGCCGGACCAGACGTAGTCGAGCAGGCCGTAGTCGCTGTCGTTGGCCAGCCGGACGCCCTCCTCCTCGTCGTCGAAGGGGATCACCGACACCACCGGGCCGAAGATCTCCTCGCGGGCCGACCGCATGTCGTTCGTGCAGTCGGCCAGCAGGGTCGGTGCCACGTAGAAGCCGTGCTCCAGCGGCGGCCGTTCGCCGCCCGCCACCACCGTCGCGCCCTCCTTGCGGGCCAGTTCGACGTACGACTCGACCCGGTCCCGGTGTGCGGCCGAGATCACCGGTCCCACCACCGTGTCCGGTTCCGCGGGGTCGCCCACCTTCAGCCGTGCCGCGTACGCCGCGAGCCCGGCGACCAGCCGGTCGTACACCCCGCGCTGCGCCAGTACCCGGGTCGGCGCGGTGCAGATCTGCCCGCTGTAGAAGGAGAACGTGGTGCCGATCCCGGCGACCGCCGAGGCCAGGTCCGCGTCGTCGAAGACGAGCGCCGCGCCCTTGCCGCCCAGCTCCATCAGCTGGCGTTTCATCGTCCGTCCGCACACCTCGGCGATGCGCTGCCCGACCGCGGTGGACCCGGTGAAGCTGACCATGTCGACGTCGGGCGACTCCACGACCGCCTCGCCGACGGCCACCGCGCGCCCCGAGACGACGTTCACCACCCCCGGCGGGGCACCCGCCTCCTGGAGCGCGCGGGCCATCCGGTACACCGACAGCGGGTCCTGTGGGGCCGGTTTCACGACCACCGTGTTGCCCATCGCGAGCGCCGGGGCGACCTTTCCGGCCGGGTTCGCCCACGGGTTGTTGTAGGAGGTGATGCAGGCGACGACCCCGACCGGCTGCCGTACCGCGAGGGCGCCCAGCACGGCGGCGGGACCCATCGGGCCCGCCTCGTTGATCTGCGGCTCGATCGCCCACTCGGCCGGTTCGACGTGCGCGTAGCGGCGGAACCGGGCCGTCGCCACCGCGACCTGCATGCCGCGCGCCGTCCCGGTCGTGGCGCCGGTCTCCGCGCGGGCGAGGTCGGCGTACGGGACCAGCCGGCCGCGGATGAGGTCGGCGGCCCGCGCGAGGACGGCGGCCCGTTCCCGCGGCGGCGTCCGCGACCAGGGGCCGGCCGCCTCGCGGGCCGCGGCGCAGGCCGCCCGCGCCTGGTCCGCCGAGGCCTCGGGGGCGAGGCCCACGGTCCGTTCCGTCGCCGGGTCGGTCACCGGGTAGTGGCCGGCGGCCGGTTCGGCCCACTCGCCGCCGATGAACAGCGGCTGCCGCTCGTCCGGGCCGCTCGTCCCGTGCCCACCGTCGCGGCTCACGGCGTACTCACCGTCCCCTGCCCACCGTCGCGGCCCACCGCGTGCTCCCGGTCCGGCCCCACGCCGTACTCGTCCCGGCCCACCACGTGCTCACCGTCCCGCCTCACGCCGTACTCGTCCCGGCCCACCACCTGCGCACCGTCCCGCACCACGCCGTACTCACCGTCCCCGCTCACCGCGTGCTCACCGTCTCGGTGTCGCGGCCCGAGCGCAGCACCCGGCCGGGCACCGCCCCGCTCACCGCGTCGTCGCGGATCGCCTCGACGCCGTTGACCCACACCGCGCGGATCCCGATCGCCCGGGAGTCCAGCCGCGGGCTGTCACCCGGCAGGTCGTGCACCAGGGTGGCCTGGCCCGCGTCGATCCGCTCCGGGTCGAAGAGGACCAGGTCCGCGTGCCAGCCCTCGCGTATCCGGCCGCGCTCGCGCAGCCCGAACAGCCGCGCCGGGTCGTCCGTCAGCATCTTCACTGCCGTCTCCAGGCCGACCAGCCCGCGACCGCGCAGGCAGTCACCGAGGAAGCGGGTGGTGTACGGGGCCCCGCACATGCGGTCCAGGTGGGCGCCCGCGTCGGAGCCGCCGAGCAGTACGTCCTCGTGCTGCCAGGTTTCCGCCCGGAGCGCCCAGGAGGCCGGGTCGTTGTCGGTGGGCATCGGCCACAGGACCGTCCGCAGGTCGTCGGCCGCGCAGATCTCCACCAGGCACTCGAAGGGTTCCTGGTCCCGTTCCCGGGCCAGGTCCTGGACCACCCGGCCGGTCAGCCCCCGGTTGTGGGCGCTGTAGGTGTCGCCGATGACGTACCGCCCGAAGTCCGTCAGCCGCCGGAAGACGCCCGCTTCTTTGGACTGGGCGCGCCGCAGCAGCTCCGCCCGCACCCCGGGCTCACGCAGCTGCGCGATCCGTTCGGGCACCGGCAGGCCGAGGATCCCGCCCCAGCCGGGGATCAGGTTCAGGGCGCAGAAGGTGCCCAGGGACATGTTCATCGGCGTGAGGATCGGCATGGTCAGCGCGACCACCCGGCCGCCCGCCCTGCGGGCCCGTTCGCTCGCGCTCAGCTGCCGCGGCACCCGTTCCGGGACGGCCGCGTCGATGGTCAGGACGTTCCAGTTCAGGGGCCGCCCGGCGGTCGCGCTCAGCTCCACGAACAGGTCGATCTCGGCATCGCTGAACTGGTCGAGGCAGCCGGCCACGATCGCCTCGATCTGGGTGCCCTCGTGCTCCCCCACCGCCCGTGCCAGCGCCAGCAGTTCGGCGGGCCGGGCGTGCCGGGACGCCACCGGCCGGCCGTCGCCGTCGGAGTGCGAGGAGGACTGGGTGGTGGAGAAGCCCCAGGCGCCGGCGTCCATGGCCTCGTGGCACAGCCGGACCATCGCGGCCAGTTGGTCGTCGGTGGGCTGGCCGCCGACCGCGTCCGGGCCCATGACGTGGCGGCGCAGTGCGCAGTGGCCGACCATGAACCCGGCGTTGACCGCGATGCGGCCCTCCAGGGCGTCCAGGTACTCCCCGAAGGAGTGCCAGCTCCAGGGCGCGCCCTCCTCCAGCGCCACCAGGGACATGCCCTCCACCCTGGACATCATCCGCCGGGTGTAGTCGGCGTCCTGGGGGCGTCCGGGGTTCAGCGGCGCCAGGGTGAACCCGCAGTTGCCGGCGGCCACGGTGGTCACCCCGTGGTTCAGGGAGGGGGTGGCGTACGGGTCCCAGAAGAGTTGGGCGTCGTAGTGGGTGTGGGGGTCGACGAAGCCGGGGGTGAGGACCAGGCCGGTGGCGTCCTCGGTGCCGTGGGACTCCTCGGTGACGGTGCCGACGGCGGCGATCCGGCCGTCCCGTATGCCGACGTCGGCGGTGAATCCGGGCGCACCGGTCCCGTCGACGACGGTCGCGCCCTTGATGACGTGATCAAGCATGGGACCCTGCCTCCTTGATCTCCCGAGCGGCGGACGTGCCCCCGTAGGGGCGCGGGGAACTGCGCGAGCAGCCACGGCCCGCCCGCAGCCCGGCGACGACGCTCACCCGGCACCCCGAACCCGCGCGTCCGACGTACCGGTCACCGCCCGGACCCCGGCGCACCGGCCCGCCCGAGCGGCGCGGAGAACTCCGGCCCGACCGGCGCGGAGAACTCCGCGGGGAGAGGAACAGCGCGGGCACCCGCACCACCCCGCCGCCCGTGGCAGCGATCACGCCGCCGCCCGGAACCGCGACGTCCGGTGCACCGGATCCGTGTCGATCTTCGGGATCACGTGCTCCCCGATCAGCCGGATCGTCTGGAGCGTCTCCTCCTTCGGCACCCCCACCGGCAGCCCGAAGCTGATCTGGTCCGCCCCCGCCTGCTCCCACCGCTTGCACTGGCGCAGCACCTCGTCGGGGTCGCCGCAGATGAGCAGTTCCTCCTCGATGAGGACTTCGACGAACTCGGCGGTGTACTCCGGCAGCGTCTGTGGCCACTCCGGGAAGCCCTCGGGCCGCGGGAAGGTGTCGTGGTAGCGGAAGACCAGCGAGGGCAGGTAGTGCAGCCCGCCGTGCACGGCGATCTCGATCGCCTCTGCGTGCGTCGGCGCGCAGATGGCGGTGGTCGTCACCATCACGTTGTCGTTCACGAAGTCCCCGACGGGTTCCGCGTTCACGATCGCCGTCTTGTACTGGTCCAGCACCCACTCCATGTCGGAGACCTTCTGGACGCTGAACCCGAGGACGCCGAGGCCCTTCTTCGCGGCCATGGCGTACGAGGGCGGGGAGCCGGCCGCGTACCACATCGCCGGGTGCGACTTCCCGTACGGCTTGGGGAGCACCTTCCTGGGCGGCAGCGACCAGTGTTTGCCCTGGAAGCCCTGGTACTCGTCCTGGAGCCACATCTTCGGGAACTCGGCGATCGTCTCCTCCCAGATCTCCTTCGTGTAGTTCATGTCGGTGATGCCGGGGATGAAGCCGAGGATCTCGTGGCTGCCGGCGCCCCGGCCGCTGCCGAACTCGAAGCGGTTGCCGGTGAGGTGGTCGAGCATGGCGACCTTCTCGGCCACCTTGACCGGGTGGTTGACCTGGGCGAGCGGGTTGAAGATGCCCGAGCCGAGGTGGATGCGTTCGGTGGCGTGGGCCAGGTAGCCGAGGTAGACGTCGTTGGCGGACAGGTGCGAGTACTCCTCCAGGAAGTGGTGCTCGGACGCCCAGGCGTACTTGAAGCCGGACTTGTCCGCCTGAATGACGTACTCGGTCTCCTCCATCAGCGCCTTGTGCTCGGCGAGCGGGTCGGTCTCGGCGCGTTTGCCCACGTATCCCTGTACAAAGAGCCCGAATTCCAAGGAGGTTCACCGTCCCCTGTCGTCGTCCCTGTCCTCCATTTCTGACGATCCGTCAGATATGGCTTGCCGCCGACTGTGGCACCGGCGGCCCGGACCGTCAAGAGCTGACGGTCAGTCAGCCACGGCTGTGCGGGCACTCAGATGACCGAGACCCCCGCCAGCCAGCCGCCGTCGACCACGAACGGCTGCCCGGTGACGTACGAGGAGTCCCGGGAGGTCAGGAACAGCGCCAGCCGCGCCACCTCCTCCGGGCGTCCGATCCGACCCAGCGGCACGAGCTTGCGGTACAGCTCGTCCAGCGCCCGGCTCATCTGGTCCGCGTCGGCCGTCGGATCCAGTTGCGCCGGGTTGGACATCGCCGTGTCGATCGCCCCGGGGCACACCGCGTTGACCCGGATCCCCCGGTGCGCCAGCTCCAGCGCGGCCACCCGGGTGAGCCCGAGGATCGCGTGCTTGGTGGCGGTGTACGTGCCCACCCCGGCCATCCCGGTCAGCGCCGCGTAGGACGCGGTGTTCACGATCGTGCCCCCGTCGTCCAGCACGGGCGCGACCGTCTTGATCCCGAGGAAGCAGCCGACCTGGTTGACCCGCAGGACCTGGAGGAACTCTTCGAGCGGCGTGTCCACCAGGGCGTTGAAGCGCAGGATGCCGGCGTTGTTGACCAGCCCGTCGAGGTGCCCGTACGCCGCCTTGGCCGCGGCCACCGCCGCCCGCCAGCCGTCCTCCTCGGCCACGTCCAGGTGGACGTACAGCGCGCCCAGTTCCTCGGCCACCGCCCGCCCCTGGTCGTCGAGGACGTCGGCGACGACGACCTGGGCGCCCTCCGCCCGGAAGAGACGGGCCTCCTGCTCGCCCTGCCCGCGTGCCGCGCCCGTGACGATGACGACACGCCCGTCCAGCTTGCCCATGCCTGCTCCTCCTGCTGTTAGAGGTGGGGGGCCACGTCCGCGCCGAACGCGGCCATCTGGTCGGTCAGTTCGCTGCGGCTGCGGCAGCGGAACCGCACCTGGATCTGGTCCACGCCGATCGCCCGGTAGGCCCGCAGTGACTCGGCGAGGGCGTCCGGGGAGCCGGTGAGGGTGCGGCGGCCGACGTCCCAGGCGGGCCGGCCGACGTACAGCGGTTCGGTGATGGCGCCGACGGTCAGCGGCGCCTCGATGCCCGCCTCGGCGCGCATCCGCCTGAGGCCGGCGATCAGGCCGGGCAGCCGGTCGCGCGGGTCGCCCTGCGGCAGCCAGCCGTCGCCCTTGAGGGCGGCCCGGCGCACGGCGGGCGGCGAGGACCCGCCGACCCACACGGGCACCCGTTCCTGGGCGGGCCGGGGCCGCTGCCCGAGCCCCTCGAAGTCGTAGAACTTCCCGTGGTGCACGGGGAACTCCTCGGGCCCGAGGGCGGCCCGCAGGGCGTCCACGCACTCGTCGAGCACGGCACCCCGGCGCCGGAAGTCCGCGCCCAGCACGGCGAACTCCTCCGCCACGTGCCCGGCGCCGACGCCGAGGACCAGCCGTCCGCCGGAGAGGTGGTCGAGGGTCGCGTACTGCTTCGCGGTCAGCAGCGGGTGGCGCAGCCCCACGATCGCCACGTGGCTCAGCAGCCGGGTGCGGGTGGTGACGGCGGCGAGGTGGGCGAGCGTGGCCACCGGGTCGTACCAGACCGTGCTCATCGCCGGGGCGAGCCGGCGCGGGATGGCGACGTGGTCGCAGGAGGCGATGTAGTCGAAGCCGGCCCGGTCCGCGGTACGGGCGATCTCGACGAGGTCGGCGGGCCCGGCCCCGGCCTCCCAGCTCTCCGCGTACATGGTGCTCTGCGACTGCACGGGCAGCTGGATGCCGTAGGCAAGACCCGCCGGGGACCCGCTCACCGGGAACCCGCCCAGCGGCCGTCCGCCGTGAGCCCCAGCAGTTCGATCGCGTTGCCCCGTACGATCCGCTCGACGACGTCGGCCGGCAGGTGCCCCATCTGGGCCTCGCCGACCTCGCGGGACTTCGGCCAGGTGGAGTCGGAGTGCGGGTAGTCGGTCTCGTACAGGACGTTGCCGACGCCGATCGCGTCGAGGTTGCGCAGCCCGAAGGCGTCGTCGAAGAAGCAGCCGTATACGTGCTCGGCGAACAGCTCGGACGGCGGCCGGTGCACCTTGTCGGCCACCCCGCCCCAGCCGCGGTTCTCCTCCCACACGACGTCGGCGCGTTCCAGGATGTACGGGATCCAGCCGATCTGCCCCTCCGCGTACATCACCTTCAGGTTCGGGAAGCGCTCGAACTTGCCGCTCATCAGCCAGTCGACCATCGAGAAGCAGCAGTTGGCGAAGGTGATCGTGGAGCCGACGGCGGGCGGGGCGTCGGCGGAGGTGGACGGCATCCGGCTGCTGGAGCCGATGTGCATCGCCACCACGGTGCCGGTCTCGTCGCAGGCGGCGAAGAACGGGTCCCAGTCCTCGGTGTGCACCGACGGCAGGCCCAGGTGCGGGGGTATCTCGGAGAAGGCGACGGCCCGCACCCCGCGGGCCGCGTTGCGCCGCACCTCGTCGGCGGCGAGCCGGGCGTCCCACAGCGGGATGAGGGCGAGCGGGATCAGCCGGCCGCGGGCGTCGGGCCCGCACCACTCCTCCACCATCCAGTCGTTGTAGGCGCGCACGCACAGCAGCGCGAGGTCCCGGTCGGCGGCCTCGGTGAAGGTCTGCCCGCAGAAGCGGGGGAAGGTGGGGAAGCAGAGCGCGGACTGGACGTGGTTGACGTCCATGTCGTCGAGCCGCTGCGGCACGTCGAACGAGCCCGCGCGCATCTGCTGGTACGTGATCACCTCCAGCTTGATGTCGTCCCTGCTGTAGCCGACGGCGGTGTCCAGGCGGGTCAGCGGCCGGTGCAGGTCCTCGTACACCCACCAGTCGCCGACCGGGCCCTCGTCGCCCGGGGCGCCCATGACGGGCTTGAACCGGCCGCCGAGGAACGACATCTCCTTCAGCGGCGCGCGCACGATCCGCGGACCGGTGTCCAGGTACTTCCTGGGGAGCCGGTCCTGCCAGACACGGGCCGGCTCCACGGTGTGGTCGTCGACGGAGATGATCTCCGGGAAGGGGGCTGCGGCTTGGGTCTCCATGGGGTCACGGTAGCGCCGATCTGACGGTCCGTCAGCTAGCAGTCAGCTGTGTGGCCGATCAGAAACGGTGCTGCGACTGCCGCCGCCCCTGCCGGTGGGATTGGTATCCATCACAGGAAGAACCGGAATGACTTCCTCCGGATTGAACCGTTTGCGGCGTGGGTCCGTTACGGGGCGTGCCTTAAATTCTTCATCCTCGATCGAAATGACGGGAGTCACGGATGCCTTCGCTGGACGCAGTGCCGGAAACGGACGAGGAAACGAACGAGCTAGGTCCCTACACTCCGGAGCAGTATGCCCTGGCGGTCCGAACATGGTCGGACCGTACGGAGAGGATTCCTGAGTGGGAGGAAACTATAACGAACGTCCCGGTCGGCAGGTTGTTTTACGGCTTGACCAATGGCCCTACCGTGGAAGCGGCGTGGATGACAGCGGACCTGCGGGACACGCTCGACTACCATGGAGCGCCGCTGGTCGAGATCGATTGCGATGACAGCGTGCGACGCGTCTACATGCAGTTTGACGCTCACTTGCGTCCCGGTGGCTGGGAGAGCCGACTCATTCAGGATCTTGACGCTCATTTCGCGGGTAATCCTGGTGTGTGGCCCCAGCGGATTCACGGACATCAGGGCGCCGACATGCTCGAACGGTTTGGCAGGCTGGGGCTGAATCCCTCGAACTGGGGGCGCTTCCCTGAGCTACGTGCCGCGTTTGAGCGTCACGGGATACCGTTGAGGGAGCGGAACGGGCAAGTGACGGTGGACCGGAACGCTTATCGGCCTTCGACGGGGCTCCAGTTCAACCCCGCGAGGGCGTCCGTTGCCGCGCTTGCAGGCCAGCGGCGCCCTCGGTCCGCGGACTCGTCACCGTCCGCTTCCCGCCCCGCAAGTCCATCGGGGGAACGCCCGGCCCAACGTAGGCGCACCGGCAGGTAGCCGCTCCGACGAGGTGAGCAGCGGGGTTCGCCGTTCCCGCCGTCGCCGAACTCGGCAAAGGGCTTGGTCGCGGGTTTCGGTGGCGGTCGATACCTGGAGACAGCCGGCCGCTTCATGAGAGCAGCCGCCCCGCTCACCCTGCGAGACCGCGCAAACAGAACGTGAAGAGATGGTGGACTCCCGCGCGCCCGCTGTGATCGCCGTCTCGCACGGCTGACGCATCCGCCCTGTACAAGGCAGACTGACGTAGTTGTTCGGGATGCCTAGGGGGACGAACGGATGGACGGTGGACCGCGAGTACCGGAGCAGCGGCGTCCCGGCTCCTTGGGTCAGGAGCCGGCGGTGCTGCGCTTCAGCGTGCTCGGTCCGGTGCGCGCCTGGCGCGAGGGCGAGCCGGTCAACACCGGCTCCCCGCAGCAGCGCGCCCTGCTCGCCGCCCTGCTGCTGCGCGAGGGCAGGACGGCGACCGCGCCGGAGCTGATCGACGCGCTCTGGGGCACCGAGCCGCCGCTCCAGGCGCTCGCCGCGGTGCGGACGTACGCCTCGCGGCTGCGCAAGGTGCTGGACCCCGGTGTCCTGATCAGCGAGTCCGGCGGCTACGCGGTGCGCGGCCTGCGCGCGGGCGCGCTGGACCTGGCGGTCGCCCAGGACCTGGTGGCTCAGGCGGAGAAGGCGCGCAACGCCGGTGACCTCGGCCCCGCGCGGGACCTGCTCAAGCAGGCCCTCGCGCTGTGGGACGGCGAGCCGCTGGCGGGCGTGCCAGGACCGTACGCCGACGCGCAGCGGGTACGGCTCGACGAGTGGCGGCTGCAACTCCTCGAAACCCGCCTCGACCTGGACCTGGAACAGGGCGGCCACGCGGAGGCGGTGTCGGAGCTGACGGCGCTCACGGCGGCGCAGCCGCTGCGCGAACGCCTGCGCGAGCTGCTGATGCTGGCGCTCTACCGCAGCGGCCGGCAGGCGGAGGCGCTCGCCGTGTACGCCGACACCCGGCGCCTGCTCGCGGAGGAACTCGGCGTCGACCCGCGCCCCGGTCTGCGCGACCTCCAGCAGCGCATCCTCCAGGCGGACCCGGCCCTCGCGGAGCCCTCCGCGCCCCTCGCCGAACCCGCGCCCGTACCGGTCCGCCCGGCCCAGCTCCCGGCGACCGTCCCCGACTTCACCGGCCGCGCCTCCTTCGTCACCGAGCTGAGCCAGATCCTCGCCTCCGCCTCGGAGGCCGAGGGCCGGGTGATGGCCGTCTCGGCGCTCGCCGGGATCGGCGGCGTCGGAAAGACCACCCTCGCCGTGCACGTGGCGCACCGCGCCCGAGCCGCCTTCCCGGACGGGCAGTTGTACGTCGACCTCCAGGGCGCCGGACCGCGGGCCGCGGAACCGGAGACGGTCCTCGGCTCGTTCCTGCGGGCGCTCGGCACGCCGGACACGGCCATCCCCGACTCGCTGGAGGAACGGGCCGCGCTGTACCGGTCGGTGCTGGACGGCCGGCGGGTCCTGGTCCTCCTCGACAACGCCCGCGACGCGGCCCAGGTACGCCCGTTGCTGCCCGGCACGGAGGGCTGCGCCGCGCTGGTCACCGCCCGGGTGCGGATGGTCGACCTGGCCGGCGCCCACCTGGTCGACCTGGACGTGATGTCCCCCGACGAGGCGCTGTCGCTGTTCACGAAGATCGTCGGCGCGGAGCGGGTGGCGGCGGAACGCGAGGCCGCGCTGGACGTCGTGGCGGCCTGCGGCTTCCTGCCGCTGGCGATCCGGATCGCCGCGTCCCGGCTGGCCGCCCGGCGCACCTGGACGGTGTCCGTCCTCGCGGCCAAGCTGGCGGACGAGCGGCGCAGGCTGGACGAGTTGCAGGCCGGTGACCTCGCGGTCAAGGCGACGTTCGAGCTGGGCTACGGCCAGTTGGAGCCGGCCCAGGCCCGCGCGTTCCGGCTGCTGGGCCTGGCCGACGGTCCTGACGTCTCGCTGGCCGCGGCGGCGGCCGTGCTGGACCTGCCGCCGGACGCCACCGAGGACCTGCTGGAATCCCTGGTGGACACATCCCTGCTGGAGTCCGCGGCCCCCGGCCGCTACCGGCTGCACGACCTGGTCCGGCTCTACGCCCGCGCCTGCGCGGAACGCGACGAGCAGCCGCCGGGCGAGCGGGCGGCGGCGATGTCGCGGCTGCTGGACTTCTACCTGGCCACCACCGCAGGCGTCTACGCGATCGAACGGCCCGGCGACCGCCTGGTCGACGACCTCGCCCCCACCGAGTACCCGGGCCTGCGCTTCACCGAGGGCACGGCGGCCCTGGACTGGCTGTACACGGAGGCGGCGCCGCTGCTGGCCTGCGTACGCCAGTCCGCCGGCACCGAGCGGCTGCGGCGCGGGGTGGACCTGCTGTGGGCGGCCAAGGACCTGACCGAGTCGGGCGCCAACTCGCACCAGTACGAGACGACCGCGCGGGCGATGTGCGAGGCGACGGCGGCGGCCGGGGACGCGCGGGCGGAGGGGCGGGCACGCACCGTCCTCACGGACGTCCTGCTGGTCTCGGGCCGTATCCAGCAGGCCGAGGAGGAGGCCCGGGTCGCGATGGAACTCGCGGAGGCCGAACAGGACTCCACGGCGGTGAGCTGGGTGGCGAACAACCGGGGCCTGATCTGTCTGCACCAGGGCCGCTTCGCGGACGGCAAGGTGTTCTTCGACCGGGCCATCGCGGGTTTCCGCGCGAACCGCAACAGGCCGGGTGAAGCATCCGCCCTGTCCAACCTCTCCCGTGCGCAACTGGGCCTGGGCCGTGTCGCGGACGCCGTGGAGATCGCCCAGCGCGGACTCGCGGTCTACGTCGAGCTGGGCCGGACCATGCGTCTGGCCAACGGACATTTCGCCGTGGGCGTCGCTCTGACGAGCGCCGGCAGGTACAGGGAGGCGCTCGGGCAGTTCTCCGAGGCCCTGGACATCTTCGGTGACCACCGCCAGCGGCTCTGGCAGGGGGCGACCAACTTCCGGATCGCCGAGGTGCACATGGCCGCCCGCCATCCGGCCCAGGCGGCCTCGCATGCCGAACAGGCCCTCGCCCTGGGCTGCATCGGCGGCGACCGGATGCGGGGCAATGTCCTGGCCCTCCTCGGGCATGCGCTGACCGCGCTGGGACAGGTGGACCGGGCGCAGGCGTGCTGGCGCGAGGCCCTCAACCTCTACGAACAGAACGCGGCGCCGGAGGCCGACGAGGTGCGGGCCCTCCTCAACTCGGCGGCGGCCGCTTAGTAGCAGTAGAAAAGGGGCGCCCGCACGGCCGCCCTGCCCACAGCAGGAAGCACCACCCTTCCGCAGGGGCCCGGAGGACGGGGCAGCTTCTGCGGCCGGTCAAGGTGTCCGACCGGAGTTCTCATCGGGCGTCTCGCCGGTCACTGGGTGATCGCCGGCCAGGAGAAGGGCCAGTGGTCCGGCGGGCAGGAGGAATCGCCCTTCGTGTGCAGCCTGTAGGGCGTCTGTCATCGGCCACCACATGAGCTTGAAGTCCTGTTCCGTCTCGGTGAGGTCTTGGGCGCCGAGGGTGAGTTCGCGTGCCTCGAAGAGATGGACTCGCGCCGTCGAACTGAGAGTGATCGCGTACGAGCCGAGTGCGCGCCATCGCTCGGCGGTGACTCCTGCTTCCTCGCGAAGTTCGCGGCGTGCGCAGTCGAGTGGGGACTCGCCGGGTTCGAAGCGGCCTCCGGGGAGGAACAGGAATTCGCCCCCGTGGTCGGGGAAGTCGGCGCTGAGCAGGGACACCAGGCCCTGCGCGTCGCGGGCCACAACCACGGAGGCGTCACGCATCGCTTCAGTGCTCATGCCGGGTGAGCGTAACGGTCAGGCGTGTACCCAGGCGGCGAAAGGCACGTTGAACACGGCAGGGTGGGCAATGCCGCGGCCGTGGTAGCCGTCGTCGCCGTAGGCGTCACCGTGGTCGGCGCACATGATGACCAGCCAGTGGCCGTGCTGCGCGAGTCCGTCCAGCAGCCGTCCCAGATGGGCGTCGGCGTAGGAGAGGGCCGCTGCTTGTGAGGCAGCCGTGTCTTCGCTCGACCCCAGGTAGTGCCCGTGTGGAACGTGGGTTGCGCTGACGTTGACGAACAGGAACAGCGGTCGTCGGCCGGCGTAGTTGTCGGCCACGGCAAGGGCCTCGTCGACCTGGTGGCGGATGGAGTCGGCTTCGGGCGAGCAGAATTCTGGCCGCCAGTAGTCCTCGTCGAAGAGGTCGGGCAGTACCGTGCCGAGCGGGGTTTCCCGGGAGAAGTAGGTGACCCCTCCGATGCAGACGGTCCGGTATCCCTCGTAGGCCAGGCCGTCGAGGATGTTGCCGGCGTCGAACTGGAAGGTCTCGGGCGGCACTTTCTTGAAGGCCGGCGGTCGGCATTCCCACAGCCGTGGCGGCTGGACAGGCCGGGGCAGTTTCGGCAGGAACCCGGAGAAGAACGCCATGGGGGCAGGCAGGGTGAAGGTTCCGGGCGTCTGTCGTCGTTCCCAGGCACGGCGGGGCAACACCTTCCCCAGGCGCGGGGTCATACCCTGGTCCAGAGCGGTGGCGGCAACGTCGTAGCGCAGGGAGTCCAGGGTCACGAACAGGATGTTCGTACCGGACCGGATGATCGCGGGTGCGTCGATCACGGGCGGCCTCCGTCGGCAAGGGCGTCATGCCAGGGCACGATCCGGCCCTTGGACCGGTCGTTGACCGGGATGGGGATACGGTCCTCAGCAATCAGCCGGCGGATCTCCGCCAAGCCGTTGGTTTCATCGAGCAGCACGCCGTGGTGGTCGAACAGTTCGATCCTCACGACCGTGGTCCCGCATCCACCTGAAGTGCTCGTTCTTCGTTGCGAACGGCACCTCGTCCGGGATGCCGGCCGCGCGGCAGCGCTCGCGGTCGTCGGTCCAGGACTTCGGGATATACAGCTCGCGGTCGATCAGCGCGCGACCCTTTGAGGAGGCGTAGGCCAGGAAAGTCCCGATCTGGGAGTTCTCCGTCCTGCCCGCGGTGCCGGTGTACTGGCGCTGGACACCGGCTGAGCGGGTGCCCTTCTTCAAGAACCCGGTGTCATCCCCGATCAGGATCCCGTCCTTGGTGCCTATGGTCTCCACCACGTAGGCGCATACGTCGTCGCGGACCGCGTCCTCGTCCCACCCGGAGTGGTTGAGAAGGCGCTGGACCGAGTCGGGCCGCACCGCGCTCTCCCTGCGACACCCCGACTTGGCGTGCGCTGGCTCAAGGCCATCAACCAGACCCAGACGGTGGCCCTCACTGCGAAGCTGGACGTCACCTTCGGTGAAAACCTCAACGACCGGTAGTACCGCAATCACGTCGGGAGGGTCGACTACCCGCATAGAGCCCTGTTTGGCTCAGATCAGTCCCTGCCGCAGCGCATACGCCACGGCGTGCGTGCGATTGCGTAGATTCAAACGGGTCAACAAGCGGTGAATGATGTTTTTGATGGTGCGTTCGGAATACGAGAGTTTTTGGGCGATGTAGAAGGTGTCGTACCCCTCGGCCACCAGCCTCAAGACCTCAATCTCGCGTGCCGAAAGTCTGGTGAAGAGCTGGTGCTGTGCGATCAATTCCCCTTGGACCCGTCCGACCTGTTCGAGAAGGCTCCCGAGCAGGTCGGACGGGACCTGGCCCTCTCCTCTCGTCACTGATCGGATCACCTGTACCAGGCGTTCCGGAGTGGCCTCGGAGCGTCGTACGACGCCGATGAAGCCGCATTCGGCGGCGTTCACCAACTGCTGTTCGTCGATATGTGTGGTGACCAGTACGCCCCGCGCTGTACTGGTGCGGTGGATCCGCCGCAGCAGACGCAGTGCATCGTCGTCGACTCGGTCACGGACGACGACCACCACCTGCGGCGCGTCGTCCGCGGCCTCGTTCCATTCGACGAATGTGATCTCGGGTCTGGGGCGCAGCTGGCTGGAAATTCCAGCCTGCGTGACGGGGTCCTGGGCGCGCAGCGCCACCGTGATGGGTTCGTCAGGGTGCTGCACGGCGTCTCCTCCCTAAGACCAGGTGGCCGTGGTCACTGGGCGGTAGTTGGGGCTTGTGGCGTTCGCAATTTTGCTGTCGCCGGTCGCGGGGGTGGCTCTAATACCAGCCGTGTTCTGTGAGAGGTCCCTGCTCGTACAGGTAGCCACGCAAGCCGGCCTGCGGGTATTCGATGATGTCCTCGGGTAGGTCATGCACCGTGAACCACGCCAGTCTGAGGCATTTCTCCGGCTCTTTATTGACGGGCTGCCCTTCCCATTCGGTGGCCTCGAAGAAGAAGCCGATGCGTTCTGTCTGGGGGTCTTGCCGGTGGTGCACGGTGTGGACCAGGCGGAGGTGGGTCGGGTCGACGGTGATGCCGGTCTCCTCGTACAACTCGCGGGCGGCGCCATCGGTCAGGGGCTCGCCCCGGTCGAGCTTGCCGGACGGCATGTGCCACCGGCCGTGACCGTAGGGTCCGCCACGCTGTGAGAAGAGAATCTTGTCGCCGTCGCGGAGGATGACGTGGGTGTCGATGACGGGCTGTGCCGGTTGTCCGCTCATGGTTCCTGGGGGGTCGGGTGGGTGGGTGAGGTGATCGACGCTATCGGCAGAGCCGGAATGGCATCGGCGATTCTGCGTGCTACGTCCGATGGGGTGGCGTGGCCCGTCTCAAGGAGCAGCACCTCGACTCCTCTGCTCATCAGGTGGGCCGCGGCGTCGCCGTAGAGGTCGACTTCGCGGCTGGGAGCTGTGGGGTCGAGGTGGAAGCGGTGCGTGGCGCCGCGGGTGGCTATGCGCTCAGCGATCAGTCCGGGGTCTGCGGTGAGGATCACTGCCAGGTCCGGAAGGACAACTCGGTCGTTGAGGGCGAGGAGGAAGTCCAGCGGGACGCCGTCGAGCTGTTGCAGGACGAGCGTGGAGGGCAGGTAGCGGTCGCTGATGATCAGCTCGCCGGCGTGAAGTGCTGGGTCGATCACGGCGTCGATGTGCTCGTAGCGGTTGGCGGCCACGAGGCAGGCCAGGGCCAGGCCGTGTATCCGGTTGGCGTGATTGCGTGTGAACTGGCCCAGGTCGCTGGTGGTGGGCTCGACGGTCCGCCGGGCGGGACGGCCCTGGGCGGTGAGGTGGTCGTGGAGGGCCTGCACGGTCGTGGACTTGCCGACGCCGCTGGGGCCGTCGATGGTCACGAACCAGCCGGTGCGCTCGCCGGTCACGCCGTGGCCTTCCGGGCGCTCTGGTTCCGGTCGTGCTGCTCGCGGGTGAGCATCGCCAGTGTCGACCGGATCTGCTGGAGGGGCACGTCACCGAACTGGATACCGACGGAGAAGTTGAATTCGTCGCGCTGGCGCATCGACTCGTCGGCGCCGTCGCCGGTGAGGTCCACGTCGCCGTAGGCCAGAAGTTCGGCAGGGTTGTATCCGGCGTCTGTGAGGGTCTTCCATACCGGTGTGCCGGGGTAGGGGCGGAACTCGAACACGCTGGCGCGCACGTCCCCGGGGTGGTGGTCGGCGATGTCCCACAGGGTGCGGATGTGGCGCACCGTCGCGTCGAGGTCGTTTTGGTCTTCTCCCGGGTAGCCGAGGATGAAGTAGCCCTTGACGCTGATGCCGTGGGCGACGAGGCGGCGGGTGACGCGCTCGGTCATCGCGACGTTGATCCGTTTGTCCATCGCGGTCAGGATGCGGTCGCTGCCGGACTCGATCCCGAGGGCGACTTCCCGCAGGCCGTTGGCGACGAGGCGGTCGAGGTCCTGGTCAGGGAGCCGGTCCAGGACGTTGATGCGGCCGGTGGCGTCCCACACGTACCGGTCGCCGATGCGGTGCCGGGTGAAGGCTTCCATCTGTTCGGTGATGACGCGGCCGTAGCCGAGGAACAGGTCGTCGACGAACCGGAATGCGGTTACGCCGTATTCGTCGTGGAGTTGGTCGAGTTCGCCGATGATGTCTTCCGGAGTGCGGACCCGGATGGTGACGTCGGGGTTGGCGCTCACAGCGGCGCCGCAGTAGGTGCAGTTGTAGGGGCATCCGCGGCTGCCGACGATGTTGGCTTCCATGTGGCCGTGATGGGCGGCTGTGGTGAGCTGTTCGGTTTCGCGGCTCGCGGCGAGGCGCCGGTCGGCCGCCGTGGGTGTCGCCTGGTAGGGGTCTTGTGGCAGGAAGGCGCGGTTGACGTAGGGCAGTGCGTTGATGTCGGGGCCGAGCATCGCCGCACCGGTCCTGGGGTTCGCGATGCCGGCCGCGCGGGTGCCGAGCAGCGGGTCACGCCACAGCACGCCGGGCAGTTCCCGGCGGCGCCGCTCGTCCTCCAGGAGTGCGGCGACGCGTAGTTCGCCTTCGCCGAGGACGAGAGCCCGCAGGTTGGCCATGCGCGGGTCGGCCAGTACGCGGTCGGGCATGGCCTTGGCGTGGTGACCGCCGACCATCACGGCGATGCCCTGGTCCAGCTTGGCCGCGATCCGCGCGGACATCTCGTAGGTGGGTGCCAGCAGGTTCATCGCGGCCCAGCGGGGCACGGCGGAGTTGACGATC
>NZ_JBIAXM010000049.1:0-49836 GCF_042896695.1 Streptomyces sp. NPDC001270 | reverse complement strand
ATGAAACCGTGCTCGATGCCGGCGAGCCCGTCGAGCACCGAGGCCAGCGGTGCGAGGGCGTTCGTCGTGCACGAGGCGTTCGAGACGATCGTGTGTGCGGCCGGGTCGTAGGCGTCGGTGTTGACGCCGAAGGCGAGCGTGACGTCGGCGCCGTCCGACGGGGCGCTGACGAGCACCTTCTTCGCGCCCGCGTCGAGGTGGGCACGGGCGGCCTTGGCCGAGGCGAAGCGGCCGGTCGCCTCCAGTACGACGTCCACGCCGAGTTCGGCCCATGGCAGCTTCGCCGGTTCGCGTTCGGCGAGCACCTTGATGCGGCGGCCGTCGACGACGAGGGTGTCCCCGTCGACGGTCACCGGGCGACCGAGCCGTCCGGCCGTCGTGTCGTAGGCGAGCAGCCGCGCGAGCGTGGCGGGCTCCGTGAGGTCGTTGACGGCGACGATCTCAAGCTTGCTGTCGCGTTCCAGCAGAGCGCGCAGCACATTGCGTCCGATGCGGCCGAATCCGTTGACGGCGATACGGGTCATGATGGGCTTCCCTTCGTCTCCCGGTCAGCCTCGCCCACGGCGGCCCGCTACGACACCGGCGGGAGTGCCATGGTTCGCAAGGATCTTGCCATGCGGCGGCGGGCTACTCGCCCTGGGTGAAGGTGCGCCGGTATTCACTCGGCGTGGTGCCGAGAATGCGCTGGAAGTGCAGCCGGAGATTGGTGCCGGTGCCGAGACCGACGTCGACGGCGATCTGCTCGACACTCCGCTGCGAACGTTCGAGCAGTTCCCGGGCGAGATCGATACGGGCGCGCATGACCCACTGCATCGGCGTGTACCCGGTGTCCTCGACGAAACGCCGGGAGAACGTGCGGGGGGAGACCGCCGCGTGCCGGGCGAGCACTTCGAGGGTCAGGTGCTCGTCCAGCCGGTGCAGGGCCCACTCGCGGGTGGCGGCGAACCGCTCGCCGAGCGGTTCCGGCAGGCTGCGCGGCACGTACTGGGCCTGGCCGCCGCTGCGGTAGGGGGCCGCGACCAGCCGCCGGGCCGCGTGGTTGGACGCCGCCACGCCGAGGTCGCGGCGCAGGATGTGCAGACACAGGTCGATGCCGGAGGCAGCCCCCGCGGATGTCAGCACATCGCCCTCGTCGACGAACAGCACGTTCTCGTCGACCTGGACGAGCGGGTGCTTCGCCGCGAGCGCCCGCGTGTAATGCCAGTGTGTCGTGGCCCGTTTGCCGTCGAGCAGGCCCGTCGCGGCGAGCGCGAAGGCGCCCGTCGAGATGGCGGCGAGCCGCGCGCCCCGGTCGTGGGCGGCGACCAGGGCGTCCACGACGGCCCGCGGCGGGTCGTCACGGTCCGGGAAGCGATAGCCGGGGACGAAGGCGATGTCGGCCCACGCGAGCGTGTCGAGGCCGTGCGCGACGTGGTACGAGAGCCCGTCGCCGCCGGTCACGAGGCCCGGCTCCGCGCCGCACACCCGCACCTCGTAGGGCATGCTCGCGCGGGTCGTGAACACCTGCGCGGGAATCCCGACGTCGAGCGGTTTCGCCCCGTCGAGCACGAGGACGGCGACGCGATGCAGACGGGAGGGTGGCACGGGGCCAGGGTACGTGGGTGAGCGGGACCGCTCCGGCACCGCGGCCACGCGGCACCGGGCCGCGGCCCGCTGCCGGGCCGCTACGGGCGGTGGCCGGCCACCACGTCCTCGATCGCGCGGCGGAGGAAGACCCGGGTGAGTTCCGCTCGGCGCGAGGCCCACGGTGCGGGGGCGGGGGCGGGAGCCGGCGGACCGTACCGGCGTCGCCTGATGTCCTCGACCACGTCCGCCGGGGCGTTCAGGTCCCTCAGCACGTCGAGGGCCTCGGACTTGGTGATCAGCCGTCCGGTGCGCAGCGTGACATGCGCCCGGGCCAGGGTGAGCAGGCCCAGGTCGACCCAGATGTCCCGGAGCCACCGGTCCGGGTGGTCCAGGGCGGGGTGCCAGAAGGACGAGAGGTCGTCGACGACGAAGTCGGCGAGTTGGCGGTCCGTGACGGGTGGCAGCAGCCCGGCAGGCGGCGGCCCGTGCAGGACCTTGCCGAACCGGAGCAGTTCGCAACGGGTCACCGCGGTGACCGGTCGGCGCATCAACTCCTCGTGCGCCAGGTGAGATGGCGGAGGGTGTGGTCGTCCCACGTGTCCGCCACGACGTAGCTGCAGTGCAGCGCGGACGCCGCCGGGAAGGCTGTCGCCAGGTCCCGGTGGAGGGCGGCCACCTGCTCCTCCTCCCGGGCCGTGCACGGCTCGGCGAGCACCGCGATCAGGTCGAGGTCGCTGATCCCCGGCCGGTGGTCGCCACCGGCCAGTGAGCCGTGCGCCCATACGGCGGTCAGCGACGGCAGGGCGCACAGGGCGCCGACGAAACGGTCGAGAAGTTGCTGGGTCACCTCGTCTGTCACCAGGCCAGTGTTCTGCGCGGCGGCCCGCGCGGACAAGCGTGCTCCGTCACCCGTGGCGGTCCGGTGCCCGTCGCCGGTGGATATTCCTTGGACATCGGCCCGGCGGGGCGCCAACGTTGGGGGAATGCAGGAGGAGACGAGCGGACCGCAGCAGAGCTACGACGCCGACACCGCCCAGCGGTATGACACACCGGGTACCGGCATGTTCGCGCCGGAGGTCCTGGCGCCGACCGTGGAGCGCCTCGCCGGGCTCGCGGGTGACGGCGCGGCCCTCGAATTCGCCATCGGCACCGGTCGGGTGGCCGTCCCGCTCGCGGCGCGCGGCGTACCGGTCACCGGCATCGAGTTGTCACCGCCGATGGCGGCGCGCCTGCGCGCGAAGGCGGACGAGGCGACCATCCCGGTGGTCATGGGGGACATGGCGACCACCGTCGCCCCCGGCGCATACACCCTCGTCTACCTGGTCTACAACACGATCTCCAACCTGCTCACCCAGGCCGAGCAGGTCGCGTGCTTCCGCAACGCGGCCCGCCACCTCGGGCCCGGCGGCCGGTTCGTGATCGAGCTGTGGGTACCCGAACTGCGCAAGCTCCCGCCGGGCCAGGCGGCCACCGTCTGGCACTCGGAACCCGGCTATCTGGGCCTGGACACCTATGACGTGCTGCGCCAGCGAGTCGTCTCCCACCACTTCCACTTCGACGAGACCGGTCAGGCGCGGCTGGACCGCAGTCCGCACCGCTACATCTGGCCGGCCGAGCTGGACCTCATGGCCCAGTTGGCCGGGTTCGAGCTGGAGGCCAGGCACGCGGACTGGTCGGGCGCCGAGTTCACCGACGAGTCACGTTCGCATGTGTCGGTCTACCGCCTTCCGCAGCAGGCGTAGTCACCGGGGGCGGGGCGGAGGCCGCGGCGACGCGGCCCGTCCGCACCGTGCCGTCCTCAGACCAGATCCGTGCGCGGAGTGATGGCCCAGTGACGGGTTCTCAGGACGCGGCCCGCGAAGGTGACGTCGACCTCCGAGACGAACCGGAAGCCGACCGAGCGGCAGATGCCGTTCGACGCCGCGTTCCCCGTCGCCGGGAAGGCGTGCACGACACCCCACCGGTCCTGGTCCCGGGCCTGTTCGAGCAAGGTGCGCACGGCGCGTTTGGCCAGCCCCTGCCCCTGGAACTCCGGCAGCACCATCCACCCGATCTCGGAGACCGGTCCGCTCCCGCCGTCATGGGACCAGAGCGTCACGGTCCCCGCCACCACGTCCGGGACGTCCGGATCGGGGATGATCATCTTGAGCCAGGCGAGGTCCGCCGCGGCCTGCCGGGCGTCCCGCCGGACCTTGTCCGCCATGCCTGCCCGCGGCAGGGGGCCGCCCAGGTCGGCCATCATGACGGGATCGCACCGCATCCGAAGGTACGCGTCGACGTCGTCCACCGAGACGTTGCGCAGTTGCACGGGCACCTCCCTGGCTCCTCCGGCGATGGTGCCATGCCCCGGTGACACGCTCACCGGGGACCGCGCGGCGGGCGGTTCGGACCCGGCCCGTGGGGCCGTGCGGGGCGGACCGCCGGGTTCATGTGACGTGGCGCAGCCGCTGGATCCGGTGCTGGGTGCGCCCCGTCTGGCGGGGGAGCCAGACATGGCCCGCCGGGCGGCCGTCGTCCGCCGGGCCCGCGCAGCAGTGCGCCACGTACAGCCGCACCGAGTCGTGCAAGCGGTAGCGGACCTGGCCGTTCCCGCAGACCTCGCTGACATACGTGACCTGGCGGTTCAGCAGTTCGTCGAGGAGGTCCACGGCCAGTTGCCGGGACGGCGCGGCACGGCCGGTCACGTCGTCGACGCCGAAGTCGCCGCGCACCGCGCCGAGCCGGCGCAGCGACGCCGCGACGGGGGCGGGTAACACCTGGTGGCAGGCCGCCACGCTCGCCTGCAGCGACAGGTCTCCGACGCGCAGGAACGGCATGCGGTTCCGCTCGTCCACCAGCCGGTCGGCGAGGTCGTGGAGTGTCCGGTGCGGCCGTGCCGACAGCCACAGGCCGGCGATGTGCAGGGCCAGTGGCAGCCGTCCGCAGGAGCGCACGATGCTCGTCGCGGCCGACGGCTCCGCGCGGGTGCGCACGGTCCCCACCAGGTCCTCCAGCAACTGGTGGGCGTCCCGGGCGCCGAGCGCCCCGATCAGGTGCCGCACCTGCCCGGACAGCGCGGTCAGTTCACGTCGCGCGGCGACCAGGACCGCGCTGCGGGCGTCGTCCACCAGCAGCGGCCGCACCTGCGCCTCGCTGTCCACGTTGTCGAGGACCACCAGGACATGTCTTCGGCTCAGCGTGTCCCGCAGTTGGGCTCTCGCCTCCTCCGGGTTCTCCGCGGCGGGTACGCCGCCGAGCGAGCGCAGGATGCGGCGTACGAGCTTGTCGGGCGTGAACGGGTCGGTGGCCGCCGGATGCAGATCGACGAAGACCTGCCCGTCCGGGAACAGATCGCGTACGCCGTGTGCCACCTCCAGCACCAGGGAGGTCTTTCCCGCGCCGGGAGGTCCGACGACGACCGCGGGCCGGCCGTGGCCGCGGGCCGGTCGCGTGGCGAGGTGGGCCCGCAGGGAGGTGACGGTCCGCTCCCGCCCCACCAGCCGGCCGACCGGGGCCGCGGGCAGTTCCGCGGGCAGCAGCCAGGACGGCCGCTCGGGCCGGTTCTCGGTGCGGGGTGTGCGCAGCAGCCGGGCCACCTCCGTGGGGGACAGGCCGAGGGCCTTGGCGAGCAGGAGCAGGGACTGCTTCCGGGGCCGTGCGGTGTGGCCGGTCTCCAGGTTGCGGATGGCCCGCACGCTGAGCCCCGATTTCTCCGCGAGGTCCTCCTGGGTGAGGCAGGCGGCCTCGCGCGCGTTGACCAACGCCGCCGCCAGCGCGTCCACCGTGCTTGTATCGCTCACTTCACGCCCATTTCGTCGTTCGGTGCTGCCCCGGCGTCCGGACGCCGGGCGGGTGGTGAGCCCGCGGGGAGCCGCCTGGTGCTCGCCGTGCGGGGAGGTGCGTCGGGTCTGGGGCCGGGCAGGACCGTCTCCAGAGCGAGGTCGGTGAAGGGGGAGGGAGGACGGGACGTCGGCGGCGTCCGTGCACGTGCGGAGCCGGGGAGTCGGAAGGGGGACCGCGTGGCGGCGTGGTGGGGGCCGGGGCGGCGAGCGGTGACGGGCCGAGTCCGCCGGGCGGTCAGCCCGTCGGCGGCGTCAGCATCACCGTGAACTTGTAGCGGGAGCCGCGGTACACCGAGCGGACCCATTCCACCGGTGTGCCGTGCGCGTCCCGGGAGTGACGGGACAGCAGCAGCATCGGCAGGCCCACCTCGGTGGCGAGGAGCGCGGCCTCGCGAGGTGTGGCGAGGGAGGTCTCGATGACCTCCTCGGCCTCGCCGAGGTGTACGCCGTACACCTCGGCGAGAGCGGTGTACAGCGACCTGTACCTGGCCAGCGAACCGTGCAGTTCGGGGAAGCGCCGGGCGGACAGGTGGGTCGTCTCGATGGCCATGGGCTCGCCGTTCGCCAGCCGCAGCCGCTCGACGCGCAGCACGCTCTCGCCGGTGGTGACGCCGAGCAGGCCCGACAGCTTCTCGTCCGCCTCGACATGACGGACGTCCAGCACCCGCGAGGCGGGTTCGAGGCCCTGGGCATGCATGTCCTCGGTGTGTGAGGTGAGCAGGAGGGTGCGGTAGAGCTTGGGCCGGGCGACGAACGTCCCCTTGCCCTGGACGCGGTCGAGCCGGCCCTCGCCCACGAGTTCCTGCAGGGCCTGCCGGACCGTGGTGCGAGAGGTGTCGAGCCGGAGGGCGAGCAGTCGCTCGGCGGGCATGCGGGAGCCGGGCTTCAGCGCATCCGTGATCTCCAGCACCTGCTGCTTGATCGTGTAGTACTTCGGGACGCGCGCCGCGCGGCCGGGCGCGGCCCTGCGGAGCGGGCTGCTGCTGACGTCGGTGGTCATGGACTGCCTTCCCGGCTCGGTCGACGGACCCCGTTATAACCTCCAACCGGTCTATGGTCTAGTCCAGATGAAGAATGCGGTCCGCGGCCGTGTCCGGTACGACTTTCTTCGCCAAATGGTCGAGTTCGACCCCCTGGTGACCTTGACGCTGCCCAAAAGTCTAGGCCAAGCTCCCTCATGCAGGTCTACACCATTAGCGTGACGGGTTGTGCCGGCACGCGGTGGCGGCGTGCGCGGTCCACCGCCGGGAGCGGGTCGGTGGCAGCCCCGAGGGAGGAGGAGGCGCCGCGCGGTCCGGCCATCGCGGTGGTGTGCCCTGTGCCGTCCGGTCGCCCATCTGACTTCTTCCCACCCGATTTCTGAGTCTTCTGCAAATTTTTCCACCTCTGCAACACGCGGCTCCGTCCGGCCTGCCCGACGGCGCCGTGAAGGGATGACGCTTCCGATGATCACTGTTGCCACCGGTAACGAGACCCTCACCCGCGATGCCCTTGCGGTACTGCAACCGGGGTTCGCCGGCACCGCGGCGCCGGACTGGGTGCGCCGGCGGGTCGGAGAAGGTCTGGCCTCCGTGGCCCTGTTCGGCCGCAATGTGGTCAGCGAGGAACAGGTGGCCGCCCTCACCGGCCAGTTGCGGTCGGAACGGGACGATCTGCTGGTGGCCATCGACGAGGAGAGCGGCGACGTCACCCGCCTCGACGTGCACACGGGCTCCGCGTTCCCCGGCAACCACGCGCTCGGCGCGGTCGACGACCCGGACCTCACCCGGCGCGTCGCCCGCGAACTGGGACGGCGGCTCGCCGGCTGCGGTGTCAATCTCAACTGGGCGCCGTCCGCGGACGTCAACGCCAACCCCGACAACCCGGTCATCGGCGTACGCGCCTTCGGCGCGGACACCGAACTGGTGGCGCGGCACACCGCGGCGTACGTCCAGGGCCTGCAGTCCAGCGGTGTCGCGGCGTCGACCAAGCACTTCCCCGGGCACGGCGACACCAATGTGGACTCCCATCACGCCGTCCCGCGCATCGACGTCGACGAGGAGACGCTGCACCGGCGCGAACTGGTGCCGTTCCGCGCTGCCATCGAGGCCGGTACGAAGGCCGTGATGAGCGCGCACATCCTGGTCCCGGCACTGGACCCGGAACGCCCCGGGACCCTGTCGCACCGCATCCTCACCGGCCTGCTCCGCGACGAACTGGGCTACGACGGACTGATCGTCACCGACGGAATCGAGATGCGGGCCATCTCCGAGGCGTACGGCCTGGAGCACGGGGTGGTGCTGGCGATCGCGGCGGGCGCCGACGCGATCTGCGTGGGCGGCGGCCTGTGCGACGAGGGCACCGTGCTGAAGATGCGCGACGCCCTGGTGGCGGCCGTCGTCAGCGGCGAACTCCCGGAGGAACGGCTCGCCGACGCCGCCGCCAGGGTGCGCAGGCTGGCCCACTGGACCGTGCAGGCGCGGCGGACCGCGCGGGCGGAGGCGGTGGCGGACCCGGAGGTCGGACTCGTCGCCGCGCGCCGCGCGCTCAGCGTGCGGTGCGAGACGGCCGCGCCCGCGGTGGACGGGCCCGTGTACGTCGCCACGTTCAGTCCCGAGCCGAACATCGCCGTCGGGGACGTGACCCCGTGGGGAGTCGCCGCTGAACTGGAGCGACTGCTGCCGGGCACCGTCAGCGGCTGCTTCACCGGGGCGGACGCGGGCACCGCGGCGCTGGCGGCGGCCCGGGACCGGCGGGTCGTCGCGGTGGTCAGGGACGAGCACCGGCACCCGTGGATGCGCCGGGCGCTGGACATGCTGCTCGCCGCCCGCCCGGACACGATCGTGGTGGAGATGGGCATCCCGCAGTCCACTCCGCGCGGCGCCCTGTACATCGCGACGCACGGGGCCGCCCAGGTCTGCGGCGCGGCCGCGGCCGAGCGGATCGTCGCGGGCTGACCTCGAACCCGCCACCGCCAGGGGCCCCGCGGCACGGCCGTGCCGCGGGGCCCCTGGCGGCATGCCCGTACCACGGCGGTGTTCGCCACCCCCGCGCCGCAGCGCAGGCGGCTGCGGCGGGCCGGCCGCGGACCGGACGGCCGCCTCGGTCGCCGTCGCCCCGACCACCGGCAGTTCGCAGGCACTTGGCGGCAGCTTCGGCCGGAGCGCGTTGACACCGGCAAGTGGTCTAGTCCAAGTTGAGGGAACCTCAGTTCGATCATCGTGGCGATCTGGGGTTCAGCCACTCGGCCGCTGAAGAACTCGATCCCTGGAGTGATTGCATGCCGACGCCTGCCCCCTATCTGTACCGCGCCGCTTCCGAGCGCCCCTACTTCAGCGCGGACGGCGAGACCTACCTCGCCCAGACTCCGCTGAGACACATCGACAAGTCCCGGCCGCTGCGCGTGCTGTCCGAGCAGGACTACGCCTTCTGGCAGACGTACGGATACGTCGTCGTCCGGAACGCCATCTCGCCGGGCGCGGCGAAGAGCCTGCTCGAATTCGCCTGGGAATTCCAGGGCCTGGACCCCGACCGGCCCGAAACCTGGTACGAGGAGCGCGAGTTCCGCTCGGACCTCGACCGCGACCTGCACGTCTACGGCTTCGTCGAGGCGTACCACCACCAGCTCATCTGGGACAGCCGGCAGACCCAGCGCGTCTACGACGCCTTCGTCGACGTCTGGGACTGCGAGGAGCTGTGGGTCACCCTCGACCGGCTCAACCTCAACCCGCCCAACCGGGGCAACCGGTCCCGCTCCCTCATCGCACCCACCGACGAGGGCTTCGACATCGAGCTGCACTGGGACGTCGACACCACCCTCGCGGTGCTGCCGCAGCGCGTGCAGGGCATCATCGCCCTCAACGACACCCAGCCCGAGCTGGGTGGCTTCCAGTGCGCGCCCGAGCTGTTCCACCGGTTCGAGGAGTGGCGGCCGGCGCAGCCCGCGGACCGCGATCCGATCAGGCCCAGGATCGACCGCGCGGAGTTCCCGGTCGTCCGTCCCGAACTCCAGGCCGGCGACCTGCTGATCTTCAACGGCATGCTGGCGCACGGCGTGGCGCCGAACAGCTCCGACAACGGTGTCCGGGCCTGCCAGTACCTGTCGATGATGCCCGCCCTGGAGGAGCACGAGACGCTGCGGAACTCGCGGGTCGAGTCGTGGCGGACCCTGAGTACCCCGGACTGGAACGCCACCCTGCTCGGCGACGCGCACAAGCCCGAAGCGCTCCGTTACGGCGCCGCCACCCTCGACGGCCTGGGCCGGAACCTGCTGGGCCTCGACCCCTGGAGCGGACGGGCGGGCGCCGAGTGAACCGCGCGAGTCGCCCCGACCGGATCTGCCTTGCCCTCCCCACGAACCGTGAGTGCTCCGCCACCATCGCCGCCATCGGCGAGGAGGCGGCGTACGCGGCCCGCCGCTTCGGCGTCGAGGTCCACCTGCTGATCCTCGACTCCGCCGACGATGCCACCCGGTCCGCCCACGCCCGCGCCGTGGCGGACCTCCCGGCGGCGGCGAACGTCGTCGTGCACCACGTCGACGAGGCGGCGCAGCGGGACTTCCTGCGGAGCGTGATCCAGCGGTCCGGCGCCGCCGAGCCCGAGACCGTGCTCCGGCTCCTGCTGCCGGCCGACGTCTCCTACGGCGCCTGCACCGACCGGGTCTTCCTGATCGCTGCCGCGCTCGGCTGCCGGTCCGTGCACCGCAGGGACTCGGACAGCACCTACCAGGTGCTGGACGGCGCCACGGTCTTCCCCGTCCACCACGAACTGCTGTCGCTGGGCAAGACCGCCGCCGAGGCGTCCGAGGGCGTGACCGAGACACTCCTCGATCCGGTCCTCACCCCGCGGACCGTGTCCATGGTGGGTTCCTCCTTCATCGGCGAACTGTCCGTCGACATCGGCGAGATCGCCCGGCTCGACAAGGGCGTCTACCACGACGTCGTGAGCCTGTGGGCGCCCGTCGACTGGCCCGACGAGAGCAAGCGGCAACTGGTCGAGGAGTCGTTCACCGGCGCCGGGTCCGCCCCGTTCACCGGGGACCACTCGACGCTCACCGTGGTCGACCCCATGCGCGTCGACATGTGCAACATCAGCTTCGACCACGAGGTGTACGAGCGCGTACCGCTGCCGCCGGCGACCAGCACCATCGGCAGCGACTACTTCCTCATCCACCTGGTCCACGACGCCGCGCTGCCCGGTGTACTGCACAACCGCACCATCGAGAACTTCTACACCCCGGAACGCCGCACCGACGCCGGGTTCACCGCCTACCAGACGCGGTTCGTGAAGTTCCTGCTGTCCATGCTGTACTTCAACTTCGTCTACGCCAGGATGGCGGCGGCGGGCGACACACTGCTCGACGGCCAGGGGCACGTGCGGCCCGACACCGTCGTGGCGTTCCTGCGCGAGAGCACCGGCCAGGACCGCTCCGAGAACGTGTGGCGACTCGACCGCGTCGACACCTCCTACCGCAAACTGGGCGGCCGGTACGAGGCGTTCGCCGACCAGTTGGCCACCCGGCGCGACCAGCTCCTCGACGAGGCCGAACGGGACATCGAGGAGTTCGCGCTGCTGACCGGCGCCTGGGCCCCGCTGGTGGCGGCGGCCGGGGACCACGGGTTCGGGAGCGCGGGCGGGTGAACGCTCAGCTGCCCGCGCGGCTGGCGTCCGCCCTCGCCGCCGCGACGTCGGACCGCATCGTCTTCGACCTGACCGGGATCGAGGGCCAGTACGACCAACTGGTACGGGAACTGCCCGGAATCGCCGTGCGCTTCGCGCTCAAGGCGTGCCCCGTCGAAGAGGTGCTGAACTGCCTCGCCGGCCGCGGCGCCGGCTTCGACGCCGCCAGCCCCGCCGAGATAGCCCAGGCCCTGGGAACCGGAGTGCCCGCCGACCGGATCCACTACGGAAACACCGTGAAGTCCGACGCGGACATAGCCGAGGCGTACCGGCTCGGGGTGCGGACCTTCGCCACCGACAGCCTCCAGGACGTCGCGGCCATCGCCGCGCACGCGCCCGGCTCCCGGGTCTTCTGCCGGCTCACCACCAGCGGCGAAGGAGCCCTGTGGGGCCTCGGCCGGAAGTTCGGCTGCGGGCAGGACGCCGCCGTACGGGTACTGACCGCGGCACGGGCGGCCGGCCTCGTACCGGCCGGACTGTCCGTGCACGTCGGCTCGCAGCAGATGACGGCCGACGCCTGGCGGCAGGCGTTCGACTTGCTCTGCGACGCGATGGCCGCGCTCGGCGCGGCGGGCATCGTGCTGGATCACGTCAACCTCGGCGGGGGACTGCCCGCGCTCGGCTACCTCGACCGGCAGGGCCGCCCGCTCGAACCGCCGCTGGACAAGATGTTCGCCGTCATCCGCGACGGCATGGAACAGCTCAGGAACCTCAGCCCCGCCCCCCTCGGCTTCGTCATCGAGCCAGGCCGCCACCTGGTGGCCGACCACGGCGCCATCCGCGCGCACGTGTACCGGCTGACCACCCGGGAGCAGCCGGGCGGTGAGACGGCGCACTGGCTGTACCTGAGCTGCGGCAAGTTCAACGGCCTCTACGAGATGGACCAGCTCCGCTACCGCCTCGTCTTCCCCGGCCACCCCGGCGGGGACCGGGTGCCGGCGGTGATCGCGGGACCCACCTGCGACAGCGACGACGCCTACGGCACCCGGCACCAGGGAACACCCGTGCCCGCGGCCGTCGCCTCGGGGGACCCCGTGTGGATCCTGTCCGCCGGGGCCTACGCCACCAGCTACACCACCCGGGGATTCAACGGATTCCGCCCGCTGCCCCACACCTGGACGCGCGACGGACACGAGGGCCCCGTCAAGGCCGTGGAGGGGACGCGGTGACCGGCCACCCGCTGCGCATCCGTACCGTCGCCGACGCCGACTGGCCGCACGTCGCCGCCCTGGAGGCGGACGCCTACGCGGGCAGTTCGCTCACGGAGGGCCAGGCCGCCCTGGAGTCCAGGGGCCGGATCTCGCCCGGCACCTGCTTCGTCCTCGACCTCGACGACCGGATCGCGGGCTATGTGCTCGCCCTGCCCTACCCGATGTTCCGTTACCCGGACCTGAGCCGGCCGGAGGAGCTGACCTTCCACACCCGCAACCTTCATCTGCACGACATCGTCGTCGCCGCGCCGCTGCGCGGCAGGGGTCTCGGGCTGCGGCTGCTGCGCCATCTCACGGACGCCGCCGCCACGCGGAGGTACGAGCGGATCTCCCTGGTCGCCATCGACGGGATGGAGGGCTTCTGGCGGGCCCACGGCTACCGGCCGCATCCCGAGGTCCACGTCCCGCCGGGGTACGGCACGAACGCCGTCTACATGTCGACAGGGGTGCACGCGAGCCGGGCCCTCGAAGGGGAGGAAGCGGGTTGATGAACGGGTTCCGCGCCGGTGCCGAGGCACGCCGCGCCAAGTGGGCCATCGCCGCACTGTTCTGCATCCTCGGCTTCCAGTACGCCACCTGGGCGGCACGGCTGCCCACGCTGAAGGCCCGGCTCGGCCTGTCCGAGACGGAGCTGGGCCTGCTGCTGATGGCCTGCGGCGCGGGGGCCGCGGCCTCCTTCCCGCTCGTCGCGTACCTCATGCGGCGGCTGGGCTCCCGGCGGCTGGCCCTCGCGTCGGCCCTGCTGCTCGCGGCCGTGCTGGTGCTCCTGTCGGTGGTGCCGAACTATCCGGTGGCCCTGCTGGTCATCTGCTGCGACGGCGTCGGCGTGGGGGCGCTGAACGTCGCCATGAACGCGCAGGGCGCCGCACTGGAGACGAAGTTCCAGCGCACCGCCATGGCCCAACTGCACGCCACGTTCAGCGCCGGACTGCTCGGCGCGGCCCTGCTGGCGTCCGGGGTGAACCTCGTGACGTCGGCCCTCACCGCGCACTTCGGGGCCGCCGTCGTCCTGCTGGTGCTGCTGCTCGCGTACGCCCGGCCGGGACTGCTCACCGACGGGGAGCCGCAGCCGGCCGAGGCGGCGGGCGAAGCCCCGGGCGCGCAGGCACCCGAGGGCGCGAAGAGGCGCCGCCCGGCGCTGACCGTGCCGTCGCGCATGACGCTGTGGATGGGGTGCGCCATGGTGTTCGGCACCGTGACCGAGGGCGCCATGAACGACTGGTCCGCGCTCTACATGAAGGACGTCGCGAAGGCGTCCGGGACACTCGCGCCGATGGGCATCGCCGTCGTCTCGGGGATGATGCTGGTGGCCCGTGTCTTCGCCGACCGCTGGCGCACCCGGTGGGGCGACGGGCGCGTCGTACGCGTCGGCAGCGCGGTGGCCGGCATCGGGCTCGCGCTCGCCCTGCTGGCCGGCGGGGTGGTGCCCACGCTGGCCGGTTTCGCCTGCGTGGGTCTGGGCGCGGCGGCCGTCACGCCGTGCGTGTACGTCGCCGCGGCGGCGAAGGGCTCCGACGCCCTGGCGCTGGTGGCCGCGATGGGCACCACCGGACTGCTCGTCGGCCCGGCCCTGATCGGCTTCATCGCGGGCGCGGCCGGACTCGTCCCGGGCATGGCAGCGGTGGCCGTCTCGGCGCTGATCGTCTGCCTGTCGGCGACGCGGATCCGGTGGGGCTCCCTCGTCCCCGCGGCCGCGAAGTGACCGAAGGACAGGCCGGGCCGCGGGCCGGGGCCCGCGGTCCGGCCGGGTCCGATTCGTTCAAGAAGACCGTCCGTCGGCCCGCTACGGTCGCTGCCATGGACCACATCCGCGGGGAATCCCGTCACCTCGGCATCCATGTCGACCGTCCCGTGGCGGCCGTCTACGCCTATGCCTCGAACCCGGCCAACCTGCCCGCGTGGGCACGCGGGCTGGGCGAGTCCATCGAGGAGACGGACGGCCGGTGGGTCGCACCGTCCTCCCCGATGGGCCGCGTCGTGGTGGCCTTCGTGCCCGCCAACGACCTGGGCGTCCTCGACCACGACGTCACGCTGCCCTCGGGGGAGACCGTCCACAACCCGCTCCGCGTGATCCCGGACGGCACCGGCAGCGAGGTGGTGTTCACCCTGCGCCGCCGGCCGGGCATGAGCGACGCCGGGTTCCAGCGGGACGCCGACATGGTCGCCGCCGACCTGGCCCGGCTCAAGGACCTGCTGGAACGTACCGGGACCGGCTGCGGGACGTGACCACGCCGGCCGGACCCGGCGGCCCCGGCGCCGCCCGATCGGGCGGCGCGGTCAGGCGGTTGTGCGGCCCCCGGCCAGGTCGAGGGCGATGCCGGTGATCATGTCCTCCTGGCCGCCGACCATCTTGCGCCGTCCGACCTCGACCAGGACGGCCCGGGTGCTGGAGCCGGCCTTGGTGAAGCCGACCGAGCGGTAGCCGGGGTCGCCACCCTTCTCCGGGACCGGCGCGGCGACGGTCTTCATGCCGACACCGCTGTCCTTGGCGACGACGCAGGACAGCGGACCGTAGAAGGCGACGTCGGCCTTGTGGGCGCGCTGGGCCTCGATGACCGCGGCGTAGTTGGTGGCCTTCTGCACCTCGACCTTCTTGCCGGTCTCGTCCTCCAGTAGCTTGATGACGGCCGTATAACGCTGGGCGAGGGAGGTGGAGTCCTCCGAGGGGATCGCCGCGATCACCAGCTTGTCGGGGTTGCGGCCGCCCGCTGCGCTGTCGCCGCTGGACGCGGCGCTGGAACCGCTGGCGGTCACGGCGGCGAGGGGCAGCAGGACGGAGACTGCGGCCAGAGGTGTGCGGAATCTGCTGGGCATGGGGTGAACAACCTTCTGTACGGACCGCGTGCGGGCGCCGGTGCCGTACCCAACATCGGCAGGGCAGGTGAGACGGCCAACGCCGCAGGGTTACAGGCCCCTGAACGGTGAGCCAGCCGCTCAGAAATTTGCCCCGACAAGCCCGGCCGGGCGACCCGCCGCGGCACGGCACGGCGGGACGGCGGACGGCCTGGATACTGGCCGTGTGATCCATGCGCTCGAAGAGCCGCGCGCCGTCCCCGTCGAGGTCCGCGCCTACCTGGCGGAACTCGTCCGGCGCACCGGCGCGGTGTGCGGACCCCGGCTGGTGAGTGTCGTCGCGGTCGGCTCCCTGGCGCTGGGCGACTACCGGCACGGGCGCAGTGACGTCGACGTCACCGTCGTGGTCGACCCGTCACTGCCGGAGCGGTCCCCGCGCGAGCTGGCGTCGGCCCTCGCCCACCCACGCCTGCCCTGCCCGGCGGCGGGGCTGGAACTGGTGGTCTACCCGGCGGATCGCGTCGCCGGACCGGCCGTCGGGGCCGGATACCTGCTGGACCTGAACACCGGCGCGCTGCTGCCCGGCAAGGCGTGCTTCGACGCCACGCGGTCCCCGTCCTTCTGGTACGTCATCGACCGCTCCGTCGCCCACCAGCGCGGGCTGACCCTGTACGGCCGCCCGGCCCGCGAGGCGATCGCCGCGCCGCGGCGATCGGACCTGCTCGCCGCGATCCGTGCCTCCCTGCGGGAGCACTGCGACGGCGAGGGCCACCTCGCGGACAACCGGGTCCTCAACGGCTGCCGCTCGGTGGTGTTCTGCCGCACCGGCAACTGGGCGGCCAAGCGCCGGGCGGCGCGGGAGATCGCCGCGGCCGCCGCGGAGTTCCGGCCGCTCGTCGAAGCCGCGGTGCGCAGCTTCGAGCGCCCGCGCGCGTCCGCGCTGCCCCTGCCCGCCCCCGAGGTACGGGCCTTCCTGGCCTGGGCGGCGGAGCGCGTCGACGAGGCCGCTGGGGCGGCCGGAAGCTGAGGGACCCGGGTCAGCGGGGCTCCGGACCCCGGCGGTCGTCCGCCTGCCGCGGCGGGCGGTGCCGGGCCCACCGCGGCGTCCAGACGCCGGTGCCGGGACGGTTCGGCCGCCCGGCGGCCACATGGTCGCGCAGCGCGGCGAGGGCGGGGTGTCCGTTGCGGCGGTGCCAGAGCAGGGAGTGCGGGTAGACCGGGGTGGGGCGGTGCAGCGGGATGCGCCGCAGGTCGTAACCGGCCGGCCAGACCAGGGGCGTCCGCTCGCTGAGGAAGGTCGCCAGCGTCGTGGACGCCGCGATCGTGTCGAGCAGGGCCTCGATGCCGAAGTCGGGTCCGGCCGTCTCGATGGTCGGGCCGAACTCGGCGGCCAGCGCGTCGTAGTACGCGGTCCACTCCGTGCCGGGCACGTTGCCGGGCATCCAGATGCGGCGGCCCGCCAACTGCGCGGGGGTCAGCGCGGTGGCGGTCGCGAACTCGTGGGCGGGGCCGGTGAGCAACTGGAGCGGTTCGTCGTAGACCGGTACGGCCTCGATGTCGTCGGGCAGCCGCAGACCCGGCATGGCGATGGCGCGGAAGGTGGCGTCGACGGTGCCCGACCGGAGGGCGGCGACGGCCGTGTCCGCGTCGAAGAGAGTCATGACGTCGAGCGCGATGCCGGGATGCGCCCGGTGGAAGTCGTGCAGCAGACCCGCCAGTGACAGCCGGCGGCCGACCACGTCGACGCGCAGCGCACGCCGGCCGGGACTGACGGCGGCGGTCGCCCGGTCCCGGGCGTGCAGGAGATCGCGGGCGTGCGGCAGGAACACCTGTCCGTCGACGGTGAGCCGGGTTCCGCGGGCCGTGCGGGTGAACAGCCGCACCCCGAGTTCGTTCTCCAGCGACGCGATGCGCTTGGAGACCGCCTGCTGGGTGAGGGACAGATCGACGGCCGCCCGCTGGAACTGTCCTGATTCCGCGACCGCGACGAAGGTGCGTACAGCGTTGAGGTCCACATCGTCCACCCTAGTCACACAACAGTCAGTTGTGACTCGCCGGTGCGAGGTTGTTTGATCCGGCGCCCGGAGGCTCGCTTTGATGGACCAGTCACAAATCTTTGACGCGCAGGTCGTCGGGCCGAGATCCCTGATCGCCGACATCGAACAACCCTTGGTTGTGCAAGCCCGCCGACCTTCGTGGCCCCGCTCACCCGACCTCCTTCGATGCGGAGATGACTGACCCGTGCCGGACTCCTTCGTACATCTGCACAACCACACCGAGTACTCGATGCTTGACGGCGCGCAGAAGCTCCAGCCGATGTTCGCCGAGGTGAGCCGGCAGGGGATGCCCGCGATCGCCATGAGCGACCACGGAAACATGTTCGGCGCGCATGAGTTCGCGCGGGTCGCCAAGGACTTCGACGGCGTCCGGCCGGTCATCGGCATCGAGGCGTACGTGGCGCCCTCGTCCCGGTTCAACCGGAAGCAGGAGTTCTGGGGGCCTGGCGGCCGGCGTGCCGTGAGCGAGGACGGGGAGGGCTCGAAGGACGTCTCCGGCGGCGGCCGGTTCACGCACATGACCATGTGGGCCCGTACTGCCCAGGGCCTGCGCAACCTGTTCTGGCTCAGCACCCAGGCCAGCTACGAGGGCCAGTTCCCGGCCGGCAAGCCGCGCATGGACCGCGACCTGATCGCCCGTCGGCCGGAGGGCGTCATCGCCACCACCGGCTGCCCCTCGGGAGAGGTACAGACCCGGCTGCGCCTCGGCCAGTACGCGGAGGCGAAGGCCGCCGCGGCGGCCTACCAGGAGATCTTCGGCCGGGAGAACTACTTCCTGGAACTGATGGACCACGGCCTGGCCATCGAGCGGGACGTCCGCGCGGGCCTCATCCGCCTGGCCGCGGAACTGGACCTCCCGCTCCTCGCCACCAACGACGCCCACTACGTCACCGAGGACCAGGCCGACGCCCACGACAACCTGCTGTGCATCGGCGTCGGCAAGAACAAGGACGCCCCCGGGCGGTTCCGCTTCAACGGCTCCGGCTACTACCTGAAATCGGCCGCCGAGATGCGTGAACTGTTCGCGGAGCTGCCGCGGGCCTGCGACAACACCCTGCTGATCGCCGAACGCATCGAGTCCTACGACGAGGTCTTCGACCACGTCGACGAGATGCCGCGGTTCCCCGATGTGCCGCCGGGCGAGACCCAGGAGTCCTGGCTGCGCAAGGAGGTCCACAAGGGGCTGGTCACACGCTACGGAGACCCCGTGCCCCGGCACGTCCTCGACCGGTTCGAGACCGAGATGGCGGTCATCGGCCCCATGGGCTTCAGCTCGTACTTCCTGGTCGTCGCGGACATCTGCCGCCACGCACGGGACAACGGGATCCCGCTCGGACCCGGCCGCGGCTCGGCCACCGGCTCCCTCGTCGCCTACGCCACCCGCATCACCGAACTCTGCCCGCTGGAACACGGCCTGCTGTTCGAACGGTTCCTGAACCCCGAGCGGATCAACCCGCCGGACGTCGACCTCGACTTCGACGACCGCCGGCGCGACCACATGGTCCGCTACGTCATCGAGAAGTACGGCGACGGGTACACGGCCCTGGTCAACACGTTCGGCAAGATCAAGGCCAAGAACGCGATCAAGGACTCCTCCCGCATCCTGGGCTATCCGTTCTCCCACGGCGAGCGGATCACCAAGGCGCTCCCGCCCGACCAGAACGGCAGGTCCGTCCCGCTGGACGCCCTCTTCGACCCGTCCCATCCCCGGTTCGCGGAGGCCGGGGAGATCCGCCGGATGTACGACGCCGAGCCCGATGTGCGGCGGGTGGTCGACACCGCCCGCGGAGTGGAGGGGCTGACCCGCGGCACCGGTGTGCACGCCGCAGCGGTGATCCTGTCCAAGACGGAGCTGACCGACCGGATCCCGCTCCACCTGCGCGCCTCGGACGGCGCCCGGATCACCGGGTTCGACTACCCGTCGTGCGAGGCCATGGGCCTGGTCAAGATGGACTTCCTGGGACTGCGCAACCTGGGCGTCATCGACCAGGCCATCGAGAACATCCGCGAGAACCGGGGCGTCAGCCTCGCCACCGTCGACCCGATGGACGGCGACCCCGCCACCGTCGTCATCCCCCTGGACGACGCCAGGACCTACCGGCTGCTCGCCGAGGCCAACACCCTCGGCGTCTTCCAGCTCGACGGCGGCGGCATGCGGGCCCTGCTGAAGCTGATGGCACCCACCCGGTTCGAGGACATCGCCGCGGCCAACGCCCTCTACCGGCCCGGTCCCATGGCGGCCAACGCACACACCAACTACGCGCTGCGCCAGAACGGCAGACAGGATCCCACCCCCATCCACCCGGAGCTGAAGGAGGCCCTGGACCCGATCCTCGGCTCCACCCACCACCTGCTCGTCTACCAGGAACAGATCATGGCCATCGCCCGGCAGCTGGCCGGCTACACCCTGGGCGGCGCGGACATGCTGCGCCGCGCCATGGGCAAGAAGAAACCCGAGGTCCTGGCCGCGGAATGGGAGAAGTTCCACGGCGGCATGCGGGCGAACGGCTTCTCCGACGAAGCGGTCAAGGCGCTGTGGGACGTGATGCTTCCGTTCTCCGGCTACGCCTTCAACAAGTCCCACACCGCTGGCTACGGACTCGTCTCCTACTGGACCGCCTACCTCAAGGCGAACTATCCGGCCGAGTACATGGCCGCCCTGCTCACCTCGGTGGGCGACGACAAGGACAAGGCCGCCGTCTATCTGGCCGACGCCCGCAGGAACGGCGTCCGTGTGCTCCAGCCCGACATGAACGCATCCGTGGCCGAGTTCACCGCCGTGGGCGACGACGTGCGCTTCGGCCTGCGGTCCGTGCGCAACGTCGGCGACGGCGTCATCGAGGCCGTCATCGACGCCCGCCGCCGGAAGGGAAGGTTCACCTCCTTCGCCGACTTCCTGCACAAGGCCGAACTGCCCGCGTTGACCAAGCGGGCCGTGGAATCCCTGATCAAAGCCGGTGCGTTCGACAGCCTGGGGCATTCCCGCAAGGGCCTGGCCGCCGTCCACGAGGACGCCGTCGACGCGATCATCCCGGTGAAGAAGGCGGCGAGCCACGGACAGGACGACCTCTTCGCCGGGCTCGGCGGCGAGGCGGGCGGCGCCCCGTCCTTCGGCCTCGACCTGCCCGTCGACGACACGGAGTGGCCCCGTCGCCAACTGCTGTCCACCGAACGCGAGATGCTCGGTCTCTACGTCTCCGCCCATCCGCTGGACGGCGCCGAGCACATCCTCGCCGCGGCGCGGGACTGCACCGTCGCCGAACTGCTCGCCTCCGGCCGCACCTCGGGGGAGGTGCGGCTCGCGGGGCTCATCACCGGCGTCCAGCGCAAGGTGACCAAACAGGGCAACGCGTGGGCCGTCGTCCAGCTCATGGACCGGGACGCCGCCGTCGAGGTGCTGTTCTTCCCGGCCGCGTACCAGTTGGTGCAGCACGCACTGGCCGAGGACCACGTCATCTCGGTCACGGGCCGGATCGAGGACCGTGACGGCACCCTGAACGTCTTCGGCAGGGAACTGGGCGTGCTGGACGTGTCCTCGGCCGAGCACGGCGGCCGGCCCCCGGTCCGCCTGGCGCTGCCCGCCCACCGGATCACCGCCCGCCTGGTGAGCGAGCTGAAACGCATCCTCACCGAGCATCCAGGCGACACCCCCGTCCACCTCAGCGTGCGCGGCGTGCGCGGGACCACGGTCTACGCCCTGCAGGCCAGGGTGAACGCCGCCACCCTCGCCTCCGACGTCAAGGGCACGTTCGGCGCCGAAGCCTGGACGGGGGTCGCGTGATACCACGGGCGGGTCGGCCGGTCCCGGTCGGACTGCGGAACTCGCGGACCCCGCCCTGCCCCCGGTGCGCGGCCCCGGTGGCCCTCGTCGTCCGGTATCCGCACACCTGGCGCAACCGCGCCGGGGCACGGGTCGACGGACTCAAGGAGACGGCGCTGTGCGGCTCCTGCGACCGGGACGAGCCGGTCGCGGGCCGGCTGCTGTCGCTGCTCGCCCGGAGCGCCGGGACGAGCGGGGCCCACCTCGACGAGGCGGTCGGCGGGCTCCTGCTGGACTGGCTCGACGCCGTACGCGCCCGGGTGCCGTGCGCCGCGGACCTCGGCGCGGAGGAGGCCCGGTGGCGGGCCGGCACCCTGTGAACCAAGGCCGGCCCGGGTGAACCCAACGGGACCCGCGGGGACTCAGGCGGACCGGTCGTGGCTGCCGAGCAACTCCTCGGACACCGTCCACAGACGCCGTGCGCCCGCGGGGTCGACGGCGTAGCGGGCCACGCCGTGGAGAGTGCCGGTGCGCCGGTCGACGACCTCGCTCTCGTTGCAGTCGCTGAAGTAGCGGCCGCCGACGCCGTCCAGAAGGGGTGAGGTGGCCAGCAGGACGGAGGTGGCGGCACCCTGTTCCACCGTCTTGATCAGTTCCGCCGGGACCCGGCCGCTGCCCCGGCCGCCGGTGTGACGCTGGAGGTTGGTGTAGATGGCACCCGGCATCAGGGCATTGGCGGTGATGTTGTCCGCGGCCCACCGGCGGGTCGCCTCCACCGCGAAGAGGACGTTGGCGGTCTTGGACTGACCGTAGGCGAGCCACGCGTCGTACGGGCGGAAGGCGAAGTTGATGTCGTCCCAGACGATGGGGGACTGCTGGTGACCGGTGGAGCTGACGACGACGATCCGGGCGGCGCCGGCGGCGGCCAGCGCGTCGTGCAGGGCGGTGGCCAGGGCGAAGTGACCGAGGTGGTTGGTGGTGAACTGCCACTCCCAGCCCTGCTCGGTGTACCGCTCGGGGCAGGCCATGACACCGGCGTTGTTGACCAGGATGTGCAGCGGACCCCGCCAGCCGGCCGCGAGGGCGTCGGCCGACGCGGGATCCGTCAGGTCCAGACGGGCGACCCGCACCTGCTGGTTGCCGGTCGTCGCGGTGATGTTCTTGGCGATCCGCTCGCCCGCCGCCACGTCCCGCACGGCCAGGGTGACCGCCGCGCCGGCGGCCGCCAGCGCGCGCGCCGTCTCGGCCCCGAGGCCGGAGGAGGCGCCGGTGACCAGTGCCTGGCGGCCGGTGAGGTCGATGCCCGCCGCCACCTCGGCGGCCGTGCTGGCGAAACCGAACGGGGTGGTGATAGCGCTCATGGGTGAACTCCTGCAGTGCTGTGTGCTGAGGCGTGTGGGCCGGCCGCGCGGTCAGGGGGTGAGCATCCGGTCCTGCTCCCCCGGAGGGGTGCCGTCGCGCCAGGGCAGGGCCTTGCCGAAGCGGACCAACTGCCCGTGGAGGGCGGGGTCGACGTGCTCGGCGAAGATCAGGTCGAGCACCGGCTCGGCGGCCTCGGCGGGCGACTTCGCCCGGCTGAAGTCGCTGAACCAGGGGCGCGAGGTGGGGGTGTCGACCATGCCGGGGCACACGGCGGCGATCAGGGTGCCGGTGGCCAGGTCGTGCGTACGGCGCTCGTCGGCCACCGCGCGGACGGCGGCGACCTGGGCCACCTTCGAGGGCACGTTCAGCCAGCGCGGCCAGCCGGCCTCCGCCGCGGTCCCGTGGTGGACGGCGCTGCGCCAGGACTCGACCGCGTACTCGACCTGGTCGAGGCTCGCGCCGTCGAACAGGTGACGCAGCCGCGGATCCAGGTGGCCGAGGGTGCCCAGGGAACTGGCGACGACGATCAGCCGGCCTCCCGGGCGCAGTACGGGGCCGAAGGAGCGCAGCACGGCGTGGGTGGCGGTGTTGGACACGTCGATGAACTCATCGGCACGCTCCGCCTGCGACTCGTCGGGCAGCAGCCGGGCGACCGCGTTGGAGACGACGATGTCGATCCCGCCGTACCGCGCCGCGAGTTCGTCGGCGAGGTGGGCGATGGCGTCGGTGTCCGTGACGTCCAGCACCCGTCCCTCGACCCGGGCGCGACCGCCGGGCGACCGGGCGATCCCGTGGGCGGCGTCCGCCACGCGCTCCGGATTGCGGCCGGTGAGCAGTACCAGGTCCGCGGGGGTCAGGCGGGCGGCCAGCCCCTCGACGAGGGCGCGGCCGAGCCCCTGGTTGGCGCCCGTGACGAGGGCGATGCGCGCAGCACTCATGCCTGCCACGCTAGGAACGCCCGGTCCATGAGTCCAACGAAAGTTCGGCACGGTCGGTATGCGTGATCGTCATGGATCTGAACGTGTGCCGGACCCGTGGTGCCGAGTCGGGCCCGCGCCCCGGGCGGGCCGGGCGGCTCCATGGGGCTGGTTCCGGCCGAACTCGCTTCGGTGGCTCGTTCCGACTGCCGAGCGGCGGCCCGGCGAGTATTCTATTCATTGGATGATGAATTACTGCTCTCCGGAAAGGCAGGGCCGTGATGGAACGGACCACGTGTTGTGTCGTGGGCGGTGGTCCCGCGGGCATGGTGCTCGCCCTGCTGCTGGCCCGGGCCGGCGTCGACGTGACGGTCCTGGAGAAGCACAACGACTTCCTGCGCGACTTCCGCGGCGACACCGTGCACCCCTCGACGCTGGCACTCCTGGACGAACTGGGCCTGGCCGAGAAGTTCGCCCGGCTGCCGCAGCGCCGGCTGCGCACCGTCCAACTGCCCGCGGGGCCGGGCCGCCCGCAGATCACCGTCGCCGACCTGTCGGTGCTGCCCGGCCCGTACAACTACGTGGCGATGGTGCCGCAGTGGGACCTCCTTGACCTCCTCGCCGACGAGGCCCGGCGCGAGCCCGCCTTCCAGCTGCGGATGGGCACCGAGGCCACCTCCTTCCTGGTGGCACGCGGCCGGGTGACGGGAGTGCGCTACCGCACCGAGGACGGCCGGACCGGAGAACTGCGCGCCCTGCTCACCGTGGCCTGCGACGGCCGCTCCTCACTGGCCCGCTCCCGGCCGGAGTTGGGCCTGCGTCACTACCGCTGCCCGATGGACGCCTGGTGGTTCCGGCTGCCGCGACAGGAAGGGGACCCCTGCGGGTTCGTCGGCGCCGCGGGCGAGCGGTTCCTGACGGCGATGATCGACCGCGGGGACTACTGGCAGTGCGCCACGATCATCCCCAAGGGCTCCGACGCCCGGCGCCGGGCCGCCGGTCTCGACCGCTTCCGCGCCCAGTACGCCGCCGCCGTCCCCTGGATCGCGGACCGCACGGACCGGCTGCGCTCATGGGACCAGGTCAAGCTCCTCGACGTGCACCAGGACGGACTGCGCCGCTGGCACCGCCCCGGGCTGCTGTGCATCGGCGACGCCGCGCACGCGATGTCCCCGGTCTTCGGCATCGGCATCAACCTCGCCGTGCAGGACGCCGTGGCCGCGGCGCGGCACCTGGTGGGACCGCTGCGCCGCGGGCGCGTGGGCCTGCACGACGTGCGTGGCATCCAGCGCCGCCGCCGTCCCACCACGATCGCCACCCAGCGGCTCCAGCGCCTGGCCCACGCCCACCTCATCGCCCCCGTGCTGCAAGGGCGACCGCCCATGGGCGACGCGCGGCGGGCGCGGCGCGTGGCCGGCCTGTTGGCCTCGTCGCGCCTGGTGAGCCGGCTGCCCGCCTACTTCATCGGATACGGAGCCCTCCGCGAGCGTCCACCGCGCAGCGCGCTGCGCTAGCCCCAGGGTGCCGGCCGTACGGTGTGCGCCCGCGCACGGAGCACCGCCACCGAGGCGACGTCCCGGGCGGCGGCCGGCACGGCGTCGGACGGGGCCGGCGCACAGGCCTTGGACGAGGTCGGCGGGTGGGCAGCGGCGCTGCCGCTCGCAGCCGTCGGCCGCTCGTAGCCGGTGGCCCCGCGCGGCCGTCGTCCGGTACTGGCCCGGTCCGCCCCGGGGGCCGCCGCCAGGGCGGCGGTAGGGTGCACCTCCATGGAACGGATCTTGGTGGTAGGTGTCACAGGTGCGGGCAAATCCACCCTTGCCCGGACGTTGAGCAGCCGTCTCGGCATCCCCTACCACGAGATGGACGCACTGTACTTCGACGGCCCCGGCTGGTCCGTGAACCCCACCCTGACCGACGACGTGGCAGCGCTCACCGCCGGACCCCGCTGGATCTTCGACTCGCTCGGCTATCCGGAAGTGCGCGACCTGCTGTGGGAACGGGCGGACACCGTCATCTGGCTCGACTACCCGAGAAGGGTCGTCATGCCGCGTATCCTGCGCCGGTCCATCCGGCGGACGGTGACCCGGGAGGCGCTCTACGGCGGCAACCGGGAGACCTGGTCCGACTGGCTGAGCCGGCAGCACCCCGCCTGGTGGGCCTGGTCCCAGCACACGGCCCGCCACCAGGAGGTCGAACGCCGCACCCGTGACCCCCGGTTCGCGCCGCTGGCGACACACCGCTTCGGCCGCCCCGGCGCGGTGGCGGACTGGCTGGCGGCCCTCTGAGCCGGCCCGGGCCGCACACCACGCACCGCACCTCCGCATCCTCGGCGGACCTGTCCCGCCGCTGGACTATCCGTGGTCCGGCGGCGGTCGACGGACGACCGTGAACAACTCCGCCCACTGCCGGGCGGACAGGTCGCGCGGCAGCGGCGTACTGCCGAACCGCTGTGCGGCGAGCCAACGCCGGACGGCGTCCGCGCGGTGCGGCGGGGCGAGCCGCGGCAGGATCTGGCGCAGGCCGTGCCCGCGGCCGGTGAAGACGGCGTGCACGAACCCCTGGTAGGCATGGCGCGCGGCCGGCGCGAGCAGCGGTTCGGACAGCCGGCGGACGACCATCAGGCCGGCGTCGACGCCCGGCCGCGGGGTGAACGCGGCGCAGGGCACCCGGCGTTCGAGGGTGAACTCGTACCACGGCCACCACTGGGCGGTCATCATCGTCGCGCCCCCGACGCCGGCCCGGCGGCGGGCCACCTCCCACTGGGTCACCAGAACCGCGGTGCTCCAGCGCTCGGCGTGCATGAGGCGGCGCAGCATCGCGGTGGTCAGGTGGAACGGGAGGTTGCCGACGACGGTGTGCGGGAAGCGGGGGAGCCGGTAGCGCAGGAAGTCCTCGTGGACGACCGTGGTCGTATGGGGATCGACCCGGCCGCCCAGCGAGCGCGCCTGCCCACGGTCCAGTTCGACCGCGGTGATGGGCCGCCCCAGCGTCTGCAGCGGCAGTGTCAGGGCCCCGCTGCCGGGACCGATCTCGACGATCGGTCCGTCGGTGCGGGAGACGAGCCCGACGATCGCGTCGATCACGCTGTTGTCGGTGAGGAAGTTCTGGCCGAACTCGTGTCGGCCGTGACGGTAGGTGGGCACGGTTGGTTCGCTCCGGGCGTCGATCGGGAAGCCCGGGCAGCGCGGGGAGCGCCGCCCAGCAGTTGACGTGCTGGAAGCGGCGGAGCGTGCCGTCGAGGTCGCTTGCCGCCGCTAGGAGCGACGGATCCGCGTCATTGCCATGCAGAGACCCATGGGCAGGACCGTACAGCAGGGGCGCCGGGCGGCCACAACGATTTTGTTCGGAACCGGCACCGCACCGGTCACCTCCCCCGGTCGCAGCGCCCGGCTGTGAGGTCCCGGGCCGCGCGGCCCGGGACCTCACAGCCGGGACGATCAGGCCGTCACACCCTGCCGTGGCCGGACGGTCAGCCGCCCGGTGCGTGCGAGCGCGGCGATCGAGGCGGCGCACGCGAGGCCCGTCGAGGCCAGGGCGCCCCAGGTCAGCCAGAGGGCGTCGTGCCGCACGGCGAAGTCCCACAGGACGCCGGTGGCGAGGTTGCCGAGGGTGATGCCCAGGCCGGACACGGTGTTGTAGAGGCCGTAGTGGGTGGCGACCAGGCGGTCGCCGGAGAGCGAGACGACGGTGTCCATCTCGAACGGGTAGACCACCGCGCCGCCGGCCGCCAGCAGGACGACCGCGGTCACCAGTGCGGCGACGACGGCCGCTGCCCGGTGCGGGACGAGCGCCAGCGGAACGAAGGCCAGCCCCATCGCCGTGAGCCCGCGCACCAGCGCCTCGTGGGCGCTCCAGCGGCGCTTGGCCCAGCCGGTGAGCCGGAGCTGGCCCATGACGGCGACGGCGGCCGACACCACGAACAGGCCGCTGGTCACCGCTGTTCCGTCCGCGCCCAGGGCGTCGGCGGCGGCCAGCGGGAGGGCGAGATAGACCTGGAACGTCAGGACGTACGACCCGATCATGGCGACGGCGAACAGCAGGAAGGGCCGGTTGGCGACGACCGTGCGCCACTGGGCCGGCACACTCGCCCGCTCGCCGGTGCCGGCCGCGGAGTCGTGCCGGGCCGGCAGCGCGTACCACTGGAGCAGGGTCAGCGCGGCGAAGACGGCCGCGGCCGCCGTGCCGACGACCCTGAAATCGGCCGCCAGCAGGGCGAGTCCCACGAGCGGGCCGAGCAGCATGCCCGCCTGGTAGTAGACGTTGAAGGTGGCGAAGGCGTCCACGCGGCGTTCGCCCGCCTCGGTGGCCAGATAGGCCCGCACGGCGGGATTGAACAGGGCGCCCGCGAAGCCCGTCGCGGCGGACGCGACGACCAGGGCGGGCAGGCCGTCGACCCAGCCGAGCAGTCCGAAACCGAGCGTGCGCAGCAGACAGCCGGCCAGGATGGGGGCCTTGTAGCCGTAACGGTCGGCGAGGGTGCCGCCGATGAGGAACATGCCCTGCTGGGAGAAGTTGCGCACGCCCAGCACCAGCCCGACCGCCCAGGCGGCGAGCCCGAGCGCCCCCGACAGGTGGACGGCCAGGTAGGGCATGAGCATGTAGAAGCCGAGGTTGATGGCGAACTGATTGGCCATCAGCAGCTGTGCGGCGGGCGGGAAGGAGCGGGTCTGCCGCCACAGGTACCTCATCGCGCGGCCCCCGAGAGCTGGGGCACACCGGGGCCGGCGAGCGGGTCGGTGACCCGGGTGCAGCGCGTCCAGCGGGTGACGGCCCGGGCGCCGCTGTCGCCGATCTCGTCCGGCTCGTCGGCCGGTGGCCGGCCGAGCAGACCGTGACGCCGGCCGTAGGCGTCGTCGAAGACGGTACCGACGTAGCGCTGCGGCCCGTCGGGGAAGACGGCGGCCACACGGTCCTCGGCGGGCAGGACGCCGGCCAGCCAGCGGGCGACCAGCGCGACCGCGCCCACGCTCCAGCCGCCGGTGGCGTAGTGGTGCCGGGCCAGATGACGGGCGGCCCACACCGCCTCGGGCGCGGCGACCCAGTGCACCTCGTCGAAGAGGCCGTAGGCGACGTTGCGCGGAAAGATGCTGCTGCCCAGGCCGCGCATCAGCCGCGGTGCCGCGGGCTGGCCGAAGATGGTGGAGCCGGTGGCGTCCACGCCGACCACGCGCAGTCGCGGGAAGTAGCCGCGCAGCACGGAGGCGATGCCCGCGGAGTGGCCGCCGGTGCCGACGGAGACCACCAGCGTGTCGATGCGGCCGAGCTGGGCGACGAGTTCGTGCGCGAGCGGGGCGTAGGCGGCCACGTTGTCGGGGTTGTGGTACTGGTCCGGGCACCAGGCGTCGGGCAGGTCGGCGAGGATCTCGCCGACCCGGTCGCGGCGGGCCTGCTGCCAGCCGCCTTCCGGGTGCGGGCCGGTGACCAGGTCGACCTCGGCTCCGTAGGCGGTGAGCAGGCCCGTCAGCAACGGCTCCATGCCGGGGTCGGAGACCACGGTGACCGGGTGACCGTACGCCGCGCCCGCCAGGGCCAGACCCAGGCCGAGGGTGCCCGAGGTCGACTCGACGATGCGGGCACCGGGCCGCAGCCGGCCCCGCGCGCGGGCAGCGTCGACCATGTAGAGGGCGGTGCGGTCCTTGATGCCGCCGGGGTTGTGGCCTTCGAGCTTGGCCCAGAAGCCGCGCCCGGCGGCGGTGAAGGGCTCACCGATCCACAGGACCGGGGTGTCGCCGACGAGTCCGGCGGGGGTGTGCTGCGGATGCCTGGCGGCGGCGAGCAGCCCGGCGGGGGAAGACGGCACCTGAAGGCGCGGGACGGAACGGCGCAGGACCGGATGGTGCGGTACGGGGGGGAGCGGTACGGGGGCCGGTCGCACGGGATCGTGCGGGTCGGGGCAGGGCGGTTCGGGACGGTGTGAGTCGGGGGCGGGCGGCGTGGGGGAGTGCGGCACCGTGGTGCCGTCGTGCTGGTTCATGGGCGTGCTTCTCCCGCGGCCGGGGCACACGGGCGTGTGCCGGCCACTGCTGGTCGGAAGGAAAAGGGGACGACCGGCGGCGCACGTCCGCGCGGCGGGCACTGCCGCACCGCGCGTCCGTGCGGCTCACGGGCCGGTCAGGACCGCCACACGCCCAGACGGGCTCTGGACCTGCCGTCCGTGGCCGGTCCGGGGGCCGGCCCGTCGGGCGGGCCCGTCCTCGGGGCGGGGAACCTGTCGTGGTCCGCGACGGCAGGCGCGGTGCCGTCCACGGCGGGGACCGGCGGGGCGATGCCGCGGGGCGGCTGGACCGTCGGTTCGTCCGAGTCCTGGCAGTGCGGCTGCTCGCCGCCGGGAGCGGGCGCCGGCCGCGTGGACGATACGGCGTCGGGCGCGCAGGTCCGGTCGCACACCGCGGCGACGAGGAGGGGGGTGTCGGCCCGGGCGGATCCCGTGAGCGCCGGGCCGTGGGCGCAGCCGAGCAGGTGGATCAGCGCGGCGAGCAGCACCACCAGTGCGGCCGCGGCCCTGGGAGCGGGCCGGCGCTCGCGACGTACCGACCAAGCCACCATGAGCACACAAGGTAGTCGATCATGTGCGGATAGTGCGGAGGGGGCGTGCCGGGCGTGCTTCCGGTCAGTGGCCGGGCGCCGTGCCGAGCGCCGTCGATCTGCCCGGGAAGCCCGCCGGGGCTGGGCGCGACGCGTCGATGAGCACATCTGTCCGATCACCGCATCGGGTGAACGGCGCCGCCGGATCTTCGGATCTCCTGGCGGCGCTCCGTCCGCCGTGCGGGCGGATCCGCTCCCGCGGCAGGGCGGGCGAGGTGTCCCAGCTACCCGAACCGGCCGATGTCTTTGCAGGTCAGAGGATGATTAACGGACATGACAACGGTCACCGGTGCAGCCTTTGGCGTTTCCCCCGGCCATGGGTTTCACTGCGAGTCGGGCATCCGTCGTGCAGAGGGGGAAGGCACCCGAGATGAGCGAGTACGAAGTCGACCGGAGCGCGGCGCACGACCACGGCGCGGCGCACGACCACGGCGCGGCACACGGGCACGCCGCGGGCGGGCACGCGGGCCACTCCCATGGGGTGGCGGCCCATGCCGACCGCCGCTGGCTGGCCATCGCGCTCGCCCTGATCACGGTGTTCATGGCCGCCGAGGTCGTCGTGGGTGTCATCGCGAGTTCCCTGGCACTGATCTCGGACGCCGCGCACATGCTCAGCGACGCCGCCTCCATCGTGCTCGCACTCGTCGCCATGCGGCTCGCCGCCCGCCCGGCGCGCGGTGGCTTCACCTACGGTCTCAAGCGGGCCGAGATCCTTTCCGCGCAGGCCAACGGCCTGACGCTGCTGCTGCTCGGTGCCTGGCTGGCCTACGAGGCGGTGCGCCGGCTGATCACGCCCGCGGACGTGGCGGGCGGGCTGATGCTCGCCACCGCGCTCGCCGGGATCGCCGTGAACATCGCCGCTACCTGGTGCATCTCCAAGGCCAACCGCACCTCGCTCAACGTCGAGGGTGCCTACCAGCACATCCTCAACGACCTGTTCGCGTTCATCGGCACGGCCGTCGCCGCCCTGGTCGTGCTGCTCACCGGCTTCGCGCGCGCCGACGCCATCGCCACGCTCGTCGTCGTCGCGTTGATGGCGAAGGCCGGATACGGGCTGCTGCGGGAGTCCGGCCGGATCTTCCTGGAGGCCGCACCCGCCGACGTCGATCCGAACCTGCTCGGCGACACGCTCGTCGCCCGGCCGGCCGTCGTCGAGGTCCACGATCTGCACGTCTGGCAGATCACCTCGGGGCAGCCGGCGCTGTCCGCGCACGTCCTGGTCGACCCGAACGGCGACTGCCACGCCGTCCGCCGTGACCTGGAGGGACTGCTGCGTCACGACTACGGCATCACCCACACCACTCTGCAGGTCGACCACGCCGCCGAGGCCGTCCTCCAGGTCACCCGCCCCGGGGAGCGGGCCGACGAGGCCGGTCACTGCGAGGAGCCGCACGGTCCCACGCACCGCGACGAGCCACACCCCCACTGAACGGCGAGTCGCACCCCCGACGCCGTACCCCGACTGAGCGGCGGGCGGTGATGTGCCGCCCGCCCGGCATGGGCAACGGGCACGGAAACCCTGATGGGGCTATGGGCACGGAACCCTCGCACGGGCCGCGGGAACCGAACCCCCGCACGGGCCGCGGGAACGGAAGCGGCCCACGTCACATCACGGCCCGGCGAAGGGCGGCAGGACCGCGGGTCCGTGCGCCTCTCCTGCCGGTGTCAGGGAGCCGTCAGCGTTGGACCACTGCCCGTCAGCGTCGCGTCATGAGGCATCGGTGGGCCGAGACGGACGGGCATAACGTCGTCCGTGCGCCCTGGGCCGCCTCCCCGCGTCCAGGGCGAGCAAGCACTCATGTGAACCACACTGGATCCTCTCGGAGGCATCCCATGGCAGAACTCCTGGGCGACGACCCGGAACCCTCTGATCGGCACCCGGCCGGACCTCTCTTCGTCCCGGTCCGGCTGGGACCGTCGGGACACGCGGTACGCATCTTCCGCACTCCCCTGGGCAGCCGGACGGCTGTCGGCTTCACCTCGGTGCGGCGGCTGACCGCGACGCTCGGCGCCGAGCAGGCGTGGATCAAGCTGGCCGAGCCCGCGCTCCGCACACTGGTCGCGCCGCTCGCGGTGACCCGCATCACGGTGGACCCGCCGTTCTCCGCGCCCGCGCCCGCACCGACACCCGCGTCGGTCGTCCCCGTCACCCCGGCGTCCGTGACCGCGGCGCTGCGGGTCGGTTGAGAGGCGGTGACAGCATGAGCGTCGTCAACGAGCCCGTCCCCACCGCGGTCACCGCCACCGACCTGTCGGTGTGGCCCGCGTCGAGCAGCGAACACCACGGGGGCGACATCGCCGTGTGCGGTGTGCCGCTGGCCGAGATCGCCGAGCGCTTCGGCACTCCCGTCTACGTGCTGGACGAGAACGAGGTGCGTGAGCGCTGCCGTACGTACCGGCATGCCTTCCCCGAGGCCGAAGTCCTCTACGCGGCCAAGGCGTTCCTGTGCCGGGCCCTGATCCACTGGGTGGCGGAGGAGGACCTGGGCCTCGACGTCTGCTCGGCGGGTGAGCTGGAACTGGCGGTCACCGCGGGCTTCCCGCCCGAGCGCATCGTGCTGCACGGCAACGCCAAGTCCCCCGCGGACCTGGACGCCGCCCTGCGGCTCGGTGTCGGCCGCATCGTCATCGACAGCCCGTCGGAGATCGCCAGGCTCTCCGCCGCCGTGGGGCCGGGCGGCCGCCAGCGCGTGATGGTGCGGGTGGTGCCCGGCATCAGCGCAGGCGGCCACCAGAAGATCCGGACCGGGACCGAGGACCAGAAGTTCGGCCTGTCCATCGCGGACGGCGGCGCCGAGCGGGCCATCGCCCGGATCCTCGACCAGCCGCAGCTCGAACTGACCGGCCTGCACTGCCACCTGGGTTCCCAGATCACCAGTGTCGAACCTTATGCGGTCGCCGTGCGGCGCCTGGTGGGATTCATGGCCCAGTTGCACGAGCGGTACGGTCTCGTGCTGCCCGAACTCGACCTGGGCGGCGGGCACGGCATCGCCTACCGCCCCGGCGAACAGGCCCTCGACCTCACCCGGCTGGCCCGCACGGTCCGCGCGGAACTGGCCGCGGCGTGCGCGGCCGCGGGGCTCGCCGTGCCCCGTCTGATCATCGAACCGGGCCGGGCCGTCGTGGGACCGGCGGGCGTCGCCCTGTACCACGTGCTGTCCGTCAAACGGACGGCCGGACGCACCTTCGTCGCCGTCGACGGCGGCATGGGCGACAACCCGCGGCCCGCTCTGTACGGCGCGCGGTACGCGCCCCGGCTGATCGGCCGGCCCATGACGTCGCGGACGGCACCGGTGACAGTGGTGGGCCGGCACTGCGAGGCCGGCGACTTCCTCGCCGCCGATGTCGAACTGCCCGACGACATACATGTCGGCGACCTGCTCGCCGTCCCGGTGTCGGGCGCCTACCAGTTGTCGATGGCCTCCGGCTACAACATGGTCGGCCGCCCGCCGGTCGTCGCGGTGCGCGAGGGCCGCGCGCGCCTTCTGGTCCGGCGCGAGTCCCTGGAGGACATCCGTGGCAGGGACGTGGGTCTCTGACCCACCGCAGGACGGGCCGGGGTGCCTTGCGAGCCGCCGCGGCCCGTTCCTCCGGGTCCCGCCGGGCGCTGCCGGACACCGGTGGCCTCGGGCCGCCGCGGCGGAGACCCGGCCGCCGCACCGCGGACCCGGCAGCCGCACCGCGGACCCGGCAGCGGCCGGAGCCCGGCGGCCGGCGTGCTACGGACGTCGCGGGAGCCGGGCGCCGATGGCCTCGTCGAGTTCCGTCATGGTGCGCCGGAAGGCACCTTCGAGGTCCACCTCGTAGCGGTACGCCAGGATCAGTACCGACCACAGGCAGTCGGCGAGTTCGTGCTCCAGCGCGGCCCGCCCGCCCGGCGCCTCCCGTGCGCCGTCCTCGGCCATGACGAGCTTGGCCAGGTCACCGACGTCCCCCATGAAGCCCAGCATGAACTCGTTGCGGGCCCAGACCCGGCCGCGCTCCCGGCGGTTCAGCTCGTCGTAGAGGTCATGGATGCGCACGGCCCGTTCCTGCAACTCGGTGAGGTCCACGGGATCTCTGCCCTTCCGTTCGGGAGGTGGAGGCGAACGGGGTCGACTCTCGCCCGGTCGTCCGCGGCCGTCCAGACCACGCCGCCGGCGGTACCCGCGGCCGTCCCGGTACCTTCCGCCCGCGCCCCCGGCTCCCACGGTGCCGACTCCCGTCCGTGCTCATCCGTGCTCATCTGTGCCCGTACGAGCCCGATCGGACACGGAGCGGTGCCGACGGGGCGTCGCTCCGGCAGTCGCGGGGCCGGGCCCGATCGGTGGAGGCGGGTCCCAGGGGGATGACGGGGCGGAGGACCGTGTGTTAGGGAAGGGAGGGGCAAAAGGTACAGGAGACTGTATGACGGCTGAGACCGTAAGCAATACGGCGAATGGGGTCATGCGATCCCGGAGCCGGACGGCGGCGGCCTCATGGTGGTTGCTCGGCCCCGTACTGGCGATCCTCGCCATCCCGGTGGCCGACCTGTTCCTGCCACCGGACATCCACATCGCCCATCTGCTGGTCGTCCTCTGCGCCGCCACCGCCGTGGGCGCCGGTCCGGCGGCCACCATGCTGGTCTGCGGCCTGGCGGTGCTGGCGCTGACCACCGCGGGACTGGAGCGGCACACCCTGGAGACGGAGAGCGTCCTCGTCGAGATCGCGGCCCTCATCGGGCTCTGCGTCTTCCTCGTCGTCTTCTCCCGTCTGCGCGTCAGACGGGAGGGGGAACTGGTCCGGGTGCGCTCGGTGTCGGACGCGGCACAACGCGTCGTGCTGCGCCCGCTCCCGGACCGGGCCGGCCCGATGACCCTCGCCTCCGTGTACCGCAGCGCCGAGGCCGACGCTCGCGTCGGCGGCGACCTCTACGCCGCCGCCCGCTCCGCCCGCTCCACCCGGCTGCTCATCGGGGACGTCCGCGGCAAGGGGCTGGCCTCGATCAGCGACACGGCGATCGTGCTGGGCGCCTTCCGCGCCGCGGCCCACCTGGACGTCTCGCTGCCGCAACTGGTCGCCTACATGGAGGACGCCGTCTCCTGGGGACTCGCGGAGTTCTCGCAGTCCGAGGAGGACCTGGGCGAACGCTTCGTGACCGCCGTGATCGTGGACATCCCGGACGACGAACCGGTGCTGCGCCTGATCAGCTGCGGGCATCCGCCCCCGCTGCTGCTGCACGGCTCCACCCCCGGGCCGCTGGCGGTGCCCGAGCCCGCGCCGCCGCTCGGCCTCGGCGACATGTCCGCCTCCGCGTACGTCTGCGCGACGTATCCGTTCGTCCGCGGCGACCGGCTGGTGCTCTACACGGACGGAGTGAGCGAGGCCCGCGACGACAAGGGGATCTTCTACCCGCTCTGCGCGCGCGTAGCGGCCTGGGCGGACGAGGAACCCGGCTCGCTGGTCCGGCGGATCGCCGGCGACCTCAAGGAGTACACCGGAGGCCGGCGCACCGACGACATGGCCCTGGTCATCGCGCGCCGGGACGGCACCGGCACCTGACCGTCGACCCCCCCCGCGTCCACGGGGGCGTCAGATACGGAACAGCGAACCGATGAACTCCGTCAGCAGGCGCTCCTTGAGCCGGGGCGGCAGCGCGTCCAGCAGGACCAGCACCGGCGCCGTCCGGGCCGGCAGCCCCTGCCCCTCGCCCAGCCCCGCGAAGGCCACGAAGTTCGCCACGTCCTCGGGCGTCAGCCTGTCCGGGTCCAGCCCGACGGCCAGTTCGGCCAGCGCGGGATCCACGGTCACCGGCTCGCTCGCCCGGGCCGCCGCGACCGCCCCGGCGAGGTCCGACAGCAGCGCCGCCACCCGGTCGCCGGTCGCCGGGGTCAGCGTCAGATGCAGGTTCGGCGGCAGCCCGGCGTGAGAGAGCTGCGGCTGGAGGTACCAGCCGCGGTCCCGCATCTCGTCCGCCACCTGAAGCACCAGGCCCAGGTCGGGGGCGCCCCCCGGGCCCGTCACGGTGAACGCGACCAGACTGCCCGCCGGTTCGCCGAGCACCCGGATGCCGTCCGTGGCCCGCAGCCCGGGCAGCAACTCCTCGGCGGCCCGCGCGACGCGGCGGGCCAGCGCCGTGTACCCGGCGTCGCCGAGGTGGTGCAGCACCGCCCATGCCTGCGCCAGCAGCCCGCCCGGCTTGGTGCCCTGCACCGTCGGGTTCACCACCGGGTAACCGGGCCAGTCGGCGTGCGCGAAGTACTGGTGGCGGCGCAGTTCGCCGTCCCGGTACAGCACGACGGACGCCCCCTTGTCGGCGTAGCCGTACTTGTGCAGATCCACCGAGACCGAGGTCACCCCCACCACCGAGAGGCCGAACGGTTCGACCGGGCGGCCCGTCCGGGCGAGGAACGGCAGGTACCAGCCGCCGATGCACGCGTCGACATGGCACAGCACGCCCCGTTCGGCCGCGGCCGCCGCGATCTCGGCGACCGGATCCAGTACGCCGTGCGCGTACGACGGAGCCGACGCCACCACCAGCGCGGTCCGGTCGGTGACCGCGTCCGCGACGGCCGGCGCGACGGCGCGGAACGTCACCGGGTCGACCGGGACCACCACCGTCTCCAGACCCAGATAGTGGGCCGCCTTGTGGAAGGCCGCGTGCGCCGTCGACGGCAGCACCAGCTGCGGCCGGGTCACCCCGCGCACGGCACGGGCGTGATCGCGGGCGGTCTTCACGGCCAGCAGGATCGACTCCGTGCCGCCGCTGGTGAAACTGCCCTGCGCGCCGGGCGCCCCCAGCACCGCGGCCACCGTGCCCACCACGTCGTTCTCCAGCCGCGCCACGCTCGGGAAGACCGTCGGGTCCAGGCCGTTGACCGTGGCGAAGACGCCGTACGCGGCGGCGGCCAGCTCGTCCAGGCCGGGCAGCCCGGCGTCGTAGACATAGGCGAACGTCCGGCCGCCCCGGGTCGGGGCGTCACCGGCGCGCAGCTCGCGCAGTTCGGCCAGCAACTCGTCGGCCGGGCGGCCGGCGGGCAGCGCGGGAACGGCGGTCTCGGTGTTCTCGGTGGTCGCGGTGGCGGGGTCAGGGGGCACGGTCCTTCTCTCTCTGTGCGCGGGTGAGGGCGGCGGCCGGGGCGGCGGACTCCCGCCGGTAGCGGCCGAGCAGCAGGAGCGCGGCCAGGGAGACGAGGGCGGGCAGCACACTCGTCCCTACGGCGACCGCGGTGAGGGCCGAGGCAGGCTGGGCCACTTCCTCGTCGGCGGCGGACGCGCGGAACCCGGTGACCGCCAGCACCAGCGCGAACACCGCGGGTCCCAGCGCCAGCGTCTCGGCCGCCGTCCACAGCCCGGTGAAGGTCGCGGCGCGGCGCCGTCCGGTGCGCGCGGCGTCCGCCGACAGCATCTGCGCCAGCATGGTCAGCGGCAGCAACTGAAGGCCCGCGTAGGCGACACCGACCAGGGCCGCCGCCGCGTACCCGACGGCGGCGTGCGTGTACCGGGCCAGGAACAGCGCCGCGGCGCCGGCCGTGAACAGCAACGAGGCGCACCACTGGGCCCGCTCCGTGCCCCGGGCGCGGGCGAGCCGGTTCCACAGCGGCATCACCAGCACGAGAGGGCCGATCATGCAGGCGAACAGCGGTGTGACGGCACCTGCCGAGCCGATGGTGTACGTGGCGAAGTACTGGACACCCGCGAGCATCGTGCCGACCGCGAGCGCCTGGGCCGTCCACATGCCGGCCAGGGCCGCGAAGGCACGGTTGCCGCGGACGGCGGCGAACTGCGCGCGCAGCGGCCCCTCCGCCTCGCTGCGCGCGGCGACCGGGGCGTGCCGGGTGCCGCGCCAGGCCCCCAGCATCCCCGCGGCGAGGAGCGCGGCGACCACCACACCCATCGTCCGGTAGCCGGCCCGGGAATCCTCCCCGGCCTGGGCGATGGCGGGCGCCAGCGCCCCCGACAGCAGGATGGCGACACCGAGGAAGCCGACGCGCCAGCCCAGCAGCCGGCCGCGTTCGACCGGGTCCTCGGCCAGCTCCACGGGCAGCGTCACGTACGGCACCTGGAACACCGCGTACGCGGTCGCCGCCAGCAGGAACAGCACGGCGACGCATCCGGCGGCGCCCGCGCCGTGCAGCGGGGGAGCGGCGAAGACCAGCGCGAACAGCGGCGGCAGGGTGAGCGCGCCGGCCAGCAGGAAGGGCCGGCGGGAGCCGCCCTGTGCCCGGCTGCGGTCGGCCGGCGCCCCCACCAGCGGGTTGACCACGACGTCCCATGCCTTCGGCAGGAAGACCGCCGCCCCGGCCACCGCGGGCGCGACGGCCAGCACATCGGTCAGGCAGTACAGCAGGATCAGCCCGGGGACGGTGCCGAAGGTGCCGGTCGCGAGGGAACCGAGCCCGTAGCCGATCCGCACCGTGCGGGACAGCCCCGGCGCAGCGCCTGGCTCGCCGTCGTCCGCACCGCGGTCCGTGGCCGTCCCGCCCGGCGGTCCGGGCAGGCCGGGACCGGGCTCGGCGGGCGGGCCCGGGGTACCGGTGGGGTTCATACGAGTCCCGGAGACGCGGCGGAGGGCGGACGGCGCAGAGCATGGAACATCCACCCGCCGGACACAAGAGGACGCCCCGTTCGGCGAACAACGGCGGCTGTGCGCTGACTTGGTGCTTTACAGTGATGCTCGCCAGATCCGGCGAGCAGGACCTGTGAGGGACACACCGAACATGCCGACCGAAACGTTTGAGTACCAGGTAGAGGCCCGTCAGCTGCTCCAGCTGATGATCCACTCGGTCTACTCGCACAAGGACGTCTTCCTGCGCGAACTCGTCTCCAACGCCTCCGACGCACTGGACAAGCTGCGTCTGGCGGCGCTGCGCGACGACGCGCCCGACGCGGACACCTCCGATCTGCACATCGAGATCGAGGCCGACAAGGAAGCCCGCACGCTCACCGTGCGCGACAACGGCATCGGCATGTCGTACGACGAGGTCGGGCGGCTCATCGGCACCATCGCCAACTCGGGGACCGCCGAGTTCCTCCGGGAACTGCGGGAGGCCAAGGACACCGGCGGCGCCGAGGGGCTCATCGGCCAGTTCGGCGTCGGTTTCTACTCCGGCTTCATGGCGGCCGACGAGATGACCCTGGTGACCCGCAGGGCCGGCGAGACCCAGGGCACCCGGTGGAGCTCCCACGGCGAGGGCACCTACACCCTGGAGGCCGTCGACGAGGCCCCGCAGGGCACCGCAGTCACCCTCCACCTCAAGCCGGCCGACCCCGAGAACCAACTCCACGACTACACCGCCCCCTGGAAGATCAGGGAGATCGTGAAGCGGTACTCGGACTTCATCACCTGGCCCATCCGGATGGCCCCGGAGAAGGGCGAGGGCGACGAGGCCACGGCCGAACCCGAGACCCTGAACTCGATGAAGGCCCTGTGGGCCCGCTCGCGCGACGAGGTCTCCGACGACGAGTACCACGAGCTGTACAAGCACATCAGCCACGACTGGCGCGCCCCGCTGGAGACCGTCCGGCTCCAGGCCGAGGGCACCTTCGAGTACCAGGCCCTGCTGTTCCTGCCGGAGCACGCCCCGCACGACCTGTTCACCCAGAACCACCAGCGCGGCCTTCAGCTCTATGTCAAGCGCGTCCTGATCATGGACGACTGCGAGGCGCTGCTGCCGTCGTACCTGCGGTTCGTCAAGGGCGTGGTCGACGCGCAGGACCTCTCGCTCAACGTCTCCCGCGAGATCCTCCAGCAGGACCGGCACATCCAGTTGATCCAGCGGCGGCTGACGAAGAAGGTGCTGTCCGCGATCAAGGACATGAGGGCGGCCGACGCGGAGCGCTACGCCGGCTTCTGGCGGGAGTTCGGAGCGGTCCTCAAGGAAGGGCTGATCACCGACTCCGACAACCGCGACGCCATCCTGGCCGTGGCGTCCTTCGCCGGTACCCACGGCGAGGAGCCGACCACGCTCCAGGAGTACGTGGAGCGGATGAAGGACGGTCAGGACGACATCTACTTCATCACCGGCGAGTCCCGGCAGAACATCGAGAACTCCCCCCACATGGAGGCGTTCCGCGCCAAGGGCGTCGAGGTGCTGCTGCTCACCGACCCGGTCGACGAGGTCTGGGTGGACGCCGTCGGCGAGTTCCAGGGCAAGCGGCTGCGGTCGGTCGCCAAGGGCGAGATCGACCTCGGGACCGACGCCGACGAGGGGACGGACGAGGAGAAGGAGAAGCAGAACGAGGAGTACGCCGCTCTGCTCGGCTGGATGAAGGAGCAACTGGCCGAGGACGTCAAGGACGTACGCCTCTCGTCGCGCCTCACCGTCTCCCCGGCCTGTGTCGTCTCCGACACCGACGACCTCACGCCCGCGTTGGAGGACATGTACCGCGCCATGGGGCAGGAGGTGCCCACGAGCAAGCGCATCCTGGAACTCAACCCCGGCCATCCGCTCGTGCGGGGCCTCCACCAGGCGTACGAGGAGAGTGCGGACCGTGCGGAGCTGACGGACACCGCGGAACTGCTGCACGGGCTGGCGGTGCTCGCCGAGGGCGGACGCCCCAAGGAACCCGCCCGCTTCGTGCAACTGGTCGCGGACCGGATGGGGCGCACGCTGTAGCGACCACCCCGGGGGCGCCGGGACTGCGGTGCTCTCCCCGGCGTACGCCTCCACCGGCGCGGGCCGGGTTCGCCGCGCCGCTCACGGCCGACTCCGTCGGCCGTGAGCGGCGGGAACCCGCCCCGTTACGAGACGAGGTCGACGGTCGCCGTGCCGGTCAGACCGCCCGACGTCACCGTGACGGTGACCGTCCCGGGGCGTACGGCGATGAGCGTGCCGGACGTCAGATCCAGTACGGCACGGGTCTTCGGGCCGCGCGTGGCCGTTCGGACCTCGGACGCGGACCGGGCCACCACGAGCCCCGAGTCCCCGCCCCAGACGACGCTGGCCGGGAAGCGCAACGGGAAGGTGAGGCCGAACTCGCTGGTGGTGGCGGTCGCGGAGACCGCAGCCCGGGAACCCACCGGGATCTGGCCGGGCGCCGACAGTGTGATCCCGTCGATCAGCGGCCGGCTCTCCGCCTGGAGCCAGTCCCGGGTCTCCGGGCTGGGCTGTCCGGCCCTGATCCGAGCGGGGCGCGGATCGACACCGACGTTCATCCAGCCGAAGAACCCGCCCTGGTCGGGCGAGCTGTAGGGCGTCTTGCCCACGGCCGGAGTGGTGACTTCGAGCACGCCGTCGGCGCGGGTGACCGACGCGGTGTGGGCATGACCGGTGAACAGGGCGATCGGCTTCCCCGAGGTCTCCCGGAAGTCCGCGAGCCAGCGCTTGATGAGGCCGGCCTGCAACTGGTCGGACAGCTGCGACGCCTCGGCACCGGACGGGTCGTGCAGCGGGTGGTGGAAGGAGACGACCACGCCCGTGACCGACCGGTCCTTCGCGGCCTTCGCCAACTCGGACTCCAGCAACGGCACCTGGTCCCAGTCGGACGTGCGCATGTCGCCGGTGTGCGAGTCCAGCAGGATGAACCGGGTGCCCTTGTGGTCGAAGACCTGCTTGTTCGGCCGGCCCGTCGCGGCCAGGAAGGCGTCGAGCCCCCCGGTGGCCGACAGCCCGGCCTCGTGGTTGCCCGGAGTCCAGTGGACCGGCAGCCCGCTCGGCACGTGCTCGCTCAGCAGCTTGTTGGCGAGGTCGAAGTCCGCGGCGCCGTTGTTGTCCACGAAGTCGCCGTTGATGAGGATGAAGTCGGGCTTGTCGGCAACGGCCTGGTCCAGCGCGAGGGCCGCCTGCCGCGCCGAGAAGGAGTCGGGCCCCGCCGCGGCGCTGACATGCAGATCGGACAGGACCGCGAACGTCCACCGGCCGTGCGGGAGGCCGCCCTGCTCGATCACGTACGGGTCCGGCTGCGGTGCCTCGGTGGTGTCGGGCTGCTGGCCGACTTGGGCGGCGAGCGCGTCGAACGTCAACTGCCCGGCGTTCTTGTTGGTCTGCGACGTCTCGGCGATGTAGAGGCGCAGCAGGGTGACGGGATCCGAGAAGCCGGTGGGGAGGTCGCCGACGACCTGGCGCCAGCCCGTCCAGTCCACGGCGGTGGTGAAGGTGAACGGCACATTCGTGGTGCCCTGCGAGCGCAGCATGGCGCGCAGCCAGTGACCCCGGCCGTCGCCGTAGACCCACAACGACAGCTTCTTGGTCCCGGCGGGCAGGGTGATCGGCGCGGACGCCACCACATAGGCCGCGGAGGTGCTGGGCTTGCCGGTGAAGTCGTAGGTGAGGCGCACGGCGTGGTTGTCCGCGGCGGCGCCGGGCCGGTCGGCCGCCGGCACGATGTCGACCGACGCGGTGCCCTGGGCGGAGACCGCGGTCCAGGTCTCGCCCGGCTCGAACTCGGCCAGCGACGAGGCGCTCAGACCCACGGTCACCGCGAGCTTCGCCGCGACCGGTCCCACGGTGGCCGTGACGATCGCGGCCTTGGTGTTCGCGTCCGCGGCCGCGGTGACGCCGAGACGCCCGTCGGCGCGGGCGGTCACGCTGATCACGGCCTTGTCGTAGTCGAGCGTCACGTCGTGGGCCGACACCGGGGCGTTGAACCCGTCGGCGTCGTGGCCGACGAGATCGACGGCCGTCGTCGCGCCGGGTCCGATCGTGACCGCCCGCTGGGCGAAGGCCAGCCGGTGCAGCTCGCCGACGACGCGCAGTTCGCTCTCGCCGCGGGCGGGGCCGGACTGGGCGCGCAGCGTGCCGGTGCCCGGCTTCTTCGCCCGGAAGACACCGTCGTCCGCCCGGCCCAGCGAGCCTGGCCGGGCCGTCCAGGTGACCGGGTGCCGGTCGATCGGCACGGGTGACCACGTCTCGTCGTAGCCGTTGACGACGACGTTCAGGGTGAGTCCGGGCACCACCCGGTCGGCCACCGGCCGAACGTCGAGTCCGCGCAGGATGCCGGAGCCCTTCGGGCCGAACAGGCCGACGCCGTTGGGCACCGGCCGCTCGGCGCCGTCCGAGGGGGTGTTGACGACGCTCACCGCGCTGTCGCCCGCACGCCGGGCGACCATCTCGGTGGACCCGCCGCCGTCGAGCATGAACGCCTCGGTGGCGCCGAGCCGCACCAGGAGCTTGGCCGTGTCGTTGAAGCTGAGCCCGGCGGAGAACTCGGCCGATCCGTCGATCGCGACGAGCAGCAGGCGGCGTCCGCCGTCCAGCCAGCCGATGGCCGTGCGCGGCTTGAGCGCGTCGTTGCCGTCATTGGGCGGGAAGGTGATCGCCGTGCCGCCGCGGACGAGCACCGCGTTGCTGCCGAGCGCCATGTGCGGCGCCGACGGGCTGTCGGTCTTCGGCTCGAACGCCACGGTGACGGGGTCGCCCTGGCGGGCGCCGGCGAGCTGGGCGGCGGCGGCACCGCGGCCGAGGACGACCAGACCGTTGTCCGGTACGGCCGTGTCGGTCAGCGCGCTGCCCACCGAGGTGATCCTGCCGTCCGCGACGACGAGTTCGGTGTAGGGACCCGACCCCGGGATGAGCGTGCGCCTGCCCGGCCCCCACTGCGGGGTGAACACGGCGATGCCGTCCGCGGGCACGCCGGCGGAGTTGAGGGCGGCCAGCGTCCGCTTCGTGCCGGCCACGGTGACCGTGCCGGAGATCATGAAGTCGGCGAGCCGGGCCACCCGGTCGGCGCCGATCATCGCGACGGTGGAGTGCTGGTTCGTTCCCTTGCGCAACCGGCCGCTCTGGACCTCCGGGCCGATGGCCGCGTTGGTCTCGGTGATGTCGAAGAAGTCACCGTTGACGGCGGCGACCGAGTGCTGCGCGTCGGCCGCGGCCGAGACCGGGCGGGTGTCGCTCACCCCGGCGGCGACCAGGTCGACGCCGACCGACCGGTCGCCCAGGTCGGCGTTGAGCACGTGCACCCGGGTCCAGCCGCTGCGGCCGAAGGTGTTGAAGGTGGTCAGGACGATACCCGGGGCCACGGGACGGTCCACCCGGTCCACCTCGACCGACTCCCCGGGCACGGTCGTCAGGTACTGCGGGACGGAGAAGCCGAGATCGCCACGGGCCGGGTCGCCGGGAACGGTACCGCCGCTCCCGGCCGGTCTCGCTCCGCTCTGCCGGGCGGGGTTCGCGCTCGCGACGCCGCCGGAGGCGACGAGCGAGGCGGCGACGGCGCCGACGATGAGACCGCGTCGGGTGAGCCCGTCAGTGTGCTGGTCAGCTGAGTTCATGGTGGCTGAAACTATGCAGCCACATCAACGATGCATTGAACGCAAAGTGGCGGTCCGGGGACTCGGGCGCCCGTAAGGGCACGATCGGGGTAAGGGCAGGTGGCGTCGGAGACCCGGATCACACCGGCCCATGTCACATCTGGTCGGTTCCTTGCGTCCTCTGTGTGCAGCCGTCGACAACGACAGAGGAGCACACGATGGAAGCCCGTTTGAACGTCCTGGCCAACCCGACCGTGGCCAAGATCCTGAAGCACTTCACCGCTGCGGGCAAGGCGCTGGGGGACACGTCGCTGCCCTCGGCGACGCAGGAACTGGTGAAGATCCGCGCGAGTCAGATCAACGGATGCGGTTTCTGCCTCGACATGCACACCAAGGAGGCGGCCGCGGCCGGTGAGACCGCGGTGCGGCTCAGCATGGTCGCGGCCTGGCGGGAGGCCACGGTCTTCACCGATGCCGAGCGCGCCGCGCTGGAGCTGACCGAACAGGGCACCCGTATCGCCGACTCGGCGGGCGTCACGGACGAGGTCTGGGCGAACGCCGCCAAGCACTACGACGAGGAGCAACTCACCGCTCTGGTCTCCCTGATCGCTCTGATCAACTCCTTCAACCGGCTGAATGTCATCGTCCGGCAGCCCGCCGGGGACTACCAGGTCGGACAGTTCGGCTAGACGGCTGGGCGGCTCGGACCACCCGGCCGCCCGGTCCGAGTACCGGTTCGGGGCTGCTGCCGTCGCGCGCGGGCGGTGGCCCCGCCTCCGGCCCCGGCGGCCCGGCTCCGCAGGGCGTTGCCCCGGCCCCGCGAAGCCGGTGTGGCCGGAATGTAGGGGAGCGATGCCGATGCAATGTCGATGCGATGTTGATCGGAACCCTTCAAGCGCCCGCGTGGTCTAGTTGATCAGCAAGCCGTCACTGTTGCTCGCTCCTGCAAAGTGAGCGGGAACGCCCTGAAAGGCAACCATGCGCGTCCAGAAGCTCTCCCTCCTCGCCATCGCCGTCGCCGCGGGCCTATCGGTCACCGCCTGCCAGGGCGACGACAGCGGGTCTTCCGGTACGAGCGATTCCCCCTCCGCCGGGGACTCCGCTTCCCAGAACTCCGGTACGCAGGGCTCCGCCGGCGCGTCCACGGGCCACGAAGCCGTCAACGGCGGCCAGGTCGCGGGCGGCGGCTCCGGCGCCTGCCAGACCTCGCAACTCGGCTTCAGCACCTCCGGCGGCATGGCGGAAGGCACCCTCATCGTCAACCTCAAGAACACCGGCTCCGCCGCCTGCACCCTCCACGGTTTCCCGGGCGCCGACCTCAAGGGCAAGGACGGCACCGTCAGCGCCGACCGGAGCAAGCTCTCCGCGCCGCAGGTCAGCGTGCAGCCCGGCGAGGAGACCCGGTTCACCCTGCACTACCCGCCGAACGACTCGGGCGGCACCGGCGCGACCTTCACCAGCCTCGTCGTCACCCCGCCCGACGAGACCCACTCCTTCACCCTGCCCGTCAGCATCAACGTCCCGGTGACCGACGGCTCCGGCTCCGCCATCACCGTCGACCCCGTGGGCACCGGGAAGTAGGCACCGGCCCGGCCCGTTGCAGGGCTCCGGGTGACGACCGGAGGAGCTCGCCTCCTCACGCCTCGGCGACGACGACGTAGAACGTCACCGTCGCCAGGAAGGGGCCCTGCGCGAGGTGCGTCAGCCAGGTCCGTGCCGCCTCGGCAGTGAAGTAGCCGGCGGCGACGGCCCGCCGTGTGCAGCGCTCCAGGCCGAGGATCCGGTCGGCGGCACGGACGTTCCGGAAGACCGGGGTGACGGGGACGACCTCGGGCACCGTGAAACCGGACTCGGCCGCCAGTCTGGGGAGCTGCCGGCCGATTCCCGCGTTGCGGATCACCCGCTCGGCCACGTGGCGGGTGTACGCACGGGTCAGGTCGCCGTCCGGATGGTCCACGGCCAGCGTCTCCCAGTCGGGCTCGCCCATGACCAGCCGTCCGCCCGGCCGCAGGACCCGGCGGATCTCGCCGAGCACCGTACGGGGTTCGGCGACATGCTGAAGTACGCGATCGGTGCGCGCCCGGTCGGCCGCGTCGTCGGGCAACGGCAGATCGTGAAGGTCGCCGAGCCGGACGTCCACCGTGGCCGGACCGGCCGCGCGCGCCCGGGCCGTGTCCACCATGTGCTGGTCGTGGTCGATGCCGATGACCGTGCCCGACGCGGTGACCGCTGCCGCGAGCGCTTCGAGATCGGCACCGCTGCCGCAGCCGAGGTCGAGGACCGTCTGCCCCGGCCGCGAGGCCAGTTCGTCGAGCATGCGTCGTTTGTAGGAGCGGCCCACCTCGGACCCGGCGACCCGGTTGAGATACCCGGCCGGATCGGGTGTGGCGGTCTCGAACACAGAGGACTTCATGCCGCCGAGCCAACCAGAAGCGGGAGCGGGCAGGGGGCAGATCCCGCCGGTCGGTGAACCGTCCTGCCCCGTGCCGGCACCGCCCCGTGCCGGCACCGCCCCGTGCCGGCACCGCCCCGTGCCGGCACCGCCCCGTGCCGGCACCGCCCCGTGCCGGCACCGCCCCGTGCCGGTACCGGCGCGAGGCGGCTGCACGGCGGCGGAAATGCGGCGGGTCACGGGCCGGGCGGCCGGCGGCGGCCGTCCGGCCCGTATGCGTCAGCGTCGGCGGTGGCTCCGCGCAGGGTCAGCCGGTGTGGCCGTCGGAGCGCTTGCGGTGCAGGGTGAAGGTCTCGAACACCGACAGCTCGCCGTGCGGCTTGTTCACGTTGTAGTACGTCACGTGCATCCGGGTGGTGTCACCGGCGTGCCGGCCCGGATCGACGGTGAAGGCCGCGAAGCCGTAGGGGTGTTCGACGTCGCGGACGCCCACCCAGACCGCCTCCTCCTTGACGTAGGTGGAGGTGCGCTTGCCGTTCGCGCCCGCCGTCGCGGACACCGCGGTGATCACCTTCGCGGTGCCGTCGGTGAAGAACTTCTCGTTGGTGGTCCCCGAGACACCGCCACCGCCGAGCACCATGTGCACGGTGCCGAGCCCGGTGTCGATGGCGTCGGTGGCCTGGGAGGCCGGACGGGGCGTCAGGGTCTCGCTGCCCGCGACGACACCGCGGACGGCCAGCGAGCGTTCGTAGTTGTGCTCGTGACCGCACAGCACCAGGTCCACGCCGTACCGGTCGAACAGGGGACCGTACTTCTGGCGCAGGCCCAGGTCGGCACCGTTCGCGTCCGAGGAGCTGATCATGACCTGGTGCATGGCGACGACCACCCAGTCGATGTCCCGGGAGGAGCGCGCCGCCTTCAGCTCCTTCTCCAGGAAGGCGAGCTGGCGCCCGCCGGAGTAGCCGCTGATGTAGACGTCGCCGCCGTCCTGGAGGCAGTTGTCGTCGTTCTGCAGCACGATCACCCGCACCGAACCGGCCGTGAACGCGTACCACAGGCCCGCGAGTTCCGGGTCGGTCTCGGTGGAGGGGAGGGAGAAGTACGCCTGGTAGGCGCCGAGGCCGAGCGGGCCGTTCGCCTTCTCGATCTCGTGGTTGCCTGCGGCCGGCATCCAGGGGCGGAACCGCGCCGAACGGGTGTTGTTGGTGAAGAAGTTGTTCCAGGTACGGACCCGGTCGACGTCGAGGTTGGCGTAGCACAGGTCGCCGTTGAGGAGATGGAACAGCGGGGCGACCTGCTCGATGCCCGTCACGATGTCCTTCGTGGCGGGTGTCGAGTTCGCGTCGAGCGCCACGGTGCCGTCCGCCGCCCACGTCACCTGCGGAGCGGACTGGTCGCCGAAGCTGGTGAAGGTGAACGGCATCCGTCCGCGCGGGGCGGTGCGGAACGTACCGCTGTCGGGCGTCGTCCCCTCGTGCGTGGCGAGGTAGACGTAGTCGGTGCCCGGAGTGAGCCGGTTCAGCGTGGCGTGGTGGACGTGGACCGTACGGTTGGACGTGCCGTCCAGGTAACTCACCGTGCGGGCCGCCACGCTGGACCCGAAACCGTGCTTCAGCGTGCCGTAGTGCACCTCGGGCCTGGTCACCGGCGTGTCGGTGATCCACGACACGGTCATCTGGGTGCACGGGTCCGCGCCGAAGGTCAGGTGCAGGCCCTGGACCGGGGGCGCGCCGGACGAGTCCGCGGTGAGGTGGAGAGCCGGCGCGCCGAACGGGACGGCGGCCTCGGCCGGGCCCGCGCCCAGCAACGGGGTTACCGCCGCGCCGGCCCCCGCGGTACCCAGCAGGCCCAGGGCGTGACGGCGGCTGAGCCTTTCGGGGGACTGCGGTGCTCTGTCCGACGTATCTGCCTGTGCGGTCATGGTGACCTCTCTGACGTGCAGGTGAGCTGACAGGCACCGCACACTGGCGGCCCTCGACGGCGCCCGCGTGAACACCGCGTTGCCACCCGGCCATCACACGGCGGTTGACGGGCCGTGGAGCGATTCCTTTCCCCCTGCTTTGCCAGTGACCGCCCTGCCCTTGGCCCGCCCACCCGCGCACGCCCACCCACCCGCGCGCACGCACCCCCCCCCAACCGCGCGCTCGCCGGCGCGCGGACCCGCCCCGGCTCGCTACGGCTTGAGCGCCGCCATGGCGATGCGCTCGGCGACGGGGTTCATCGACGTGCCCTTGGCATCGGTGGAGTTGACGGAGTACACCAGTGTGCGGCGCAGGTCGCGGGTGGCGGCGAGCGCCGTGCTGTAGCCGTAGCGGGCACCGGACTTGATCCAGTAGACCGTGTGCCCGTACTCGAACCGCTGGAGTCCGGCGCTGTAGGTGGCGTCCGCGATGTCCCGCGGAAGCGTGACCATCTCCCGCAGCTGCGGCCGTGGGACGATCCGGCCCCGGAACAGCGCCGTGATCAGCCGCTCCAGATCCGCCGCCGTCGAGATCATGTCGCCCGCCGCGAAGCGGTCCGCCTGGTTCCAGTCCGTGACGTCCACGAACCGGGTGGTCCCGTCGGCGTTCCGTACCAGCTGATAACCGTGGTTGTGCGGGCCGCGGATGCGCGGGTCGGTGCCCGGGAAGTACGTGTGCGTCATCCCGGCGGGGCGCAGCACCAGCCGGGCGGCCTCGGAGGCGTACGAGCGCCCCGTCACCTCCTCGATCAGCATCCCGAGGACGGTGTAGTTGATGTTCAGGTACTGCTGCCGCTCACCCGGGGCGAACTCCGGACCCTTCGCCACCGCCGACGCCACCACCTGGGCCGGGGACAACGTCTCGAAGCGGTGTGCGTACTGGTCATCGAAGTCCTCGCCCCAGCCGTCACCCGCCCTGATGCCGCTGGTGTGGTTCAGCAACCGGCGTACGGAGACGGGTTCGAACGCCGGGCCGAGCAGGGCGGGAAGGTAACGCTGGACCGGTGCGTCCAGGTCGACCGCGCCCTGGGCCGCGAGCCGCAGCACGGCCGCCGCCGTCACCACCTTCGTCGTCGAACCGGCCCGGAACAGGGCATCGGGGTCGGCCGCCCGTCCGCTCGCCAGATCGTGGACGCCCGCGCTGCCCCGCCAGCTGCCGCCGGTGCCGCCGACCCGGACGAGGGCGGCGGTCGCGTCGGTTCCGGGCAGCCCGGCGAGAGCGGCGCTCAGCGCCTTCGCGTCGGGCGCCGCGGGGGTGTGCGCGGTGGCACCGGGCGCGGCGAGGGCCGGGCGAGCCAGTGTGCCCGCCGCCACGGCGAGGGAGGCGGTGAGGACGGCTCTGCGGCTGTGCGGTCGCATGGGGCTCCTTGCGAAGATCGGCGTTCGGGCGGTGACGCCATCCTCGGGTCCCGCGCCGTCGCACGGATCATCTGCAAGGAGTGGGCCGACCCCGGCACGGCCCTGAGCGAATCGCCTTGCGAGCCCCCGAGGTGTCGGGGCCGGCCCTCTAGATGAATGAGTCCAAGGGTTCGCCTGCGGGCATGGCGCGAGGGCGCCCATTGTCGATGTGTGACGAAAGACCTGGACACCCTCGCAACGGCA